>JANNFE010000259.1:0-29279 GCA_031379415.1 Betaproteobacteria bacterium | reverse complement strand
CATCTCAGGGTGAGTCGCCATGGGCGTTCCGACCGGCTTTCGTCTCCCGCGCATCAGCCTGCCGCGGCCCGGTGTCGACCTGGCGAAGTGGGCCGTGGTGGCCTGCGATCAGTACACCGCCGAGCCCGAGTACTGGCAGCGCGTGGCGCAGGCGGTGGGCGACGCACCGTCGACGCTGCACCTGATCTTCCCCGAAGTCTTCCTCGGCGCAGCCGATGCGCCCGAGCGCATCCAGCACATCCAGGCCACGATGCGCCACTACCTGGCCGACGGCCTGCTGCGTGAACACGCAGGCGCCATCTACGTCGAACGCAGCGTGGGCGGCCACATCCGCCGCGGCCTGATGCTGGAACTGGACCTCGAGCACTACGACTACGGCCGCGGTTCCAGCAGCCTGATCCGCCCCACCGAGGCCACCATGGTGGAGCGCCTGGCGCCGCGCATCGCGGTGCGCCGCGGTGCCGAGCTGGAGCTGCCGCACATCCTGGTGCTCATCGACGACCCGGCGCAGACGGTCATCGAACCCATCGCCGCTGCGCGCGCCGCGCTGAGCCCGCTCTACGACACCGCATTGATGCAGGGCGGCGGCCGCGTGGCCGGCTACGCGGTGGACGCGGCGCAATACGCCGCGGCGGTGCAGGCGCTCACGGCACTGGCCGACCCGCAGGCCTTCGCGGCGCGCCACGGCGTGCCGGCCGGTACACCGCCCATGCTGTTTGCGATGGGCGACGGCAATCATTCACTGGCCACTGCCAAGGCCATCTGGGACAGCGCCAAGGCCACGGTGGGCATGGACCACCCGAGCCGCTGGGCGCTGGTGGAGGTGGAGAACATCCACGACCCGGCGCTGGTGTTCGAGCCCATCCACCGCCTGCTCTTCGGCGTGAGCACCGACCTGCGCCAGGCACTGGCCAAGGCCTTCGGCAGCCGCCTGAGGCTGCACGACGTGCCCGACGCCGACACGATGCGCGCGCAGGTGCAGGCGGCGCAGGCGGACACCTCGCGCCACACCGTCGGTCTGATCGGCCCCGGCGCACGCTGCACGGTGGCGCAGATCGCCGAGCCGCCGTCCACGCTGGCGGTGGGCACGCTGCAGGCCTTCGTCGATGACTTCATTGCCGCGGGTGGCGCCAGCCATGTCGACTACGTGCATGGCGACGAGGTGCTGCAACGCCTGGCCCTGGCGCCGGGGCAGCTGGGCATCCACCTGGCCACCGTGAGCAAGAGCGAACTGCTGCGCATGGTGGTGCGTGAAGGTGCCTTGCCGCGCAAGACCTTCTCGATGGGCGAGGCGCACGAGAAGCGCTACTACGTCGAGGCGCGGCGCATCCGCTAGCGGCGCCCAGCGCGGCGGGCTGCAGCGCGCCGCCGGGCCAGCAGCCAGAGCGAGTGCAGACCCGTCAGCGCCATCACGGGCCACAGGAAGGTGCAGATCAGCACCCACATCACACGGCCATTGGCCAGGTCGCCGGGCTTGGCCTCCACGCGCGTGGTGGGGCCCTCGCTGAAGAGGTGGCGGCGCGTGAACGTGGCCAGGCCGAAGCAGGCGCCGAAGACGAGGAAGCCAACGATGGCCAGCGTCACGCGGCACCCCCGTCCACGCTGCGCAGGAAGTCGACCAAGCCTTGCATGTAGGTCACCTGGTCGTCGTACATCGCCATGTGGCTGCCGTTCGGGCAGTGCAGGTACTGCCCCTGCGGCAGCGCTCGCGCCATGGCTTCCATGTGCTTCGGGTCCATGGTGTCGTGCGCGCCGCCGATGGTCAGCGTGGGCACCGTGATCTTCGGCAGTTCGGCCGTGCGGTCCCAGTCCACCAGCTGGCCACTGGCGCCCAGCTCGCTGGGCCCCTGCATGGGGATGTAGACCTTGGGGTTGAGGTGCGCGAAGGCACGCAGCACCGGGTCGGGCCACCGGGCGTGCGGCATCCGCAGCACGTGGTGTTCGTAGTGGTGCGGGATCAGCAGTTCCATGTAGCGCGGGTTCTCGTAGTCCTTGGCCGCTTCGATGGCCTGGATCTCCGCCAGCACCGCCGGCGCGATGCCGGGCATCAGCACTTCCTGCGCATAGCGGTTGTAGGCCGGGATGCTGCTGACCATGTTGCTGATGACCAGGCCCTTCAGGTGCTGCTGGTGGGCCAGCGCGTACTCGGTGGCCAGGATGCCGCCCCAGCTGTGGCCCAGCAGGAAGAAGTTGCCGGCGTCCAGGCCCAGCGCCAGCCGCACCTGCTCGACCTCGTCGACGAAGCGCGCCGTGTCCCACAGCTCGGGCACGTCGGGCTGGCTGCTGCGGTGTGAACCCAGCTGGTCGTAGTAGATGTATTCGATGCCGGCCTGCGGCAGGTAGCTGTCGAAGGCCTCGAAGTACTCGTGCGTGGCGCCCGGGCCGCCGTGCAGCAGCAGCAGCTTGATGCGCGGGTTGTCGCCGCAACGTTGGGTCCAGACCTGGAAGTCGCCATGCGGCGTGGTGATGGGGATCAGCCGGGCGCCGCCGCTCAGGGCGTCGGGGCGGCGGCTGAGCGCGGCGGCGTCGAAGGGGGTGGTCATGCGATGTCCTGTGACGGGCGGGGGTCCGGCGCATTCTGCGGTGCCAGCCAGGCCAGCAGCTGCGCTGCGACGGCCGGGCTGTCGAGCAGGGCCATGTGGTGCGTGTCGCGGGCCACGAACTGGCGCGCGGGGTCGATGTCGGTGCCCAGGGCGCTGGCCAGCGGTACCAGGCCGTCGCCCAGCAACTTGTCCTTGGTGGCGTGTGGCGCCTCGGCCAGCGTGCCGGCCACGGCCCAGGCGCGCAGCCCCGGCGGCAAGGGCAGGGCGAGGCCGTGGCGCAGGTCGGTGATGCCGGTGCTGCGCACGCGGCCCAGGCGGGCCAGCGGCGCGGCGTAGGGCGTGGCGCCGAGCAGGATGTCGATCCAGTGCCCCGCACGTTCCAGCGGCGCGCCCAGGTGCGGCGTGCCCAGGAAGATCAGGTCGCGCACCTGCTTCGGCCAGGCCAGGCCGGCGGCCGTGGCCTGGTGCAGCGCGCTGCGCGCCACCAGGCCGCCCATGCTGTGCGTGAGCAGCGTCACGCCCTGCAGCGGCACCGGCCAGTTGTCCACCAGGCGCTGCATCAGGCGGCCGAACTCCTCGCCATTGGTGGCAATGGCGCGGCCGCTGTTGTAGTGCAGGTAAACCGGTGTGACGCCGCGTTCGCGCGCCAGCAGCTCGCCGTGGTCGTGGCCCTGGCGCTGCCATTGCAGATCGTTCATGCAAAGACCGTGCACCAGCACCAGCAACTGCGGGCCGGCTGCCGGCATCTGCAGGTGCAGGGCTTCACGCTCCAGGGTCAGCGCCTGGCCCTGGTGGCGCAGGGCCATGGGCGTGGCCAGCGGGTTGTGCGTGGCTTCCAGGTGGTCGCCGAGCACGCCGTTGAGCGCGGCCACCACGGCTTCGCGGCCCGGGCTGCTCTCGCCTTCGCGCAGGGCCGGGGCGATAAGCCCGAGCAGCGCGTCCACCGAACCGCCCACCACGCGCGTGACACCCCGCACCGTCTTGTAGACGAGGCCCGTGATGCCGGTGGTGCGGCCATCCAGCGCGCCGCCCAGGCCGGGCACCCGCGCGATGCGCTCGTGCAGGGCTTCCACCAGGTCGGTCAGCCCGGCGGTGGCGTCGGTGGCCAGGCGCGCGGCGCCGCGCAGGTCATGGGTCGAAGGCAATCGGCGCTCCTGAAGCCCCGCACATCGGGAGGTGGGCAGACTCTAGCTGCTGATGCGCAGGCCCTCGGTTACATTGCCCGGCGCCTTATCTCGACACCCACCCTTGATCAGCCCCGCCGACTACCAGGACCGCCTGCTTGAACAACACCTGGCCGCGCTGCTGGGCGAACTGGACGACGCCGCACGCGCCCTGCTGCAGGCCGAACTGCAATGGGTGGAGCTGCCGGCCGGCGCCACGCTCATGGCCCAGGGCGAGCCGGGCGACTGCCTCTACCTGTCGATCAGCGGCCGCCTGCGCGCCTACATCCGCGACGATTCCGACGACAGCGACGGCCCCGAGCGCATGGTGCGCGAGATGGCGCGCGGCCAGGTCATCGGCGAGATGGCGCTCTACACCGACGAGCCGCGCTCGGCCACCGTGGTGGCCATCCGCGACTCGGTGCTCGTCAAGCTCGACAAGCCGGCCTTCAACCGCCTGATCGCCAGCAGCCCGCAGCTGTCGGTGGCGCTGACGCGCCAGCTCATCCGGCGGCTGCAGACGGTGCAGCACCGCTCCGACCTGGCGCGGCCGGTGACCATCGGCGTGCTGCCCATCAGCGACGGGGTCCAGGCGGCCGGCTTCGCACGGGCCCTGGCCGCGCAGCTGCAGCGCGTGCTGGTGCACCAGGGCAGCAGCGCGCGCGTCTGCGTGCTCGACGCCGGGTCCATCGACGCCGAACTGCAGCAGCCCGGCCTGGCCCGGTGCGCGGCCGACGACGCGGCGGCCAACCGCCGCATCGCGCTGCACCTCGACCAGATCGAGGCCCAGCACGACTACGTGCTGCTGGTGGCCGACGAGCAGCCCACGCCGTGGACACAGCGCTGCAGCCGCCGCTGCGACGAGATGCTGCTGCTGGCCGACGCCGCGATGCCGCCGGTGCTGCACGCCACCGAGACGCAGTTCCTGATGCAGCGCCCCGGCCGCGCCGAAGCCGCCGAGGTGCTGGTGCTGCTGCACCCGGCCGAACTGCGCTGCCCGCGCGGCACGCGGGCCTGGCTGGCGCGGCGGCCCCTGGCCGACCACGTGCATGTGCGCCCGGCGCTGGAGCGCGACATGGCGCGGCTGGCGCGCATCCAGAGCCGCACCGCGGTGGGCCTGGTGCTGGCCGGCGGCGGCGCGCGCGGCCTGGCGCACCTGGGCGTGATGCAGGCGCTGGCGGCGCAGGGCATCGAGGTCGACTACCTGGGCGGCACCAGCATCGGCAGCGTGATGGCGGCGCTGTTCGCCAGCGACCGGCCGCTGGCCGAGCAGGTGGCGGTGGCGCGCCGCGCCTTCAGGGGCAACCCGACGGGCGACTTCAACCTGCTGCCGCTGCTCAGCCTGATCAAGGGCCGGCGCCTGCACCGGGTCATCGAAGGCGCGACGCTGGAACTGGTGGGCGCCGACATCGACGCCGAAGACCTGTGGAAGAACTGGTTCTGCGTCGCCAGCAACTACTCGCAGGCGACGGAACAGGTCATCACGCGCGGCCGACTGATGAAAGCCATGCTGGCCAGCACCGCGATCCCCGGCGCGCTGTCGCCGGTGCTGCTGGACGGCGACTTGCTGTGCGACGGCGGCACCTTCAACAACTTCCCGGTCGACGTGATGCGCGCGCAGCGCGGCGTGGGCCGCGTCATTGGCGTGGACCTGAGCTTCCGCAAGCCGCGCAAGATGGCCCACGACGAAGTGCCCGGCACCTGGGCGCTGCTGCGCGACCGGCTGCGCCCGCGTGCGCAGCGCAGGTATCGCTTTCCCACGCTGGTGGCCTACCTGATGAACGTCACGGTGCTCTACAGCACCTCGCGCCAGCGCCAGTCGCGCCGCCTCACCGACCTCTACTTCAACCCGCCGCTGGAACGCGTGGGCATGCTGCAGTGGAACAAGTTCGACAGCATCGTGCAGCAGGGTCATGACCACGCGCAGCAGCTGCTGAAGGACATGACGCCCGCGGCGCTGCAAGCCTATCGGAAGGCTGCATGAGCACGGACCCATCGCCGCAGGAACCCGGCCTGCTGGCGCGCATGGCCAGCAGCCTGCGCGCGCGCTTCGGCGGTGTGGCCGAAGCGCCACCGGCACCGCCATCCGCAGCCCCTGCAGATCCGCAGGCCGCGCTGCACCCGGCCCTGCGGCCCTGGGCCGCCAAGGTGTGCAGCGCCGCCGAGGCCGTGGCCCAGGTGCGGCATGGCGACCATGTCTTCGTCGGCACCGCCTGCGCCACGCCGCGCACGCTGGTGGCGGCGCTGGAACGGCAGGAGTTCGGTCCTGCCGACGTAGAACTGGTGCACTTCCTCACCGACCACGCCGTGCCGCACGACGTCCAAGGCCGGCCCGACACGCGCTTCCGCCACCGCAGCTTCTTCGTCGGCGCCGACATGCGCGCTGCCGTGAAGGCCGGCCAGGCCGACTACGTGCCGCTGAGCATCGCGCGCGTGCCCGAGCTCATCGCCATCGGCCGCATCGCGGTGGACGTGGCGCTGGTGCAGGTCTCGCTGCCGGATGCGTTTGGATATGTGAGCCTGGGCGTTAGCGTCGACGTGGCGCCGGCCGCGGTGGCCAAGGCGCGCCGGGTCATCGCCGAGGTCAACCCGCAGATGCCGCGCAGCCAGGGCGACAGCATGCTGCACGTGGACCAGCTGCACCACCTGGTGTGGGTGGACGCGCCGGTCATCGAATACGTGCACCCGGCGGCGCCCAGCGCGGCCATGGAGCAGATTGCGCGCTACATCGGCGGCATCATCGACGACGGCTCCACGCTGCAGATCGGCCTGGGCCGCATCACCAACGAGGCGCTGAAGTACCTGGCCGACCGCCAGGACATCGGCATCCACAGCGACGTCATCACCGACGCCATCATCCCGCTGCTGGAGCGCGGCATCCTCACCGGCCAGCGCAAGACGTTGCAGCCGCGCAAGATCGTGACCAGCTTCGCGATGGGCACGCGCAGGCTCTACGACCTGATCGACGGCAACCCGCTGTTCAGCTTCCAGCCCATCGAAGCGGTGTGCGACCCGCTGGTCATCGCGCAGCAGCACAAGATGGTCAGCGTGACCCAGGCCTTCGCGGTGGACCTGACCGGCCAGGTCTGCGCGGATCAATTCAACGGCGAGTTCTACAGCGGCCTGGCGGCGCAGGGCGAGTTCCTGCGCGGCGCTTCGCGTTCACCGGGCGGCAAGCCCATCATCTGCCTGGTCAGCACCGAAGATGGTGACGTGGCCTCGCGCATCCGCGCCACCCTCAAGCCCGGCGAAGGCGTGACGGTGGCGCGCACCGACGTGCACTACATCATCACCGAGTACGGCATCGCCTACCTCTTCGGCAAGAGCATCCGCGAACGCGCCATCGCGCTCATCGAAGTCGCGCACCCGAAGTTCCGCGCCGAGCTGTTCGCGCAGGCGCAACAGCTCGGCTACATCGGGCCTGAGCAGACGCTGAAGAACATGCGCGCCTACCCTGTGGAAGAAGAGAAGATCCTGGCGCTGAAAGACGGCCGCAGCGTGCTGCTGCGGCCTTCGGCTTCAGGTGACGCACAGGGCATCCGCGACCTCTTCCACGGCCTGAGTGACCGCGATGTCTACACGCGCTTCTTCCGCAAGATCCGCGGCCTGAGTGACCGCGACGTGCAGCGCCTGTGCAACATGAACTTCGAGAACGAGGTCGCCTTCGTGGCCTGCGCCGGCCCGCGCGAACAGGCGCAGATCGTGGCCCAGAGCTGCTACTTCATCGACCCTTCCACCAACCTGGCCGAGACCGCCTTCATGGTGCACCCGGCCTGGCAGGGCAGCGGCCTGGGCGGCGCCATGCAGCGCCGCATGGCCGAACACGCGAAGGGCCGCGGCGTGCGCGGCTTTGTCGCCGAGATCATGGCCAGCAATCAGAACATGATCCGCCTCGCGCGTGCCGGGGCCGAGCAGGGCTCGTCGAACGTGACCGTGGAGAACAACGGCGGCACGGTGCGCATCACGATGCTGTTCTGATCCGGCGCCGCGAGGCAGGACCACCGGCTACTTCTTGGCCGGCTTCTTGGGTTGCTTCCTGGCAGCCTTCTTGGGCAGTTCCTCTTCCAGCCCCTTGGACAGCGCAGCACCCGCGGCCTCGCTCATTTCGACCGGGAGCACCGCCCCGTTCTCGAACATGAGTTGCACGCGCACCTTGCCAGCGGTCTCCGACGGCGTCGCTCCTGCGGCCAGGCAATCGAGCGCCGGTGCAGCAGCGCCCGGCGCCTGCTCGGTCTTGTCCAGCAAGGCGATGGCCACTGCCGGCGCCAGTTCGGTGGCAATGGCCACGTTGGTCGCACGCGTCGCGGCTCGTCGGGTGGTCACCGATGTCGCCGGAGCGCCGTCTTTGGGGGCTGACGGCTTCTTGGGCCGCTTCGATGGCGAGCGCGCAGCCCGAGCGGGGGTGGTCATGATTCACGTCCTCGGATGGAACCTGCAAATAATAAGCGCTGACGCGGGCCGCGCGTCAGCGCTCAGGCGGCGTGCACGGCCACAGCCAGCGCCAGCGTGAACACGCTGCCACGCCCAGGCACCGAGCGCAACACCAGCCCGTGCCCCAGCAGCTCGGCCTGCTTGCTGGCCAGCGCCAGGCCCAGGCCCTGGCCTTCGTCACCACGGCGCTGGCGGTCGTCGAAGCGGCGGTAGGCAGTGAAGATCTTCGGCTGCAGATCGGGTGCGATGCCGGGGCCGGTGTCCCAGACCTCGATGCACCAGGTGCCGCCGCGCCGCCGCGCGGCCACCAGCACGCCGCCGGTTTCGGTGTAGCGCACGGCATTGGCCACCAGGTTGTCGACGATGGACTGCAGCATCTTCGGGTCGCTGTCGACCTGACCGGCCCGCTGGTGTGTGCGAAACGCCAGGCCCTTGTCGCGCGCCTGCGGCTCGAACTGCGCGACCAGCGCGTCGAAGATTTCGCTCAGCTCGATGCGGCGCCGCGCCACCCTGGCTTCGCCGGCTTCCAGGCGCGACAGGTCGAGCAGCCGCGTGAGCTGGCTGCTCATGGTCTTCAGCGCCGTCTCCATGGGCTCGCACACCGCGTGCAGCGCCTGCGGTGTGAGCGCGTCGGGCTGCAGGCGGCGCAGGTAGCGCAGGTGCAGCGCCAGCGCGTGCACGGGCTGGCGCAGGTCGTGCGTGACGCCGGCCAGGAAGAGGTCTTTCGCGCGCATGGCGGTCTGCACGGCATCGCGCTCGCGCCGCAGTGCCTCGGCCAGGCGCTGGTTGCGGTGCGTGACGATGAGCGTCTGGCGCAGCGCGCGATGTGAATTGCGGCCGAAGGCGATGAGCACCACGGCGGCAAAGGCGATCGTCAACCCGCCGGCGCCATAGACCAGCCCGCCGATGCTGGCCGACTTCAGGATGAAGGGCCCGAATGCGCCGGCAATGTAGACGTTCAGCGCCCGCGGCACGGCGGCGGCCGAGTTCACGGCGCCGGCCGTCATGCCCACCAGCATGGCGATGCTGAAGAAGTCGACAAAGGGGTCGCTGCCGGTGTAGCTGAGCCAGGGCAGCAGGCCCCAGGTCAGGCCGCAGGCGCCGAGCAGCAGCGTCAGCGTGCGTTCGGCAGCCAGCACGCCGGCGTGGCCCAGCGCGCCCAGGCCCGGCGCCAGCCGGCGGCCGTGCAGCATGCGCAGCACCAGGAAGAGCAGCAGCGCGGCCAGCCAGGCCAGCACGCTGGCACCGATGCCCGAGGCCATCAGCACCACCGTGCTCGTGACGCCGATGGCCAGGTTGCCCAGCAGCACGGTGCGGTTCTGCGCCAGCATCACGCCCAGCAATTCGCGGCGCACGCGGTCTTCGTCGTCGGTCTGTTCTTCGGGCAGCACGCGGCGCATGTTAGTTTCATGGCGTGCACACCGGACCCAGCACCATCGTCGTCGCCGAAGACCATGCCATGGTGCGCCAGGGCATGAAGCTCGTGATCTCCAGCGAACCCGGCTTGCGCTGCATCGGCGAGGCCGGCGACGGCGAAACCGCGCTGGCCCTGGTGCGCAGCCTGCAGCCCGACCTGCTGCTGCTCGACCTGGGCCTGCCGAAGCTGGACGGCCTGGACGTGATGCGCGAGATCTCGGCCCGTGGCCTGCGCACGCGCGTGCTGGTGGTGACGGCGCGGCAGGACGGCGTCTCGGTGCGCGCCGCCCTCGGCTTCGGCGCCCACGGCTACCTGCTGAAGACCGACGACGCCGACGCGCTGGTGCAGGCCCTGCACACGGTGGCGCAGGGCGGCTACCACGTCAGCCCCGAGCTGGCGGCGGTGTTCGAACGCAGCACCGAAGCGGGGGAACCCACCGAGCCGCTGACCCCGCGTGAAACCGACATCGCGCTGCGCGTCGGCCGCGGCCTGTCCAGCAAGCGCATCGGTCACGAGCTCGGCATCTCCGAGCACACCGTGCGCAAGCACCGCGAGAACATCGGCCGCAAGCTGGGCGTGCGCAACGCCGCCGAGCTGGTGGCGTGGACGATCCGCCATCGCCTCTAGCGCACGGCGCGGTGGCGGCTCGATAGTTGCTTCCCGCCCTACATCCACCAGCGACCAGAGGAGGCCCGCCATGGCCAAGATTCCACCCGGTGTGGGCCCGCGTTTCCCGCAGGTGGTGGTGCTCTTCGGCGCCACTGGCGACCTGGCGCGCCGCAAGCTCTTGCCCGGCCTGTACCACCTGGCCAGTACCGGTTTCATGCCGGGCTGCCGCATCATCGGCGTGTCGCTGGACGGGCTGGACGCCGAAGGCTTCCGCACCGCGGCGCGTGCCGCACTGACCGAGTTCTACGCCCGCAAGGTGGCCGACGCCGACTGGGCGGCCTTTGCCCAGGTGCTGGACTACGTGCCGCTGTCGGCCGGCGCCGCCGCCCTGGCTGCTGCGGTGCACCAGGCCGAGCAGAGCCTGGGCACCGAAAGCCGGCGCCTGCACTACCTGAGCGTGCCGCCCAATGCCGCGCTGCCGGCGGTGGCCATGCTGGGTGAAGCCGGGCTGGTGGAGCGTTCACGCATCGTGATGGAAAAGCCCTTCGGCTCCGACCTGGCCAGCGCGGTGGTGCTGAACCGCAAGCTGCACGAAGTCTTCAGCGAAGAGCAGATCTTCCGCATCGACCACTTCCTGGGCAAGGAGCCGGCGCAGAACATCCTGGCCTTCCGCTTTGCGAACGGCCTGTTCGAGCCGATCTGGAACCGCAACTTCATCGACCACGTGCAGATCGACGTGCCGGAAACACTCGGCCTGGGCAAGCGCAGCGGCTTCTACGAACAGACGGGGGCTTACCGCGACATGGTGGTCACGCACCTGTTCCAGATCCTCGCCTTCATGGCCATGGAGCCGCCCACGGCGCTGGAGCCGGCGCCCATCAGCGAAGAGAAGAACAAGGTCTTCCGCAGCATGCTGCCGGTGCAGCCGCACGTCGTGGTGCGCGGCCCGTACACCGGCTACCGCAGCGAAGAAGGCGTGGACCCCGAGTCCGAGACCGAGACCTTCATCGCGCTGAAGTGCTACATCGACAACTGGCGCTGGGCCGGCGTGCCCTTCTTCCTGCGCACCGGCAAGCGCCTGGCCGAGGGCCAGCGCATCATCTCCATCGCCTTCCGCGAGCCGCCCAAGAGCATGTTCCCGCCGGGCTCGGGCGTCGGCGCGCAAGGCCCCGACCACCTCACCTTCGACCTCGCCGACGCGTCGAAGATGAGCCTGTCGTTCTACGGCAAGCGGCCGGGGCCGGGCATGCGGCTGGACAAGCTGAGCCTGCAGTTCGCCATGCACGACACGGGCTTGCAGGGCGAGGTGCTGGAAGCCTACGAGCGGCTGATCCTCGACGCCATGCGCGGCGACAGAACCTTGTTCACCACAGCCGAAGGCATCGAGCGGCTGTGGCAGGTGTCCACGCAGTTGCTCGAAGCGCCACCGCCGGTGCGCCTGTATCCGCCGGGCTCGTGGGGGCCGAAGTCCATTCACCAGCTGATCGCGCCGCATGCCTGGCGGCTGCCTTTCGAGCGCGCCTGGCGCGACCCGAACAAGCTGGGCAGCTGAATCAGAACAGGCTGGCGGCCACGCCGATGCCCAGCGCCAGCACGGTGGTGTTGAAGAAGAAGGCCAGCACGCAGTGCAATGTGCCCACCGGGCGCAAAGTGCGTCCGCTGAAGGCCACGTCCGAGGTCTGGCCCGAGGTGCCGATGCTGCAGGCCAGGTAGAAGAAGTCGCCATAGGTCGGCTCCTTGGTGCCCGGGAACAGCAGCACGTCGGCGCGCCCGATGGCGCGCGCCAGGTAGAAGTCGTGCGCGTAACTCACCGCGAAGAGGGCCTGCGTGAACAGCCAGGCGCTCAGCACCGTAAAGGCGGCCAGCACGATGTGCGGCATCCTTGCCGGGCCCTGCAGCGCCTTCACCAGCGCCAGTTGCGAGCCCACCGCCAGCAGCACGGCCACCGCGGCCAGCACCACCAGCGCCAGCACCAGCACGCGGCCTTCGCCCTGGCGCACGGCGCGGCGCTGCATCAACGCCGGGCTGGCGCCCCAGGCCATGTGCAGCACCAGCAGCAGGTAGAGCACGGCCACCGCGTTCCAGGCCAGCAGCGCACGCGTGGCCGGCTCGCCCAGGCGCAGCAGGCTCAGCAGCGCATACAGCGCCGCGCCGCTGGCCGCGGCCGCCCACAGGCGCGCATGGCCGCGCAGGATGCGGACGAACATCAACGGTGACTTCATGTATCCATTGTTGCCTCTGGGCCGGGCCGCTTGACGATTCCAGTATTTGGGATAAATTTCCCATACATGAAGACCGATGCCGATGCCGATGCCGATGCCGGACTGGCCTTGCGCAATGCCGTGCTCACGCTGCTGAGGCCGCTGGTGCGCCTGCTGCTGCGCCACGGCGTGCCCTTTGCCGCCTTCGCCGACATGGCCAAGCAGGTCTACGTGGACGTGGCGATGCGAGACTTCGCGCTCGAAGGCCGGCGGCCCACGGTGTCGCGCGCGTCCATCCTCACCGGCCTCACGCGCAAGGACGTGCAGCGCCTGCTGGCGGCACCGCAAGACGCGCGTGAAGCACCGGCCGCGCGCCACAACCGCGCCGTGCGCGTGCTCACGGCGTGGGTGCGCGACGCCGACTTCCTGACCGCTGCCAAGTCCCCGCGCGCCTTGCCGCTGGATGGCGACCTGGGCTTCGCTGCGCTGGCGCGCCGCCACAGCGGCGACATGCCGGCGCGCGCCGTGCTCGACGAGCTGCTGCGCATGGGCGCCGTGCGCCGGCGTGACGACGGCCTGATCGAACCCGTGGCACGCGGCTACGTGCCGCGTGGCAGCCCGGTGGACAAGCTGCGCATGCTGGGCACCGACGTGGCCGACCTCATCGACACCATCGACCACAACATTCACCGCGCGCCCGACGACCCGCGCTTCCAACGCAAGGTCATGTACGACGGCATCCCGGTCGACGTGCTGCCCGCCTTCCGCCGCTGGAGCGCCGCGCAGGCGCAGGCGCTGCTGGAAAAGCTAGACCACTGGCTGGCCGCGCGCGACGCCGCCGGCTCACCCACGGGCACCACCGTGCCGCGGATTCGCGTCGGTGTGGGCATCCATTACTTCGAGCAAACGCCGGGGCACGCCGCGGCCGAAAGAGAGACCTCATGAAGATCACACGCTGGGCCCTGGTGGCCCTGAGCAGTTTGTCGTGCCTGGGCCTGGCCGCTTGCGGCGGTGGCGGCGCTGGCGGCGGCATCAGCGGCACCGGCGCACCACAGGGCACGCTGCGCCTGGCGCTCACCGACGCGCCTTCCTGCGGCTACGACAACGTCTACGTGACGGTGCAGACGGTGCGCGTGCACCAGAGCGCCAGCGCGGGCGATGCCGACAGCGGCTGGTCGGAGATCACGCTCAGCCCGCAACGCCGCATCGACCTGAACACGCTCACCAATGGCGTGGTGGAAGAACTCGGCCAGACGCAGTTGCCAGCGGGCACCTACACCCAGTTGCGCCTGGTGCTGGCCGACAACGGCAACAGCGCGCCCTACGCCAACGCCGTGAAGCCCACCGGCGGCAGCGAGACGGCGCTCAGCACGCCAAGCGCGCAGCAGAGCGGCCTGAAGGTTAACGTGAACATCGACGTGCCGGTGGGGCAGGTGGCCGACATCGTGTTGGACTTCGACGCCTGCAAGTCGGTGGTCAAGCGCGGCAACTCGGGGCAGTACAACCTGAAGCCGGTGATCACCGCGACGCCCCGGCTGTCGGACGCCGGCTACCGCGTCGTCGGCTACCTCGATGCCGCCACCACGGCCGCCGGTGCCAGCGTTTCCTTGCAGTTCAACGGCGCGCCGGTGAAGGCCACGCCGCCCGACAGCACGGGCCGCTTCGTGCTCTATCCGGTGCCGGTGGGCAGCTACGACCTGGTGGTCACGGCCAGCGGCCGCGTCACTGCGGTGATGACCGGCGTGCCGGTGGTGAGCACGGCCTGGACCTTCGTCAACAGCACGCTGCTGCCCATCACGCCACCGCTGGCCGGCACAGCGGCGCGGCTGGTGCAGGGCACGGTGAACCCGGCCACGGCCACGGTGCGCGCGCTGCAGACACTGAGCGGCGGCCCCACGGTGGAAGTGGCATGGGCCCCGGTGGATGCGCTGAACGGCGAGTTCGACCCGCTGCTCACGCCGTCGGCCCCGGTGCGCACGGCCTATGTCGTCAACCCCGTGGTGCTGAACTTCGTGGCCGTGCCGGCCACCGCGGGTCTGTACACGGTGGAGGCCCGTTCGGCCGGCGTGGTGAAGACGCAGGCCATCGACGTGTGGGCGCCGGTGCCGGCGCTGAACTTCACCTTCCCCTGAGTCGAAGTCCGTGCATGTCCAGGCCTGCTGCGTGCTGCCGATCGGCAGCACCGAGCCGCACCTCTACCTGAACCCGGCCAGCGACGTGCAGCTGGCCGAAGGCATGGCAGCCGAAGCCGCCGCACCGCTGCAGGTGCCGGTGCTGCCATCGCTGGCCTATGGCTTCACGCCCACCGTCACCGCCTTCCCGGCCAGGGTGTCCCTGCGCCTGGCCCCGTTCCTGGCGCTGCTCGGTGAACGCATCGCCGCGCTGCACGCACAGGGCTACCGGCGCATCGTGCTCGTCAACGGGCACGGCTGCCAGGCGAGCTTCGCGGCGCTGGCCTCGGCGATGACGGCCGAGCTGCCGGGCCTGCAGCTCAAGCTGCACCACTGGTGGAGCGCGCCCCGCACCGCCGCCTGCGCGCGAGGACTGGCCGCCGTGGGCCAGGCGGCGGCATGGCCCGAGGCGGACCTGCAGGAGCTGTGGCAGGTGGGCGTGGCAGAAACGCGCGCGCAGATCCAGGGGCCGTGGCGCTGAGTCGATGAATCTTCAGTCCACCTCGGCCTCGGCCGGTGGCCCGGCGCGCACCACCGTCACCGGCACCGGGCTGTGCCGCAGCAGGGCCATCGCCACCGAACCCAGGTCGTCGGCGTCCGGCTGGCTCATGCCGCGCGCGCCCATCAGCACGGCGTCGCAGCCATGCTCTTCCAGCAGGTCGGCCAGCACATGGCCGGGGTCGCCACCGCCGACCACGCTGTCGTAGGTGGCGCCGGCGGCGGTGAGCAGCGCTTCGGCAGGCTGCAACAGGTCGGCACCGGCGGCACTGCGCACCCGCTCGATGACGTCGGCGTCGTGCGCCACGATCACCTCGTAGAGCGAAGGCGGTTCCTGCACGTTGGCCAGTACGAAGCTGGCGTCCAGACCCTGCTGGCGCAGCGCCAGCGCATGGCGCACGGCGTCCAGCGCGGGGCCTGAACCGTCGACGGCAAGCAGGATTTTCATGGGCGGTCTCCGCAGGGCATGGCAGCCAGCGTACACCCGTGGCCGTGCGCTGCGCTTGCGCCCTGTCATGTTGCGGCCGGCCTTGCACGGGCAAGATGCACGGCCTGTCGCACCGGAAGACCCCCGCCCATGAGCATCCGCCATCTCGATTTCCTGTTCGACCCGCAGACCGTGGCCGTCATCGGCGCCAGCGACCGCTCGGCCAGCGTCGGCGCCACGGTGTGGCGCAACGTGCGCGATGGCGGGCTGGCCGGTGCCTGCTGGCCGGTCAACCCCAAGCGCGACACGGTGGGCGGCGAAGTGGCCTATGCCAGCGTGGCGCAGCTGCCGGCGGCGCCCGACCTGGCGGTGATCTGCACGCCGCCCGGCACGGTGGCAGGGCTGATCGAAGAACTCGGCCAGCGCGGCACACGCGCTGCGGTGGTGCTGACCGCCGGGCTCAGCGCGGCGCAGAAGCAGGCCATGCTGGACAGCGCGCGCCGTCACCTGCTGCGCATCCTGGGGCCCAACTGTCTGGGCCTGCTGTCGCCGCATGCCGGGCTCAACGCCAGCTTCTCGCACGTGCCGGCGCAGAAGGGCTCGCTGGCCTTCGTCTCGCAGTCGGGCGCGCTGGTCACCGCGGTGCTGGACTGGGCCGGCGGCCGCGGCATCGGCTTTTCGCACTGCGTATCGCTGGGCGAACATGCCGATGTCGACTTCGGCGACATGCTCGACTGGCTGGCCAGCGATGCGCGCACGCGCGCCATCCTGCTCTACATCGAAAGCGTGGAGTCGGCGCGCAAGTTCATGTCGGCAGCGCGCGCGGCGGCGCGCAACAAGCCGGTGCTGGTGGTCAAGGCCGGGCGCTCGCCGCTGGGCCAGGCGGCGGCGGCCTCGCACACCGGGGCGCTGGCCGGGTCTGACCTGGTCTACGACGCCGCCATCCGCCGCGCCGGCATGTTGCGCGTGGACACGCTGCAGGACCTCTTCGACGCCGCCGAGACGCTGGCGCACTTCAAGGGCCTGCCGCACGAAGCCGAGGCGCAGGCGCTGGAGCAGCTGACGCTGGTCACCAACGGCGGCGGTGCGGGTGTCATGGCCGCCGATGCCGCCGCGGCCGCTGGCGTGATCCTGGCGCCCTTGTCGGCTGCCACGCGCCAGACCCTGGATGCCGCGCTGCCGCCCAACTGGAGCCACGCCAACCCGGTGGACATCATCGGTGACGCGCCGGTGGAGCGTTATGTGCGCACCTTCGAAGCGCTGCTGGCCGACCGTGACGCCGGCACCTTGCTCTTCATGCATGCGCCCACGGCCATCGTGCCCAGCGCGCAGATCGCCGCGGCGCTGGTGCCGCTGGCCCGGGCTGCGCCGGGCCGCCTGCTCGGCTGCTGGCTGGGCGACGGCGCGGTGAAGGAAGCGCGGCAGCTCTTCCACGCCGCCGGCATCCCCTGCTACGACACGCCCGAGGAAGCGGTGCGCGCTTTCTCGATGCTCGTCACCTACCGCCGCAACCAGGAAGAGCTGATGCAGACGCCGGCCGCACTGCCGGCCGCGGCGGTGGCCGACATGGCCGCGGTGCGCGCCATCGTCGACAGCGTGCTCGCCGAGGGCCGCGAACTGCTCAGCGAGCCCGAGGCCAAGGACCTGCTTGCTGCCTGTGGCCTGCCGGTGGCCGGCACGCGCACCGTCGCACCCGAGGCCGATGCCGCGGTCAAGGCGGCGGTGGCCATCGGCTACCCGGTGGTGCTGAAGGTGCTGAGCCCGCAGGTCTCGCACAAGAGCGACGTCGGCGGCGTGGCGCTGGACCTGCAGGACGAAGCCGCCCTGCGCGCCGCGGTGGCGGCCATGCTGGCGCGCGTGGCGCGGCTGCGCCCCGACGCCACCGTGGCCGGTTTCACCGTGCAGGCCATGGTGCAAAGGCCGCGCGCGCTGGAGCTCATCCTGGGGGCCAGTGTCGACCCGCTGTTCGGCCCGGTGCTGCTCTTCGGCCAGGGCGGCACGGCGGTGGAGGTGGTGGCCGACCGCGCCATTGCGCTGCCGCCGCTGAACGAGCCGCTGGCGCGTGCGCTCATCCAGCGCACGCGCATCGCGCGGCTGCTGCAGGGCTGGCGCGACGTGCCGCCGGCCGACAGCGCCGCCGTGGTGGGCGCGCTGCTGGCGCTGTCGGAGCTGCTGGCCGCCGAGCCGCGCATCGCCGAGGTCGACATCAACCCGCTGCTGGCCGACGCGCAGGGTGTCATCGCGCTCGATGCGCGCGTGCGCGTCAGCGCCGCGGGGCCGGGCGGGGCGGCGCACTTCGCCATCCATCCCTACCCGGCAGAACTGGTCGAAGAGCGAGTGTGGTCCGGCCAGCGCATCACGCTGCGGCCCATCCGCCCCGAGGACGAGGCGCAGCACCTCGCGTTCCTGGGCCGGCTCGACGCCGAGGACGTGCGCATGCGCGTCTTCTTCAGCCGCCGCAGCATCGAGCACAGTGAACTGGCGCGGCTGACGCAGGTCGACTACGAACGCGAGATGGCCTTCGTGGCCACCACGCGGCCGGCGGGCGGGGCCGAGACGACCGGGGGCCAGCCTACCGAAGAGACGCTGGGCGTCGTGCGCGCTGTCTGCGACCCCGACAACCACGACGCCGAGTTCGCTATCATCGTGCGCAGCGACCTCAAGGGCAGCGGCCTGGGCCGGCTGCTGATGGACAAGCTCATCGCCCACTTCCGCAGCCGCGGCACGCGGCGCCTGGTGGGCAGCGTGTTGCTGGGCAATCCCCGCATGCTGAACCTGGCAGACGAACTGGGCTTCACGCGCCTGCCGGTGCCGGCCGGCGACGACACGCAGGGCATCCGCCTGGAACTGCAGCCGGGTGCCGCTTCGCTGCCGACATAAACTGCCGCCCCAACAACAGGGCAGAAAAAGGGCTCGCGGCATGAAGACCCGAAGCGACGAGCGCGCGGCCACCCCCGGGAGGAAGAGGGTCACCAAGGCCACGCGCGACGACACCCAGGTCACGCTCGAGATGGTGGCCCAGGCCGCCGGTGTGTCGCCGAGCACGGTGTCGCGCATCCTGAACGGCACGGCGGTCGTCAGCGACGACAAGAAGACGGCGGTGGACGAAGCCATCGCGCGCCTGGGCTTCGTGCCCAACCCCGTGGCCCGCGGCCTGGCCGGCGGGCGCACGCTGAGCGTGGGCGTGGTCACGCAGGCCATCGACAGCCCTTTCTACGGCGGTGCGCTGCGCGGCATTGAGGACGAACTCAGCCGCGCCGGCTACAGCCCGCTCTTCGTCAGCGGCCACTGGAACGCCGCCGCCGAGGCGCGCTGCATCGACACGCTGCGCGCGCGCCGCGTCGACGGCATCATCGTGCTCACCGGCCGCCTGAGCGACAACGCGCTGACCGCCTGCGCGCAGAACCTGCCCGTGGTGGTGACCGGCCGCAGCCTGAAGGCACCCGGCCTGTATGCGCTGAACTTCGACAACTTCGAGGGCGGCCGCCTGGCCACCCACCACCTGCTGAGCCTGGGCCACCGCCGCATCGCCTTCATCACCGGCGACCCGCGCCACCCCGACTCGAAGGAGCGCCTGCGCGGTTATCGCTCGGCGCTGGAAGCCGCGGGACTGGACTTCGAGCCCAAGCTGGTGGTGCCCGGCCAGTACACCGAAGACAGTGGCCGCATGGCCGTGGAACGCCTGCTCGACAGCCGCGAGAGCTTCACCGCCATCTTCGCCGCCAACGACCAGATGGCCTTCGGCGCCGGCCTGGCGCTGCACCGCCGTCGCCTGCGCGTGCCCGACGATGTCTCGCTGGTCGGCTTCGACGACCTCGCCAGCGCGGTCTACACCATCCCGCCGCTGAGCACCGTGCACCACCCGGTGTATGAACTGGGCCTGCTGGCCGCCACCGCCATGCTGCAGCTGCTGGCCGGCGAGCTGCCGACGTCGGAGCTGCCGGCGCCGCGCTTCATGGCGCGCGAATCCAGCCGCGAACTGCGCCCGCGCTGACGCCGCGCTGAGCCCGCGCCCGCCGCCGGGGCGCTCCGCGATAACCCTCGATTGACAGTTCGGCCTGTGGCCCGTAAATTGTGAAAGCGCTTTCAAAGCGCCTGCACACATCCGGCCGCAAAGCCGGACCACGAGGGACACACGGGATGCAACAAGGGGCCGGCAGCATGCGGCAGCGCGGGGGCTGGCTGGTGGCCGCGGCCCTGCTCGCCATGCTTGCGACGCTCGACAAGGCCGGCGCGCAGCAGGTGCTGACGGTGGCCGCCTACCCGGCGGTGGACGAGATCGTCAGGGCCGCCATCCCGGCCTGGAAGAAGCTGCACCCGAACGTCGACATCAAGGTCGTGAGCCGCCAGTTCGCCGACCACCACACGGCCATGACCACGGCCCTGTCGACCCGCTTCTACCTGCCCGACGTGATGGCGCTCGAAGTGGGCTACGTCGGCCGCTTCGCACAGGGTGGCGGGCTGGAAGACCTGCGCAAGCCGCCCTACGAGATCCAGCGCATGGCCGACCAGTACGTGCCCTATGCCCTGGCCCAGGCCACCGGACGCGGCGGCGCCATCGTCGCCGCACCCACCGACGTGGGGCCGGGCACGCTGCTGTGGCGTGCTGACGTGCTGGCCAGGGCCGGCGTCAGCGAAGCCGAACTCACGAAGTCATGGGACGGTTACGTGGCCGCGGGCGTGACCATCAGGCAGCGCACCGGCGCCTACCTGCTGGCCCATGCGCGCGACATGAAGGACATCCTCATCCGCACCGGCATCCAGCCGGGCGAGGGCCTGTACTTCGACAAGGACGGCAAGGTGCTCGTCAGCTCGCCGCGTTTCGTGCGCGCCTTCCAGCTGGCGCAGCAGGTGCGCAGGAACAAGCTCGACGCCAAGGTCTCCACCTGGTCCAACGAGTGGAGCGAAGGCTTCAAGCGCGGCACGCTGGCCACACAGATGTCGGGCGCCTGGCTGGCCGGCCATCTGAACAACTGGCTGGCACCGGCCACCCGGGGCCAGTGGCGCGCCGCGCAATTGCCCGAAGGCGCCTATGCGGCCTACGGCGGCACCTTCTTCGCCATCGCCCGCGGTGCACCGGCCGCCAACAAGGGCCTGGCCTGGGACTTCATCCGCATGATGACGCTCGACCGCGGCCTGCAGCTGGCTGCCTTCAAGAGTCAGGACGCCTTCCCCGCGCTGCTGTCCACCTACGACGACGGCTTCTTCGAGGAGCCCATCGCCTTCCTGGGCGGCCAGCCGGCGCGCGCGCTGTGGCGCAACGCGGCGCGCCAGATCACCGCCGTGAGCGTGCACAAGCAGGACGCCTTTGCGGGCGAGGTCATCGACACCGAGCTCGACAAGGTGCTGGACCAGGGCAAGGACATCGCCACCGCGCTGGCCGACGCGGCGCGCCTGCTCGAACGCCGCGCCAAGCGCTGACGCAGGCACCGACGATGAAGCTGTCTGCCGTCCTGCGCACATCACCCACGCTCACGCCCTGCGTGCTGCTCAGCCCCTTCGTGGCGCTGTTCCTGATCTTCGGCATGTTCCCGCTGGCCTTCTCGCTCTACCTGGCTTTCCAGACCTGGGAACCGACGAGTGGCCTGAGCGCGATGCAGTTCGTCGGCTTCGACAACTTCGTCTTCGCGCTGCAGGACGAATGGTTCTGGAAGAGCCTGAAGAACACCGGCTGGCTGGCGGTGGCCTCGGGCGTGCCGCAGCACCTGGTGGCCATTCCGCTGGCGGTCTTCATCCACACCAGCTTCAAGCGGCTGCGCAACGGCGTGGTGGGGGCCTATTTCATGCCCTACATCACCAGCACGGTGGCCATTGCCATCATGTTCGGCAGCCTCTTCAGCAAGGACTTCGGCCTCGTCAACCAGGGCCTGCTGGCGCTCTTCGGCGGCGAGCCTGTCGACTGGCTGGGCGCGCCACAGAACATCAAGCCGGCCATCGCCATGATCGTGTTCTGGCGCTATGTCGGCTTCAACGTCGTGCTCTATCTGGCGGCGCTGCAGACGATCCCGAAGGACCTCTACGAAGCCGCCACGATGGACGGTGCCGGCCGCCTGCAGCAGTTCTTCTTCATCACGCTGCCGAGCCTGAAGCCGATGATCTTCTTCGGTGTGACGCTGTCGGTCATCGGCGGCCTGCAGATCTTCGAAGAGCCCTTCATCCTGACCGGCGGCCGCGGTGGCTCCGACCAGGCGGGCATGACGACCGCGATCTACCTCTACCGCATGGCTTTCGACTTCAACGACTTCGGCGCGGCCAGCGCGATGTCGTGGCTGCTGTTCTTCGTGGTGGTGGTGCTGACGTGGCTCACCCATCGCGCGTTCAGGCCGCGGAATGCGGGGGGTTGAGCCGATGAACCGGGACCAGCTCGCCCCCTGGGCCGCCTACGCATTCGTCGGCGTCGGCTCGCTGCTGATGCTGGCGCCGTTCTACTTCATGTTCGTGTTCGCCACGCAGTCGCGCACCGAGATCTTCAGCCTGCCGCCGCCGCTGTGGTTCGGCGACGACTTCTTCAACAACCTGAAGATCCTGACCGACCGCATTCCGTTCTGGCGCAACCTGGGCTGGAGCCTGTACGTCGCCGTCTGCAACACCGCGCTGACGCTGCTCTTCTGCAGCATGGGCGGCTACGCCTTCGCGCTGTTCGAGTTCCGCTACAAGGGCGCACTGTTCGCCTTCGTCATGGCGACGATGCTGCTGCCCAGCTTCATGAACATGATCCCCACCTTCATGATCATGGACGTGCTGGGCTGGATCGACCAGCCGCGCGCGCTCTACATCCCCGGCGCGGCCAGCGCCTTCGGCATCTTCCTGATGCGCCAGTTCGTCAGCAGCTCGGTGCCGAAGGACCTGGTCGAGGCGGCACGCATGGACGGCTGCAGCGAACTCGGCATCTACTGGCGCATCGTGCTGCCGCTGCTCAAGCCGGCGCTCGGCACGCTGGGGCTCATCACCTTCATCGCCAGCTGGAACAACTTCATCGGGCCGCTGATCGTGATGCGCAGCCCCGAGATGTACACCTTGCCCCTGGCCCTGCGCAGCCTGCAGAGCCCGGTGGATACGGAATGGGGCGCGCTGATGACCGGTTCGGCCATCGCCACCATTCCGCTCGTCGTGCTGTTCGTGCTGTGCTCGCGTCAGCTCATTTCCGGCCTTACCGCCGGCGCGGTGAAGTAGTCACCCCGCTCCGGCCACACCCCACCTGCACATGATCCCAGCGCCTCCCTTCCCGCCGTCGCAAGCATTCCCGAAAGACTTCGTCTGGGGCGTGGCGACGAGTTCCTTCCAGATCGAGGGCGCCGCCGCCGAAGACGGCAAGGGCCCTTCCATCTGGGACGACTTCTGCCGCGTGCCGGGCGCCATTGCCGACCACAGCGACGGCCAGCGCGCCTGCGACCACTACCACCGCTGGCCCGAGGACCTGAACCTCATCAAGGACCTGGGCGTCGACGCCTACCGCTTCTCGGTGTCGTGGCCGCGCGTGCAGCCGCTGGGGCATGGCGCCTGGAACGAGAAGGGCCTGGCCTTCTACGACCGTCTGGTCGACGGCCTGCTCGAACGCGGCATCCAGCCCTACCTCACGCTCAACCACTGGGACCTGCCCTCGGCGCTGCAGGCCCAGGGCGGCTGGGCCCACCGCGGCACCGTGCACCGCTTCGTCGACTATGCCTGCGGCATGGCCGCGCGCCTGGGCGACCGCGTGGCCACCATCACCACGCACAACGAACCCTGGGTGGTGGCCGTACTGGGCCATGAGACCGGCGTCTTCGCGCCCGGCGTCAAACACCGCGCCACGGCCATGCAGGTGGCGCACCACCTGCTGCTCAGCCACGGCCTGGCGCTGCAGGCCTTGCGCGCGCAGGGCTGCCGCGCGCGGCTGGGCATCGTGCTCAACCTGTCGCCCATCCGCGGCGACACCGACAGCCCCGAGGACCAGGCCCAGGCGCGCCTGGAAGACGGCCGCTCGGTGCGCTGGTACCTGGACCCGCTGTTCACGGGCAGCTACCCGAGCGACGTGCTCGAACACCTGGGCGCCGACGCGCCGCAGGTCGAACCCGGCGACATGGCGAACATCGCCACGCCCATGGACTTCCTGGGCGTCAACTACTACACGCGCTCGGTGGTCAGCGCGGTAGGCGCCTTCGACGTCAAGACCAGCGGCAAGGCGCTCACCGACATGGGCTGGGAGGTCTACCCCGAAGGCCTGACCGAACTGCTGCTGCGCCTGCACCGCGACTACGCCGTGCCGCCGCTGTACGTGAAGGAGAACGGTGCTGCCTTCAAGGACGTGCTGGAAGGCGGCCACGTGCACGACACCGACCGCACCGACTACATCGCACGCCACATCGGCGCCGTGGCCGAGGCCTTGCGCCTGGGCGTGCCGATGGCCGGCTACATGGTGTGGAGCCTGCTCGACAACTTCGAGTGGGCCTCGGGCTACCAGAAGCGCTTCGGCATCGTGCACGTCGACTACGCCACGCTGGCCCGCACGCCCAAGGACAGCGCGCTGTGGTACCGCGACTTCCTGCAGGTGCAGAAGGCGGCGCGCCAGTCGCCGCCCACCGTGAAGGCCTGAAGACATGGGACAAGTCAGCCTCAAGGGCATCCGCAAGAACTACGGCGATGTCCAGGTCATCCAGGGCATCGACCTCGAGGTGCGCGACGGCGAGTTCCTCGTCTTCGTGGGGCCCAGTGGCTGCGGCAAGAGCACCACGCTGCGCATGATCGCGGGCCTGGAAGACATCAGCAGCGGCGACCTGATGATCGACGGCCAGCGTGTCAACCAGACGCGCCCGGCCGACCGCGGCACCGCCATGGTGTTCCAGAGTTATGCGCTCTACCCGCACATGACGGTGGCAGAGAACATGGGCTTTGCGCTGAAGATGGCCGGCGCGGCCAAGGCGCAGCGCACCGAGCAGGTGGGCAAGGCGGCCGAGATCCTGCGCATCACCGAGCTGCTGGGCCGCTACCCGAAGGAGCTGTCGGGTGGCCAGCGCCAGCGCGTGGCCATCGGCCGCGCCATCGTGCGCAAGCCCAAGGTCTTTCTCTTCGACGAGCCCCTGAGCAATCTTGACGCCGCGCTGCGCGTGAACATGCGCATCGAGCTCAGCCGCCTGCACAAGGAGCTGGGCACGACCATGATCTACGTCACGCACGACCAGGTCGAGGCCATGACCATGGGCGACCGCATCGCGGTCTTCCACCAGGGCCATGTCGAACAACTCGGCGCGCCGATGGATCTCTACAACCGCCCGGCCAATGAATTCGTCGCCGGCTTCATCGGCGCGCCGAAGATCAACCTCGTCGACCGGCCCGGCAGCGACGCCACCGCCGAGCATCGCCGCCTGTGGGACGCGCTGGCCGCTGCCGCACCCGCGCGTGCGCAGCGCGCCGGCCTGCGCCCCGAGCACCTGCGCCTGGTGGGTGCGGAGCAGGGCATCCCGGCCAGCGTGGAGCTGGCCGAGCACCTGGGCGACAGCTCCATCATCCACCTGCGCGTGGCAGGTGTTGCCGAACTGCTGAGCGCCAAGGTCGGCGCCGGCCATGACCGCCTGGAAGCCGGGCAGCGCGTGGGCCTGGCCCCCGACGCCGCCTGGGCCCTGGCCTTCGACTCCGAACACAAACTGGCAGCCTGAACATGGCCACGAAGAAACTCAAGAAGATCCCCGGCTGGAAGCTGGTCTGGCACGACGAATTCGACGGCACCAAGATCGACCGTTCGAAGTGGGACTTCGACATCGGTAATGGCTTCTACGACTACAAGAACCACGCCTGGATCCCGGGCTGGGGCAACGAGGAACTGCAGTACTACACCGACAGCCCGGCCAATGCGCAGGTGTCGGACGGCTGCCTCACCATCCGCGCGGTGAAGGAATCGCTGCACGGCTGCGGCTACACCTCGGCGCGCCTGAAGACGCGCAAGCGGGATGGCACGCCGCTCTTCACCACGCTGTATGGCCGCGTGGAGTTCCGCGCCAAGGTGCCCTGGGGCAAGGGCCTGTGGCCGGCGCTGTGGATGCTGCCGCAGGAAGACCGCTACGGCGGCTGGGCGGCCAGCGGCGAGATCGACCTGATGGAAATCGTCGGCGAGAAACCGCACGAGGTGCTGAACAGCATCCACTTCGGCTCCACCTACCCCAAGCGTTCGCTCATCACCACCGTGCACAAGCTGCCCGAGGGCAGCCTGGTGTCGGACTGGCACGACTACGCGGTGGAGTGGGAGCCGGGCGAGATCCGGTTCTACGTCGACGGCGTGCAGACCTGCACCTACGACCACTGGTGGAGCTGCAGCAGGCTGGCTGCTGGACAAGGCGTGGAAGCAAAGAAGGCGGCCGACCTGAACCCCTGGCCCGCGCCCTTCGACCAGCCTTTCTACCTGGTCATGAATGTCGCCGTGGGCGGCAACTTTCCTGGCGCGCCGAACCCCGAAACGCGCTTTCCCGCCGAGCTGGTGGTGGACTACGTGCGCGTGTACCAAAAGAGCGGCGGCGACGGCAACGCCAAACCCATCGGCCAGGGCAAGTTCCCCTGGCAGAACAAGAAACGCTGAAGGCGGAACCCATCATGTCCAGACCTCCACACGACACCCCCGCGCAGGTCGCGCGCAGCGCCGACCAGGGCGAGTGGCAGGGCCCCGGCAGTGCGCGCTCGGGTGCCGAGCCGGGCGCCGCCGCAAGTGCCGGCCGCTGGACGAGCACCGGCCCCGATGTCTGGACGCAGCAGCAGCGCGAAACACTGGCCACCGACTTCCAGGACACGCTGGCGCACGGTGTGCATGGCCTGTGCTTCAGCCCCTACCTGGAGGGCCAGCAGCCGGGCAGCCAGATCAGCGAAGCGCAGATCCGGCAGCGCCTGCAGATCCTGCAGCCGCACGCGAAGTGGGTGCGCAGCTTCTCGTGCACCGACGGCCACGAACACACGCCGCGCGTGGCGCACGAACTGGGCCTGAAGACGCTGGTCGGCGCCTGGCTGGGCACCGACGCCGAGATCAATGAACGCGAGATCGCGGGGGTGATCGAGGTCGCGCGCGCCGGCCATGCCGACATCGTGGCCGTCGGCAACGAAGTCATGCTGCGCGAGGACATGAGCGAAGACGCGCTGCTCGGCTTCATCCAGCGCGTGAAGGACGCGCTGCCTGGCGTGCCGGTGGGCTATGTCGACGCCTACTTCCTGTTCGAGAAGCACCCGCGCATCACCGCCGCCTGCGACGTGGTCATGACCAACTGCTACCCCTTCTGGGAAGGCTGCCCGCGTGACCAGGCGCTGGCCTACATGCAGACCATGGTGCAGCGCACGCGCGCCGCTGCGCCTGGCAAGCGCATCCTCATCAGCGAGACCGGCTGGCCCGACCAGGGCAGCCCTTTCCAGGGCTCGGTGCCTTCACGCGAAGGCGCGATGCAGTACTTCGTCGACTGCTGCCGCTGGGCCGAAGAAGACGACATCGAGATCTTCTACTTCGCCGCCTTCGACGAGGCCTGGAAGGTCGGCGCCGAAGGTGACGTCGGTGCCTACTGGGGCCTGTGGGACAAGGACGGCGTCCTCAAGTTCGGATGAACACGACCATGAGCCCGCACCTGCCGTCCTTGCCGACAGGCAACGCCATCTGCTATTCCGGCTACCGCCACGGCCAGAGCCCCAACGACAAGATCTACCCGTCGCTGGCCGAGATCCGCGAGGACCTGCACATCCTGCAGCGCCACTGGCAGCTGCTGCGCCTGTACGACTGCAGCCTGCACGCCGAACGTGTGCTGCAGGTCATCCGCGAAGACAGGCTCGACTTCCAGGTCATGCTCGGCGCTTACCTGGGCGCGGAGATGAACAACTTCGGCTGCCCCTGGGGTGCCACCTACACCGAAGAGCAGCTCGAGGCCAGCCGCCTGGACAACCTGGCCGAGCTCGACCGCCTGGTGGACCTGGCCAACCGCTACGACGACATCGTCTTCTCGGTGGCCGTGGGCAACGAGGCCACCGTCGACTGGACCGACCACTTCGTGCCCGTGCACCGCATGATCGACTACGTGCGCTGGGTCAAGGCCGCCGTGCAGCAGCCGGTGACCTTCTGCGAGAACTACGTGCCCTGGCAGCACAAGCTGCGCGAGCTGGTGGCCGAACTCGATTTCATCTCGGTGCACACCTACCCGGTGTGGGAATACAAGCACATCCACGAGGCGCTGGACTACACCAAGGACAACTTCGCCAGCGTGGCGCAGCTCTACCCCGACAAGCCCATCGTCATCACCGAAGCCGGCTGGTGCACGGCCAGCAACGGCCGCGGCATGAACGCCGAACACGCGGTGCAGGAGCTGCAGGCCATCTACTACCAGGACCTGATGGACTGGACGCGTGGCGCCGGCATCCTGTGCTTCGTGTTCGAGGCCTTCGACGAGCCGTGGAAGGGCTCGCCCGACGCGCTGGAGCCCGAAAAGCACTGGGGCCTGTTCACCGCAGACCGGCGGCCCAAGCTGGTGATGCAGTCGCTCTACCCCGAACTTGCCGCGCAGCCCGCTTGAGGCCCATGCACACCCACCGCACCCCCGACGTCGCCCTCTGGGACCACTACCGCGCCCTGCGCGAGCAGTGGACGCATGAGGACCACCTGGTCAACCAGCGCATGGGCTGGCTCATCTGGTCAGAAGGCCTGATGTTCACCGCCTACGGCGCCCACTCGCGCGACGGGATGAACTGGCTGGTGCTGGGCTTCCCCTTCTTCGGCTTCGTGGTCGCCTTGCTGGCTGGCGTGGGCATCTACACGGCGATGGCGGCCACCGAAGGCATCAAGCAGCAGTTCGACGAAGCGGGCCTGGCCGACCTGTGCCCGCTGGCGCCGGCCAGCCACATCGCGCACCGCGGCCGCTGGGCCGCGAAGGCGCTGCCCTTCGTCTTTGGCGCGCTGTGGCTGCTGGCGCTGCTGAGCAGCCTGCGCAACTGACCGGCGTGCCCGTGGCGAACCCTCGCATCAGAAAGCTCTCATGACCCCAAGCACCGCCGCCGCGCATCACAAGGTTCCCTTCGGGCAGAAGGTCGCCTTCGGGCTGGGCATGCTGGCCAACCAGATGTTCCCGGCCGCCCTGGGCATCTTCATGGTGGTGCTGGTGCAGGACATGGGCTTCCCCACCTGGATGTGGGGCATCCTGTTCTTCCTGCCCCGGGCCTACGACGCGGTGCTCGACCCGATCATGGGCTTCATCTCCGACAACACGCGCTCGAAGTGGGGCCGGCGCCGGCAGTACGTGTTCATCGGCGCCATCATGCTCGGCGTGGGCTTCGTGGCGATGTGGCAGTTGCACCGCGCCGACGGGCTGACCTACAACTTCCTCTACTTCCTGTTCTGGTCGCTCGTGTTCTTCACCGGGCTGACCGTCTTCAGCATTCCCTACGTCGCCATGGGCTACGAGATGAGCGACGACTTCCACGAGCGCACCAGCATCATGGCCGTGGCGCAGTGGATCGGCCAGTGGGCCTGGGTCATCGCACCCTGGTTCTGGGTCGTCATGTACGACCCCAAGTGGTTCGTCAACGCCGACTCGGCCGCGCGCACGCTGTCGGTCTGGGTCGGCGTGGCCTGCATGCTGCTGGCCATGGTGCCGGCCGTGTTCCTGCCCAGCCGCTCGACCAAGGACGACACGCACCTCGTCCCGCTGACCGTGGCGAACATCGGCATGGGCTTCAAGGAACTGCTGGCCGGCTTCAAGGAGGCTTTCGGCTGCGTGCCCTTCCGCAAGCTGTGCTTTGCCACCTTCCTGATCTTCAACGCCTTCAACACGGTGGCGGCGTTCTCGTTCTTCATCGTCGTCTACCACCTCTTCAACGGCAACACCGCGGC
>JANNFE010000235.1:0-6065 GCA_031379415.1 Betaproteobacteria bacterium | reverse complement strand
TGAAGGCCGACTTGCCGCCGAGTTCATTGAACACGCGCTTCAAGTTGCTGCGACCGGCGTATTCCAGCATGCGGCGGCCGGTGCGCGTGCTGCCGGTGAAGCCGATGGCGTCGACGTCCATGTGCAGCGCCAGCGCCTCGCCGGCTTCGGCACCAAAGCCCGGCACCACGTTCAGCACCCCCGGCGGCAGGCCGGCCTGCAGCGCCAGTTCAGCCAGGCGCAGCGCGCTCAGGGGGCTCTTCTCGCTGGGCTTGAGCACGACGGAATTGCCGAGGGGCAGCGCAGGCCCCAGCTTCCACGCCGTCATGATGAGCGGATAGTTCCAGGGCACGATGGCACCCACCACGCCCACGGGTTCGCGCGTGATCAGCGCCAGCGCGTGCGCCGCGGTGGGCGCCACTTCGCCGTACACCTTGTCCACGGCTTCCGCGTACCAGGCGATGCAGCGCGCCGTGCTCGGGATGTCCACCGCCAGCGCATGCTGGATGGGCTTGCCCATGTCCAGCGTATCCAGCAGCGCCAACTCGTCCCGATGGGCCAGGATCAGCTCAGCCCATCGCTGCATCACCTTCTTGCGGGCGGCCGGCGCTTGTGCGGCCCAGCGCCCGTCCTCGAAGGCGGCACGCGCGCTGGCCACTGCGGCGTCGATATCGGCCTGCTGGCCGCGCGCCACCACGGCCAGCAGGCGGCCGTCGATGGGCGAATGCTTGTCGTAGCCCTGGCCGCTGAGGCTGGCGCGGCGCAGGCCGTCGATGAGCAGGTGGCCGTCGATGCGCAGCTGCGCGGCGGCTTGATGCCAGTTCGCAGCGGCAGCGGTGCTCATGGTCTGGCCTAGAAAGTGACCACCATCGAAGCGCCGAGCAGATGGTTGTTCTTGCGGTAAGCCGTGATGCCGCCGTTGCTCACCTCACCGAACACCGGCTGGCTGGCGCCGTCGTAGCGGTACTCCAGCTTCAGCAGGGAGTTCTCGTCGACACGCCAGTTCATGCCGAAGGCCAGCGCGTAGCGGTTGCTGCCGGTGCCTTCACCCTTGGCAAAGCTGCCGTCGGCGAGCAGGCCGCGGCCGATGCCGTTGAGCGGGTCGTCGTAGCTGTAGCCGAGCAGGCCGCCGCCGTTCTTCTTGTTGTCGATGTAGTCGGCGCGGAACACGCCTTCCAGCCGCGGCGTGATCTTGTAGGCCACGGTACCCGACAGGCCCCACCAGCTGGCGTCGCGCAGCACGCCGTCGCTGTTGAAGATGGCAGCGCGCTTCTGCTGGCCCCAGCTGAGCTGGCCGAACAGGGACCAGTCGCCGCGGATGTAGTAGGCGTCGAACTCCAGCAGGTTGGCAAAAGTGTTGCGCCCGGCGCTGTCGAAGCCAGTCTCGGTGCTGGGGTCGGTGGGGTCGGCGCGGTAGGTGCCGTCAGCAGCGAAGTTGGGGATCTTGCCGTGCAGGCCGCTAAAGCCGAAGCCGTCGTACTCGCCCTTGCTGTAGTCCACGCGATAGATGAGCACGGGCTCCTTGTTGCCCGAGGTCTTGCGCGCGGTGTTGAAGTTGGCCAGGCCGCCGCGCATCCACCACTTGCCGCTCTTCACGTCGAGCACTGCGCCGGTGTAGGCGGTGGGCGCCATGAAGTCGAACAGCAGGTTGTGGGTGATGAGCTTGTTGCCGGCGGGCAGCGTGATCTCGTAGCCCGTCCAGTCGGGAATCTGGCCCAGCCACAAGCGCGTCTGCAGGTCACCCAGCGGGATGGACACCGACGCTTCGTGCACGATGGAGTTGCCGTTGACCAGCGCGCCGGTGCCGCGTTCGGGCGCCAGCGTCAGCTTCCACTTGGTGCCGCTTTCGGTTTCCTTGTCGAAGTCAAGCACCACCATGCCGAAGTAGCTGTTGTCGTAGCTGTAGCGCGCGCCGCCGTTGTTCAGAAAGACGAAGCCGCTGTCGTTCTGGCGCTTGTTGAAGATGAAGGTCGGGTCCATCTGGCCGCTGATCTTCAGGCCCTTGTAGCCTTGGTCGGTGAAGGCGTCCTGCATCGCCTCGGCCTTCACGGCCACGCGGCTGAGCTCCTTGGCCTGCTCGGGTGTCATGCCCCACTGGCCCGCAGGCACTTGCGGCGTCTGCGCCTTCTTCAGCTGCTCTTCCAGCTGCGTGATGCGGTCACGCAGCGCCTGCAGTTCCTTCAGGATGTCGGCGTTGCTCTGCGCCAGGGCCGGAAACGCGGCGGCGATGGCCAGCGGCAGGACGAGCAGGCGGGAACGGTGGAACATGGGGCTACTCCTGTTGTTCGTGTGGGGTCGGTTCAGTTGCGGTTGGCAGCGGCCATCTCGCGTTGGCGCTGGCGCTCGGCGCGGGCGATGAAGTAGCTGGCCGCCACCACGCCGATGGCGACCAGCAGCACCATCAGCGTAGCCACGGCATTGACGCTGGGGTTCAGCCCCAGGCGTGCACGCGAGAAGATGACCAGCGGCATGGTGGTGGAGCCCGGGCCCGAGAGGAAGGCCGAGAGCACCACGTCGTCCAGGCTGATGGTGAAGGTCAGCAGCCAGGCCGAGACCAGGCTCTGCGCGATCATGGGCAGCGTCACCAGCCAGAACACCTGGAGCGGCCGCGCACCCAGGTCCATGGCGGCTTCTTCCAGCTGCGGGTTCAGGTCCTGCAGCCGCGCTTGCACCACCACCGTGGCGTAGGCCATGCCCAGCAGCAGGTGGCCCAGCCAGATGGTGGCCATGCCGCGCTCCGGAAATCCCAGGGTGCGCTGAATGCTCACCAGCATGAGCAGCAGCGACAGGCCCACCACGACTTCGGGCATGACCAGCGGTGCGTTGACCATGCCCGAGAACAGCGTGCGACCGGTGAAGCGCTTGTACTTCACCAGTGCGAAGGCCGCGAAAGTACCCAGCACCACCGAGCCGCAGGCCGTGAGCAGCGCCACCTTCAGGCTGAGCCACAGGCCGGCCAGCAGTTCACCGTCGCTGGCCAGCGAGACATACCACTTCAGCGTGAAACCGCGCCAGACATTCGGGATGGTCGAGTCGTTGAAGGAGAAGATGACCAGCGCCGCGATGGGCACATACAGGAACAGATAGCCCAGCGACAGCCAGCCGCGGCCGAACCAGCGGTTGAATTCGGCGGCCCTCATTTGCGCTGCTCCTGAGACTCGGCCTGGTACTTGTTGAAGATGGCCAGCGGCACGATGATCAGCAGCACCATCACCACGGCCACGCTGCTGGCCATGGGCCAGTCGTTGTTGGCGAAGAACTCGTCCCAGAGCACGCGGCCGATCATCAGCGTCTCGGGCCCGCCCAGTAGTTCGGGGATCACGAATTCACCGACGCAGGGAATGAAGACCAGCATGCTGCCGGCAATGATGCCGGCCTTGGACATGGGCACCGTGATCTTCCAGAAGGCCGTCCACGGCGTGGCGCCCAGGTCGGCTGCGGCCTCCAGCAGGCGCAGGTCCATCTTGGCCAGGTTGCCGTACAGCGGCAGGATCATGAAGGGCAGGTAGGTGTAGGTCATGCCCAGCACCAGCGAAAAGGGCGTGTGCATCAGCTGCCCCGGCGCCGAGATCAGGCCCAGGGCGGCCAGCAACTGGTCCAGCCCGCTGCCGACGATGAGATCGGCCACCCAGCCGCCTTCGGTGAGCAGGCCGCGCCAGGCGTAGACGCGCAGCAGGAAACTCGTCCAGAAGGGCAGCATCACCAGCATCAGCAGCGCCGGCTGCTGCGTGGGCTTGGCGCGCGCCATGAAGTAGGCGAAGGGGTAGCCGATGACGAGGCACAGCACCGTGGTGGCCGCGGCGTAGCGGATGCTGGCGAGGTAGGTCTTCCAGTACAGCGCATCTTCGGTGATGAAGACGTAGTTCGACAGCTTGAGCGCCAGCGCCAGCACGCCTTCCTTGTAGGTGAGCACGTCCTTGAAGCTGACGTTCTCCATCTCCGAGACGCTGATCTTGCCGACGATGAAGAAGGGCGCCAGGAAGAAAGCCAGCAGGAAGAGCATGGGCACGGCGATGACGAACGTGCGCCCGCTGAACCAGCGCTTGGCCAGGGCCGGCATGGCCGTCATTGCGTCAGCACCTTCATTGCGTCAAGACCACGTGCGCCGAGCGCGACCAGTGCGCCCACACCTCGTCGCCCCAGGTGTAGGTGTCGTCGCGGTGGCGCTGCGTGTTGGCCATGCTCACCTTGAGCCGCGCGCCACTGGCCAGCACCAGGTGGTAGAGCGTGTGGCTGCCGAAGTAGGACATCTCCTTGACGGTGCCGCGCACGGTGTTGAAGGGGTCGGCCGGCTGCTGGCGTGTGAGATGGATCTTCTCCGGCCGCAGCGCCACCGTGACGGCCATGCCTTCCGTACCCGTGATGCCGTGGCCCACGTAGTGTTTGCAGTCGGCGGTGCCGATGATGCAGTGGTCGGTGTCGTCCACATCGAGCGTGCCGTCCATGAGGTTCACGTTGCCGATGAAGTCGGCCACGAAGCGCGTGGCCGGCGTCTCGTAGATGTCGCCCGGCGCGCCCACCTGCAGGAAGCGGCCTTCGCTCATGATGGCGATGCGGCTGGCCATGGTCATGGCTTCTTCCTGGTCATGCGTGACCATGACGCAGGTCACGCCGACTTGTTCGATGATGTTGACGAGCTCGATCTGCGTCTCTTCGCGCAGCTTCTTGTCCAGCGCGCCGAGTGGTTCGTCCAGCAGCAGCAACTGCGGCTGCTTGGCGAGTGAGCGTGCCAGCGCCACGCGCTGCTGCTGCCCGCCCGACAGTTGATGCGGCTTGCGCTGCGCATATTTGCCCAGCTGCACGAGCTTGAGCATGGCCTCCACGCGTTCGGCGATGCGGTCTTTCGGCAGGCCTTCGCGCTCCAGGCCGAAGGCGATGTTCTTCCACACCGTGAGGTGCGGGAACAGCGCATAACTCTGGAACATCATGTTCATCGGCCGCTGGTAGGGCGGCAGATCGGCCAGGTTCACGCCGTCCAGCACGATGCGGCCGGAAGTGGGTGTCTCGAAGCCGGCCAGCATGCGCAGCAGCGTGCTCTTGCCGCAGCCCGATGAGCCCAGCAGCGCGAAGATCTCGCCCTTGGCGATGTCCAGGCTGACGTTGTTGACGGCCTTGAAGCCGTTGAATTCCTTGACGACGTCCTGGATCTGCAGGAAGGCCGCGTTGCCAGCAGCCGCCGCGGCGGCTTTCACCTCAGCCATGGCTTCAGAGCCCGGTCTTGAACGATGTGTAGGTGCGCGTCATCAAGCGCCGAAGATCGTTGTTCAGCGAGTCGGGCGGCGCCATCTTGGCCATTTCGGCCGGTGCCAGAAAGACCGTCGGGTTGTTCGCCACCTCGGGCTTGACGAACTTGCGCGACTCCATGTTCGGGTTGGCGTAGAAGACCTTGTTGGTCAGCCCCGCATGCACCTCGGGCCGCATCATGTAGTTGATGAACTTGTGCGCGTTGCCCGGGCGCGGTGCGTCGGCGGGTATCACCATCACGTCGAAGAAGAGCAGGCCGCCGTTCTTCGGCAGCAGCGCCTGGATGTTCTGGCCGGTCTTGCCGTCGATGGCGCGCTGGCGCGCGATGTTGATGTCGCCGCTCCAACCCAGCGCCACGCAGATCGTGCCGCTGGCCATGTCGTTGATGTAGCCCGAAGAGCTGAACAGCGTGACGTAGGGCCGCACGGCCTTCAGCAAGGATGCAGCGGCTGCGTAGTCACCGGTGGTCTTGCTGAACGAGGGCTTGCCCAGGTAGTGCAGGGCGGCGGGCACCACCTCGGTGGCCGAGTCGAGGAAGGACACGCCGCAGCTCTTCAGCTTGCTGATGTATTCGGGCTTGAAGACGAGGTCCCAGACGTTGTCGGGCATGGGCGTGCTGCCCAATGCTGCCTTCACCTTGTCGACGTTGATGCCCACCGTGGTGTAGCCCCACAGCCAGTTGACCATGTATTCGTTGCCCGGGTCCATGCGCGCCAATTGCGCCTGCACCGCGGGGTCGAGATTCTTCAGGTTGGGCAGCTGCGCCTTGTCCAGTTTGCGCAGCAGGCCGCCGTCGATCTGCAGCTTGGCCCAGTGCGAAGAGGGCACCACGATGTCGTAGC
>JANNFE010000110.1:0-12463 GCA_031379415.1 Betaproteobacteria bacterium | reverse complement strand
GGTGATCGCGCGCGTGCAGGGCATCGCCACCGCGGCCGGCTGCCAGCTGGTGGCGATGTGCGACCTGGCGGTGGCCTCGCGCGAAGCGAAGTTCGCGGTCAGCGGTGTCAACCTCGGGCTCTTCTGCAGCACGCCCAGCGTCGCGCTCAGCCGCAACCTGTCGCGCAAGGCGGCCTTCGAGATGCTGGTGACGGGTGACTTCATCAGCGCCGACGCAGCGCTGGCCCAGGGCCTGATCAACCGCGTGGTCGAAGCCACCGAACTCGACGCCGAGGTCGAGCGCCTGGTGGCGCGCATTGCCGCCAAGCCACGCGTGGCGCTGGCCATGGGCAAGGCGCTGTTCTACCGCCAGCTGGAAGCGGGCATCGAGGCCGCCTACGACGATGCCGGCCGCACCATGGCCTGCAACATGATGGACGGCAGCGCGCTGGAAGGCGTGCAGGCCTTCATCGACAAGCGGCCACCGCACTGGCAGACCTAGCTGCCGGAAACCGGGCCGCGCTTAGCATGCGGGCATCGTGATCTCACAGTCTGCCATGACCCCGCGCATCCCCGGCCGCCGCCTGCTGCTCGCCCCCGGCCCCACACCCATCCCCGACGCCGTGCTGCACGCCATGAGCCAGCAGCCGCTGGACCATGGCGACCCGCGCCTGGACGAGCTCATCGCCGCCTGCGAAAGCGGCTTGCGCCAAGTTGTCGGCAGCCCGGCGGCTGACATCTTCATGTACGCCGCCAACGGCCATGGCGCCTGGGAAGCGGTGATCGAGAACCTGGCCGCTGCCGGCCAGGCCGTGCTGGTGCCGGGCACCGGCCACTTCAGCGAACAGTGGGCGCTGCAGACCGAGGCGCTGGGCCGCCGCGCGCTGCGCACGCCCTGGCGCGAGGGCTGGCCGATAGACCCTGCGGATGTCGAACGCGCGCTGCGCGACGACCCGGCGCATGAGATCCAGGCCGTGTTCGCGGTGCACACCGACACCTCCAGCGGCATCACCAGCGACCTGGCCGCCATGCGCCGGGCCATCGACGCCGCGCGCCACCCGGCGTTGCTGGTGGCCGATGTGGTGGCCTCGCTCGGCGCCGCGCCTTTCGATATGGATGGGCTGCGGGTCGACGTGACCCTGGGCGCTTCGCAAAAGGGCCTGATGTGTCCGCCGGGCATGGGCTTCGTGGCCGTCAACGCCGCTGCGCTGGCCGCCGCGGAACGCAACCCGGCGCCGCGCTACTACTGGGACTGGGCGCGCCGCAAGAGCGACCTGTCGTACCGCAAGTTCTGCGGCACCGCGCCGCAGAACCTGCTGATGGGATTGCAGGCGGCACTCGGCCTCATCGCCCACGAAGGCCTGGACGCCGTGCACGCCCGCCATGCCTTGCTGGCGCGCCTGGTGCACGCCGCCGTGGAAGGCTGGCGCGAAGGCGGGGCGCTGGACTTCTTCGCGCAGGATCCGGCCTCGCGCTCGGTCAGCGTCACCACCATCAGCGTGCCGGCCGGCACCGATGTCGATGCCCTGCGCGACGTGGCGCGCGAGCGATTCCAGGTCGCGATGGCCGGCGCCTTGGGCCCGCTCAGCGGGCGTGGCTTCCGCATCGCGCACCTGGGCGACAGCAACCCGGCCATCATCCTGGGCGCCCTGGGCGGCATTGAGGCGGCGTTGCGTGTGCAGGGCATCCCGGTGGGGGCGGGCGGTGTGACCCGCGCGGTGCAGGCGCTGGCGGCGCACTGACCAGCGATAACCAGCGCCTGCCGGCGCTGACACGTCGCGTCATCGCCCCGTCACCGGCCCGTCACCGCCGCGGCCTAGCCTTTGGTGGCCGTTGGCGTCATGCTGCGGCCACCACAACCACACTGAGGAGTGTCCATGCGCCTGCCCCTTTCCACGCTGACCCTGGTTGGCCTGATCAGCCTCATGCCTGGCCTGGCCTGCGCCAGCCATGGCCACCACGACGATGACGACCACGGCGGCAACGCCAGCGTGCAGCTCGGTCCGCGGCCCTTCTTCCTGGTCAACGACATGACCGAGAGCCCGCTCAAGCGGCGCCTGCAGTCTTGCGCGGCGCGCACGCAGCGCTACGAGCGCAGCGACTTCTCCATCGGCCACCGCGGCGCCGCGCTGCAGTTCCCCGAGCACACCAAGGAGTCTTACGAGGCGGCCGCGCGCATGGGCGCCGGCATCCTGGAGTGCGACGTCACCTTCACCAAGGACAAGCAGCTCGTCTGCCGCCACGCCCAGAACGACCTGCACACCACCACCAACATCCTGGCCACAGCGCTGGCCGCCACCTGCATCAGGCCCTTCACCGCGGCCACTTTCGACGCCAACGGCACCCTGCTCACGCCGGCCAGCGCCGAATGCCGCACCAGCGAAGTCACGCTGGCCGAGTTCAAGACCCTGCGCGGCAAGATGGACGCCGCCAACCCGCGCGCGCGCACGGTGGCCGAATACCTGGCCGGCACCGCCAGTTTCCGCACCGACCTGTATTCGGGCCCGACCAGCGGCACGCTGCTCACGCACAAGGAGAGCATCGAACTCTTCAAGCAGTTGGACGTGAAGATGACGCCCGAGCTGAAGAGCCCGAGCGTGGCCATGCCCTTCGACGGCTTCACGCAGCAAGCGTATGCGCAGAAGATGATCGACGAGTACAAGCAGGCCCGCGTGCCGGCCAAGAACGTGTGGGCGCAGTCCTTCGACAAGAACGACGTGCTGTACTGGGTGCAGAACGAGCCGGCCTTCGGCCGCCAGGCGGTCTATCTGGACGACGCCAACACCATGGCCGACGTGCCCAGCGCCGCCGAGCTGCGTGCCTACCGCCAGCAGGGCATCCGCATCTGGGCGCCGCCGACCTTCGTGCTGATCACGGCCGATGCCAACGGCAACCTGCTGCCGTCACAGGCCGCGCGTGATGCCAAGGCGGCCGGGCTCGACATCATCACCTGGACCCTGGAGCGCTCGGGCATCCTGGCCGACGGCAACAACGGCTTCTACTACCAGACCTTCGACACCGCCATCAAGCGCGAGGGCGACCTCTACCGCGTGATCGACGTGCTGGCCAAGGACGTGGGCATCCTCGGCGTCTTCAGCGACTGGGCCGCGCCAGTGACCTTCTACGCCAACTGCATGGGCCTGAAGTGAAACCCCGCCGGCTGCCCTGCAGCCGGCGTTCACCGTAGGTAGCGCGCTAGCACCCGCGGCGGCGGGGCTTGCCGAACAATCGGGGTCCTCGACGCCCCGACGGAGACCCCGATGCAAGGACCGAAGCGCTGCCTTTCCTCACTGCTCTGGCTGGCCTTTGCCGGTGCGGCCGCCGGCCCGGCCCTGGCTGCCCCGGCGCTGGCCCAGAAGCACGGCTGCCTGGGCTGCCATGCCGCAGCCACCAAGCTGGTGGGGCCGTCCTACCAGGACGTGGCGGCCAAATACGCCGGTGACAAGAACGCTGCAGCCGTGCTGGCCAAGAGCATCCGCCAGGGCGGCGGCGGCAAGTGGGGCGAAGTGGCCATGCCGCCGCAGGCCCAGGTGAGCGAGGCCGACGCCAAGCGTCTGGCGGTCTGGATCCTGGGCGGCGCCAGGTAGGCTGACCCAGCGGCTCCGCGCTGCAGTGCGCTGGCAAGGGCTTTCCCTTGTAAGTAGCAGATTAAAACCAGCGCGCGCAGTCCGGGTGCAACACTGCATGTTCAGCGGGGCCAGCCACGAGCCCTGCGCAGTTTGTTGGCCAGGAGACAAGACATGCGCGTGATCCCGATTGCACCGTCGGCGCCCGTCGGCGCCGCTTGCCAAGAAGACGACGGCCGCGTGCCGCGCCTGAAGCTGCCGCTGGCGCGGCGCGAGTTCCTCAAGGGCTCGGGTATCCTGATGGGCACCATCGCCACCGGCTCGGTGTTGGCCACGCTGGCACCGTCACCCGTGTGGGCCGTGGAGCTGAAGAACCTGAGCAAGGCCGAAGGCCAGACGCTGATGGCCATGGGCCGCGTGCTCTACCCGCACAAGAAGCTGCCGGACGCGGTGTATGCCCTGCTCGCGAAAGACCTGGACGGCAAGGCCGACGCCGCGCTGAAGGCCGGCATCGCGGCGCTGCACCAGGCGGCCGGCGGCAGCTTCATCAAGGCCAATGCGGCCAAGAAGCTGCAGCTGGTGAAGGCCATCGAAGGCACGCCCTTCTTCAACGCCGTGCGCGGCCAGTGCGTCACTTCGCTGTACGACAACGACATGGCCTACGCCGTCTTCGGCTACCCGGGCTCGGCCTGGGAAAAGGGCGGCTACATCACGCGCGGCTTCCAGGACCTGAAATGGCTGCCGGCGCCGACGCAGGAAGCCAGCCCGCCACCCTTCATGGGCTGAAGACATAACAACCAGGTTCAGGAGACAGATGCCATGGCGAAGTTCGACCTCAACGACGACGGTGTCGTCGTCATCATCGGTTCCGGCGCCGGCGGCGGCACGCTGGCCAACGAGTTGTGCCAGAAGGGCGTGAAGGTGGTGGTGCTGGAAGCCGGCGGCCTGCAAAGCGCCAACACCTTCATCAACGACGAGTGGAAGTCCTTCAGCCAGCTGGCCTGGCTGGACCCGCGCACCACCAGCGGCAGCTGGCGCGTGGCGAAAGACTTCTCGGGCCTGCCGGCGTGGATCTGCAAGACGGTGGGCGGCACCACCACGCACTGGGCCGGCGCGTCGCTGCGGCTGCAGGAGCATGAGTTCAAGACGAAGACGGTCTACGGGGACATCAAGGGCGCCAACCTGATGGACTGGCCGGTCACGCTGCAAGAGCTTGAGCCGTACTACGCGCGCGCCGAAGACAAGATGGGCGTCACGCGCACCCACGGTATCCCCGGCCTGCCCGGCAACAACAACTTCAAGGTGATGTACGCCGGCGCCACCAAGCTGGGCTACAAGGAAGTGCACACCGGCAACATGGCCATCAACAGCCAGCCGCGCGACGGCCGCGGCCGTTGCATGCAGCTGGGCTTCTGCTTCCAGGGTTGCAAGAGCGGTGCCAAGTGGAGCACGCTCTACACCGAGCTGCCCAAGGCCGAGAAGACCGGCAACATGGACCTGCGGCCCGAGAGCCACGTGGTGCGCATCGAGCACGACGACAAGGGCAAGGTCAACGCCGTGGTCTACATGGACAAGGACGGCAAGTCGCAGCGCCAGAAGGCCCGCGTCGTCTGCGTGGCGGGCAACTCCATCGAGACGCCGCGCCTGCTGCTGCTGTCGGCCAGCAGCACCTTCAAGGACGGCCTGGCCAACAGCTCGGGCCAGGTGGGGCGCAACTACATGCGCCACATGACGGGCTCGGTCTATGCCATGTTCAAGCAGCCGGTGCACATGTACCGCGGCACCACCATGGCCGGCATCATCCGCGACGAAGCCAAGCACGACACGAAGCGCGGCTTCGCCGGCGGCTACGAGCTGGAAACGCTGTCGCTGGGCATCCCCTTCATGGCCGCGTTCCTGAACCCCGGCGGCTGGGGCAGCGAATTCGCCGAGTACATGGACAACTACACCCGCCTGGCCGGCATGTGGCTGGTGGGCGAGGACATGCCGCGCGAAACCAACCGCGTCACGCTCAACACCAGCGTCAAGGACAAGTGGGGCAACGCCGCGCCCAACGTGCACTTCGACGACCACGACAACGACATCGCGATGCGCGAGCACGCCTTCCGCCAGGGCCAGCGCGTGTACGAGGCGGCCGGCGCCATCAAGAGCTTCCGCACGCCGCCGTATCCGTCCACGCACAACCTGGGCACCTGCCGCATGGGCGCCAGCGCGAAAGACAGCGTCTGCAATGGCTACGGCCAGACGCACGACATCGGCAACCTCTTCATCAGCGACGGCAGCCAGTTCACCACCGGCGGCGCCGAGAACCCGACGCTGACCATCGTCACGCTGGCCATCCGGCAGGCCGACTACATCGCCAAGCAGATGAGCGCGCGCAGCATTTGAGTCGCGCCGCACCAGGAGACACCGATGTGCGAATTCTTCGTCAAGGCCGACCCCATCGCCTACGAGCAGCGCTCGCGCACGGTGCGCGTGCACGGCGTGCTCACCAGCATCCGGCTGGAAAACATGATGTGGGACACGCTGGCCGAGATGGCGGTCGAAGAAGGCTGCACCACCAACGCGCTGATCGCCATGTTCCATGACGAGATCCTGGCGCACCGGGGCGAGGTGCCCAACTTCGCATCTTTCCTGCGCGTGACCTGCATGCGCTACCTGCGCCGCCGCCTGCAGGCCGCCGAGCCGGCCGCGGTGCCCGCCGCCCTCACCACGGCGGCCGTGCGCCCTTTGGCGCTGGCGCGCCAGCGCTCGGCCTGAACGACGACTGCGAGCCATCGCCATGAGCTTCACCACCGAAACCTACCCGGGCGTCGACGTCCAGCCACCGGCCGCTTCGCAGGGCTTCGTGCTCAACCACAGCATGCTGCGCGTGAAGGACCCCGCGGTGTCGCTGGCCTTCTACACGCGCATCTTCGGCATGCGCGTGCTGCGCAAGCTCGATTTCCCGGAAATGAAGTTCTCGCTGTACTTCCTGCACCGTGAAGTGAGTGGTGAGGCAGTGCCCGACGACGTGGGCGAGCGCACCGCCTGGACCTTTGCGCAGCGCGGCATCCTGGAGCTCACGCACAACTGGGGCACCGAGGCCGACGCCAGCTTCAAGTACCACGATGGCAATGCCCAGCCGCAGGGCTTCGGCCACATCTGCTTCTCGGTGCCCGACCTCGACGCCGCGGTGCGCTGGTTCGACGACAACCAGCTCAGCTACGTGAAGCGCCCCGAGCAGGGCAAGATGAAGGATGTGGCCTTCATCAAGGACCCCGACGGCTACTGGATCGAGATCGTCGAGCCGGCGCGGCTGAAGAACCTGGGCCGCTGAGCCGCCACCGGTTGCACCGGCAGCGCGCACGGCGGCGTGGTGGGCGTGCCAGCGGCCGCTGCGGCCCAGGCGCGGCGCAGCGTCGGCGCGGGGGCCAGCTCTTCGGGCGTCAGCAGGAAACCGGCGCGGCGCAGGCTGCGGCCTGCAGAGGGGCGGCCGGTCCACACCGCAATCGGCCATGCGAACACCAGCGGCAACGCCACCGGCGCCAGCCACAGGCCCACGCCGCTGTCCAGCCACAGGCCGGCACCCAGTGCCAGCGCCGCCACGGCTGACAGGGGCAGCAGCGCAGGCGCCGCGTCGCGCCAACGCAGGCGCGTGGCTTCGCGCGGCGGCGAATGCCACTGCACTGCCAGGCCGGTGAACGCGCCCAGCACGAAGAGGGTGTGCGCGGCCATGCGCACCGGCGCCTGCAGCGCCGACAGCAGCGCCTCGAACAGCGCGCTGGCCAGCAGCGCCAGACGGCCGCCGAACAGCGCCTGCTGGCCCTCGCGCAGCACCAGCAGCACGCCCAGCACCCGCGGCAGCACGAGCAGCGTGACGGTGGCCGCCCACAGCAGCAGCGGCGGCCGCTGCAGGCCTTCCAGCGTGTGCCCGCCGCCCAGCCACAGCGCCACGCCCAACGCCAGGAAGACCAGCCACAGCGGCGCCGAGAGATAGGCCAGCGCACCCGTGAAGAACATGGCGCGGTGCACGCGGTGGATGCCGGGCTGGGTGATCAGCTGCGCGTTCTGCAGGTTGCCCTGGCACCAGCGGCGGTCGCGCTGCAGCTCGGCCAGCAGGTGCGGCGGCTGCTGCTCCCAGCTGCCGGGCAGGTCGGGCACCAGCCACACCTGCCAGCCGGCGCGGCGCATCAGCGCGGCCTCGACGAAGTCATGCGACAGGATCTCGCCGGCCAGCCCGCCGCGGCCGGCGATCCTGGCCAGGCCGCAATGCGCCATGAAGGGCGCGATGCGGATGATGGCGTTGTGGCCCCAGTAGTGGCTCTCGCCCAGCTGCCAGTACTGCATGCCGGCCGAGAACAGCCGCCCGGTCACGCGGCCGGCGAATTGCTGTGCGCGTGCATGCGGCGTGTCGACACCGCAGGCCACGGGTGCCGACTGCACGATGCCGGCCTTCGGGTGCGCTTCCATCAGCCGCACCAGGCCGAGCACGGCTTCGCCGCTCATCACGCTGTCGGCGTCCAGCACCACCATGTAGCGGTGGCGCGCGCCCCAGCGGCGGCAGAAGTCGGCCACGTTGCCGGCCTTGCGCTGGGTGCGGCGCGCGCGCCAGCGGTAGTGCACGCGCAGGCCGCTGGCCGCGAGGTGATCGCGCAACGCCTGCCAGGCCTGGCGTTCGGCGGCGCGCACGGCGAGGTCGCTGCTGTCGCTGAGGATGTAGATCTCCACCAGCCGCGCGCCACCGGCGTCGACCACCGACTCGGCCGTGGCCGCCAGGCCGGCGAACACGGTGCTCACGTGCTCGTTGCAGATCGGCATGATGAGTGCGGTGCGTGCGTCAGCGGCAATGGGGCGCTGCGCCACGCGCTTGAAGGACAGCATGTGCGCATCACCCCGGCGCAGCACGAAGTAGCCCATGGCCGCCGTGACGCTGCCCGCCGCCACCCAGGCGAAGAGCAGCGTGAACAGCAGCGCCTGCGCGATGCGCAGCGGGTCGGCGGTGCTCAGCGGTTGCGTCTGCAACAGCAGCGTGGCCGCGCCGCCGGCCGCCAGCAGCACCAGCATCAGCAGCGCGCTGCGGCGCTTGGCCGCGGCGCGTTGCCAGCCCCGCAGCGGGCCGGTCGGTGCTTCGGCCGGGGCGCGCAGGCCTTGCCAGAGGCCGGCCCCAATGCTGCGCCAGGGTGCCGGCACCATGGAGCCGCGTTGCAGTGGCGGCGCGGCGGCGTGGGTGTAGCGGCGCTGGGCGGCCGCGGCCAGGCGGCGCGGCGTCGTGTCGGTGGTGCTCATGGCAGGGCCTCCATGGGCCCTTGCGCTGGCAAGAGCGCGGCCCAGGTTTCGGTCAGGGCTCGTGGCCCATGTCGGAGAAAGGCGCGCAGTTCGAGCGCCTGTCGGGGATCGTTGCGCTGCACGCGCAGCTGCATGCGCCAGCCACCCTGCGGATGAGCCCAGGCGCGTGCCTCGGTGATGCGGCCGCCGGGGCCGGCGCTGGCCACGGCTTCGACGGGCGTGTCGGCCGGCAGGGCGCGCAGGGCGGGGCCGTCGAAGTCCAGCATGTACTGCACTTCGCCGGCCGCCAGCGGCGCCCAGCCGCGGCCGCTGCGCGCCTGCACCGTCCAGCCGTTGGGTGGCTGCTGGGTCTGCGCGCCTTGCCAGTGCAGGCGCCACTGCAGATCGATGGCCCGGCCGGGCGCTGGCGGCGTGGCCGGCACCCAGTAGGCCACGATGTTGTCGTGGGTCTCGTCGGGGGTGGGCAGTTGCAGCAGTTCCACATGGCCCGGGCCCCAGTCGCCGATGGGCTCCACCCAGGCGCTGGGCCGTCGTTCGTAGTGGGCCTCGGCGTCTTCGTAGGAGCTGAAGCTGCGGTCACGCTGCAGCAGGCCATAACCTTGCAAGCGTGTGGCCTGCAGGCTGCTGGCCAGCGGCGCAGCGGGGTTGAAGAGCGGGCGCCACAGCCATTCGGTACCGGCCGCATTGGTGGCCGCCAGCAGCAGGCCGTCGGAGTCGTGCACTTCGGGGCGGAAGTCGCCGGGCCGCGGCTGGTTTTCGCCATGCTGGAACATGCTGGTCAGCGGCGCCAGGCCCAGGCGCGCCACTGGGGCGCGCAGGAAGATGCGCTGCATCACGTCCATCGTCGTGCTCTCGCCCGGGCGCACGACGAAGCGGTAGGCGCCGGTGGCGCGCGGTGAGTCCAGCAGCGCGTGGATGACCAGTTGCGTGGCGTCGCGCGCCGGCTTCTCGATCCAGAAGGCCTTGAAGCGCGGGAACTCTTCGGCGCTGCCGCCCACCGTGTCGATGGCCAGTGCGCGCGCCGACAGGCCGTACTGCTGACCGCGCCCCAGCGCACGGAAGTAGCTGGCACCCAGGAAGACGAGCAACTCGTCCTTGTAGGCCGGGTTGTTCAGCGCGTGGTGGACGCGAAAGCCTGCGTAGCCCAGGTCAGCCCAGGCGCTGCGGTCGAAGCGGTTGCGGCCGAAGTCCCAGTCCGCGGCGTCGTCCTTCAGCGCACGCACATGGCCGGCGTCGACCTCGTGCATCGCCACCGGCAGCTGGTTGCCGCGGCCGAGGTGGAAAAACTGCAGTTCGAAGGGCAGCCCCTGCTCGCGCCACACGGCACGTTCGGGGCGAAAGCGGATGTCGCGCAGCGCGTCGTAGTCCAGCGCGGCCAGTTCGGCCGGCAGGCGCGCCACCGGCGCCTGATAGGGCACGGCAGCTTCGCGGCGCGCCATTTCAGCCACATCGGCGAAGCCGAAAGCCGACGCCGCGGCAGCCGGCAGCAGCAGGGTCAGGAAGGCAAGGCAGACAAGGACAGTGCGTGGCATTCCCGGGGCAGGGCAGCGCGAGCGCGACCACCGCGCTCTTCACGGGCGTGCAGCGCAAACGCCGTGCCCCAGGCTTCGGCGCCTTGCAAATCAAGGACTTGCGATGTTTCGGCGGGCACACGGCATGCCGGAAGGGCGCAAAGCGTCGCTGATCAGCGACAGGCTCGGAGCACTTTGCGCCGCCGCCGCCGCACCGTGCGCGGGGCGGGCTCGTCTCGACGCGTTGTCGCTAGCCGGCGACAAGCTCCTCGGCCGCGTCGCCATCACCCCGAAAACGCCCCGGCGTGAGGCCGTGTTTCTGCAGCAGCCGGTAGAACTCGGTGCGGTTGCGCTCGGCCAGGCGCGCGGCGTCGGCCACGTTGCCGTCGGTGAGCTTGAGCAGGCTCACCAGGTAGTCATGCTCGAAGCGGCGCCGCGCCTCGGCATAACTCAGCACTTCCATGCTGGGCACGCGCAGCGCGCGCTGCACCAGCGCCAGCGGGATGAGCGGCGCGGTGGCCAGCGCGCACACCTGCTCCACCACGTTGTGCAGCTGGCGCACGTTGCCGGGCCAGGGCGCGGTGGCCAGCAGGCGCAGCGCATCGGGCGCAAAACCGTGGATGCGCCGGCCATGTTTGGCCGCCAGGCCGGCCAGGAAATGCTGGGCCAGCAGCGGGATGTCTTCGCGCCGCTCGGCCAATGTGGGCAGCGTCAGGCTCACCACGTTGAGGCGGTAGAACAGGTCTTCGCGGAAGCTGCCGTCGGACAGCGCGACCTCCAGGTCGCGGTGCGTGGCCGAGAGCATGCGCACGTCGATGGCCACCGGCTGGCTGGCGCCCACCGGCCGCACCGAACGTTCCTGCAGCACGCGCAGCAGCTTGACCTGCAGCGCGGGCGGCATGTCGCCGATCTCGTCGAGCAGCAGCGTGCCGCCGTCGGCGGCCTGGACCCGGCCGCGGTGGTTGGCCCGCGCGCCGGTGAAGGCGCCCTTGACGTGGCCGAAGAGTTCGCTTTCCAGCAGCGCTTCCGGGATGGCGCTGCAGTTCACCGCCACGAAGGGTTTGCCGGCGCGTCGGCTGGCCTGGTGGATGGCCTTGGCCAGCAGCTCCTTGCCGGTGCCGCTGTCGCCGCGGATCAGCACGCTGGCGTCGCTGCGCGCCACCAGCAGCGCTTCGGCCAGCACTTCCTGCATGCGCGCGCTGTGGCTCACGATGTGGGCGCGCCAGGCGGCGGGTTCAGCCGGCCCGGCTTCGGCCGGCGGCGCCAGCGCCAGCGCCTGCGCCACCTGCTCCAGCAGCTGCTTGCCGTCGTAGGGCTTGGTCAGGTAGGTGAAGACGCCGCGCGAGGTGGCTTCCACGGCGTCGGGGATGGTGCCGTGCGCGGTGAGCAGGATCACCGGCAGCGCCGGGTGCTGGGCGCGGATGCGGTCGAAGAGCGCCAGGCCGTCGGCGCCGGGCAGCTGTACGTCGCTGATGACCAGCTGCGGCCGCGCAGATGCCGAATGAGCCAACTGGGCCAGCGCGGCCTCGGCCGATTCGGCGCTGCTGACGCGGTAGCCGGCTGAGCTCAGGCGCATGGCCAGCAAGCGCAGCAGGTCGGCGTCGTCGTCGACCAGCAGCACGTGTGCGCCCGGTGTCGTCATGGCGGCGTGCGGACGGGGGCCGAGGCCGCGGGTGCGGGGGCCGGCCGCGCGCTCAGGCTGCGTTCGATGGCCTTCAGCGCCTCCAGCTGCGCGCCCAGCTGATCGATGCGGCGTTGCTGCTCGCGCAGCTGCAGCCCCTGCTTGTCGAGCTGCTCTTCCAGCCGCCGCTGCTCGGCCAGCCGGCCGTGCAGCAGGCGCGCCATCGCCTGCCAGGGCGCCGGGGCGCCGGCCCGCGCCAGCGGCTCCAGCAGCACCAGCGCGCGCGCCAGGTCGCCGTTGCTGCGGCTGCTGCCCAGCAGCAGGGCCAGCTCCAACGTGGTGGCCGGGTCGTCAGGGGTCTCGGCCAGGCGCAGCTGTTCGCGTGCACTGTCGGCCGGGCCCATCTCGCGCAGGCGCTCGTGGAAGGCGAGCAGGCGGCGCGCCGCGGCATCCGCGATGGCGGCAGGGTCGGGCGCGGGCGCGGGCGGCGGTGCGGGGGCGGGCGGCGGCGCCGCGGG
>JANNFE010000201.1:0-17839 GCA_031379415.1 Betaproteobacteria bacterium | reverse complement strand
ATGGCGCGCAAGGCCGAGAACCGCGAACTCATCGCCAAGGTGATCTCGCCGCAAGCCTACTTGAACCAGCCCGAAACGGTGCTGGCGCAGGTGCTCACCGGCAAGTTTGCCGACGGCCTGGGAAACGTGAAGAACGTGCCCGACCGCGCCGACTTCGACCCCATCCCCTGGCAGAGCATGGCGGTGTGGATGCTCACGCAGATGAAGCGCTGGGGCTACGTGAAGGGCGACGTGAACTACAAGCAGATCGCCGAGCGCGTGTTCCTGCTGACCGACGCCAAGAAGCAGATGAAGGCGCTGGACATGAAGGTGCCCGATGGCGCTTACCCGAAGTTCACCGTGATGGGCAAGGTCTTCGACCCCGAGAAGGCCGAGGCTTACGTCAACAGCTTCGCCATCAAGAAGGCCTGAGGTGAAGGACCAGCTCGGCCTGCGGGCCGCCATGCTCTCGTTGCTGCTGCTGGGCTTGATCCTGGGCGTTTGGCATCTGGCGACCTTGTCTTCGGCACCCGTGGCTGTGGCGGGGCCGGTGCTCACGGCCGAGCAGATCGAATACGCCAAGCTGATGGGCAAGGACCCGACGGCGGGTGCACCGACGCCGGTGCAGAAGAGCGGCTTCCCCACACTCGCGCAGATGGGCGCGGTGGTGTTGAAGAACCTGGCCAGCCCCTTCTACGATAACGGGCCCAACGACAAGGGTGTGGGCCTGCAGTTGGCCTATTCCCTCGGCCGCGTGGCGCTGGGCTACTTGCTGGCGGCGCTGGTGGCCATTCCACTGGGTTTCGTCATCGGCATGAGCCCGCTGCTGCACCGCGCGCTGGACCCGTTCATCCAGGTGCTGAAGCCGATCTCGCCGCTGGCCTGGATGCCGCTGGCGCTCTACACCATCAAGGACAGCGCCACCAGCGGCATCTTCGTCATCTTCATCTGCAGCATCTGGCCCATGCTCATCAACACCGCCTTCGGGGTGGCCAGCGTGCGCAAGGAATGGCTCAACGTGGCGCGCACTTTGGAAGTCAGGCCACTGCGCCGTGCCTTCGAGGTGATATTGCCCGCCGCCGCGCCCACCATCCTGACCGGCATGCGCATCAGCATGGGCATCGCCTGGCTGGTGATCGTGGCTGCCGAGATGCTGGTGGGCGGCACCGGCATCGGCTACTTCGTCTGGAACGAGTGGAACAACCTGAGCCTGCCCAACGTGATCTTCGCCATCCTGGTGATCGGCGTGGTGGGCATGCTGCTGGACCTGATGTTCGCGCGTCTGCAGAAGGCGGTGACGTATGCCGACTGAAACCAGGCAGACTGAATTCCTCAAGGTCGAGGGTCTGAGCAAGACTTATGCGGGTGCCGGCGAGCCGGTGTTCGACGCCGTCAACTTCGACATTGCACAAGGCGAGTTCGTCTGCATCATCGGCCACAGCGGCTGCGGCAAGACCACCATCCTGAACGTGCTGGCGGGGCTGGAAACGGCCACCGCGGGGCATGTGTTCATGGATCGCCGTGAAGTGGCCGGCCCCAGCCTGGAGCGCGGCGTCGTCTTCCAGGGCCACGCGCTGATGCCGTGGCTGAGCGTGCGCGCCAACATCGCCTTTGCCGTGCGCAGCAAGTGGCCCGAGTGGAGCCGCAAACAGGTCGACGAACACGTGCAGAAGTACGTGGCGCTGGTGGGTCTGACGGCGGCCATCGACAAGAAGCCGAGTGAACTCTCCGGCGGCATGAAGCAGCGCGTGGGCATCGCACGCGCCTTCTGCATCCAGCCGCGCATGCTGCTGCTGGACGAGCCTTTCGGTGCGCTGGATGCCTTGACGCGCGGCACCATCCAGGACGAGCTGCTGCGCATCTGCGCCGAGACGCACCAGACGGTGTTCATGATCACGCACGACGTGGACGAGGCCATCTTGCTGGCCGACCGCATCCTGCTGATGAGCAACGGGCCGCAGGCACGTGTGGCCGAGATCGTGAAGAACACGATGAGCCGGGACAGGCAACGCGCCACGCTGCACCACGACCCGCAGTACTACCGCATCCGCAACCACCTGGTCGACTTCCTGGTGGCGCGCAGCAAGGAACTCTCGCATGGCCGCGCGCCCGCGCAGCCGCTGGAAGTGAGCCCGGGGCTGGACCCCGAACCCCGACCCGCCAACACCACCCCGCTGAGGAGAATCGCATGAGCCGTCTGGATGTGACCGAGAAGATCATCACTGCCAAGGTCACGAAGGGACTGAAATGGTCCGACGTGGCCGCGAAGGTGGGCCTGAGCAAGGAGTGGGTGACCGCAGCCTGCCTCGGCCAGATGACGCTGACGGCCGAACAGGCCGGTGTGGTGGGCGAGATCTTCGGGCTCACCGAGGAAGAGAAGAAGTGGCTGATGGTGGTGCCCTACAAGGGCAGCCTGCCGACGAGCGTGCCGACGGATCCGCTGATCTATCGCTTCTATGAGCTGGTCAGCGTGTATGGCACGACCTTCAAGGAGCTGATCCACGAAGAGTTCGGCGACGGGATCATGTCGGCCATCGACTTCAGGATGGACCTGAAGCGCGAGCCGAACGCCGCAGGCGACCGCGTCGCCATCACCATGTCCGGCAAGTTCCTCCCCTACAAGACCTATTAGTCCGGACGCGCTTCGCGCGCCGTCCTAACTCTCCTCGTTCGAGCTGACACGGCGTACCGCCGTGCAGCTCAACTCGTCGGCCGCGCGCGATACGCGCGCGGCTTGCTCGCTGCGCTTCGCGGGCTTGATTGGGCCGCTGGCTTGGTTCTCGCTAGAGCGGACGGTTGCTCTCGCTTCTTGTCGTTGTCTAACTGGAGTTGTCATGAACCGTTCTTCTCTGCTTGCCGGGCGGCGTTCCGCTCTCAAGGCCGGCCTCGCTGGCGCGTTGGCGGTGCCTGCTGTCGCTTCGGCGCAGCAGACCTACCGCTGGCGCATGACCACCACCTGGCCCGCGGGGCTGCCCTTCTATCAAGTGGGGCCTGGCAGCGCGCAGGCCTTTGCCGAACGCTGCGACAAGATGTCGGGCGGCCGCATCAAGATCCAGATCTTCGCCGCCGGTGAACTGCTGCCGGCCTTCGAAGGTTTCGACGCCGTGTCCAACGGCACCGTCGAGCTGAACCACGGCGTGTCCTACTTCTGGTCGGGCAAGACCTTCGCGGCGCAGTACTTCGCCACCGTGCCCTTCGGCATGAGCTTCCAGGGCCACTACGCCTGGCTGCAGTTCGGCGGCGGCAACGCGCTGTGGGAAGAGGTCTACAAGCCATTGAACGTGATGCCTTTTGCCGCCGGCTGCTCGGGCGTGCAGATGACGGGCTGGTTCAAGAAAGAGATCAAGAGCCTGGCCGACCTGAAGGGCCTGAAGATGCGCATTCCCGGCCTGGCCGGGCGCATCTACGCCGCGCAAGGCGTGGAAGTGCGCCAGCTGCCCGGCGGCGAAATCTTCCCGGCCCTGGAGCGCGGCGTCATCGACGCGGCCGAGTTCGTGGGGCCTTATCTCGACGCGCGCCTGGGCATGCAGAACGCGGCCAAGAACTACTACGCCAGCGGCTGGCACGAGCCGAGCACGGTGTCCGAGATCGTCATGCAGCGCAAGATCTGGGACGCGCTGCCGGCCGACCTGAAGGAGATCGTGCGTGCCGCCGCCGACGCCACCAACCAGGAAGGCCTGTTCCTGCTGGAGGCGCGCAATGCCGACGCGCTGGACCAGTTGGTCAACCGCGACAAGGTGGTGGTGCGCCAGCTGCCCGCCGACGTGGTGACCGCACTGCGCAAGACCACCGGCGACGTGCTCAACGAAGCCGCCGCCAAGGATGCGATGACGAAGAAGGTGCACGAGTCCTTCTTCACCTTCAAGAAGAAGCACGACCGCTGGTCCGAGATCAGCGACGAGACCTTCCTGGCGAAGTCGCGCGGCTGACCCCACTGCCTTGAGAGCGCCCCGCGCCGAACGGCGCGGCGGCGAAGCCCATGAATCTCCTGTTCCGACTCGCCGACGCGGCCGACGCGCTGATCGACCGCATCGGCAGCTTCACCGCCTGGCTCACGCTGGCGATGGTGCTGCTGATCAGCGGCAACACGCTGGCGCGCTACTTCTTCAACGCCAGCACCGTGTGGCTGCAAGAGCTGGAATGGCACCTGCTGGCTGTGGTGGCGCTGTGGGGCATTGCACACATGCAGCTGCGCGGCACGCAGGTGCGGGTCGACTTTTTCTACCAGCACTACAGCGAACGCACCAAGACCTGGATCGAGTTCCTCACCGCGCTGCTGGTGATGCTGCCGTTCTCGCTCTTCGTCTGCTGGCTGGGCTGGAAGTTCGCGGCCTACTCCTGGTCGCTGGCCGAGGTCTCGCCCGACCCCGGCGGCCTGGCCTGGCGCTGGGCCGTCAAGTCACTGGTGGTGTCGGGTTATGCGCTGCTGGCCATCACGGCCTGCAGCATCGTCGTGCGCACGGGTGCGCAGCTGGCCGGGCGCGCCCCGGCCGCCAGCCAGCCTTGAAAGGCCCGTGATGGGACTCGAATTCCTCGCCCTGGCCATGCTGGTGGCCTTCGTCGTCGTGCTGCTCATCGGTGTGCCCGTGGCCTACGCAGCAGCAGCCACCGGCATCGTCTTCGGTTTCATCGGCTTTGGCGACAGCCTCTTCAACCTGCTGCCGGCACGCATCTACGGCGTGGCCACCGACCAGTCGCTGCTGGCGCTGCCGATGTTCGTCTTCATGGGCGTGATGCTGGAGAAGTCACGCCTGGGCCAGGACATGCTGGAGGTCATCGGCCACATCGCCGGCCGCGTGCCCGGCGGCATGGGCGTGGGCATCATCGTCTTCGGCGTCATCATGGGGGCCACCACCGGCATCGTCGGCGCCACCATCGTGCTGCTGGGCGTCATCGCGCTGCCCACGCTGCTGAAGTACAAGTACGACCACGCGCTGGCCGCCGGCACCATCTGCGCCAGCGGTACCCTCGGCCAGATCATCCCGCCCAGCCTGGTGCTGCTGCTGCTGGCCGAGATCATGAACGAGTCGGTGGGCACGCTGTTCGCGGCGGCGCTGGTTCCGGGCCTGATGCTGGCCGGGCTGTACGTGGTCTACATCCTCGTCTACGCCTGGCGCAACCCGAGCAAGGCGCCGCCCATCCCGGCCGAAGAACGCGCGGCGCTGTCGCGCGGCCAGCTGATGGTGCGCCTGGTCAAGGGCGTGATGCCGGCGCTGCTGCTGGTGTGCGCGGTGCTGGGCTCCATCATGGGTGGCATTGCCGCGCCCACCGAAGCTGCCGCCATCGGCGCCCTGGGCGGGCTGCTGATCGTGGGCCTGAGCGGCAAGCTCACGCTGAAGGTGCTGCGCGACACCTGCATGGACACGCTCACCACCAGCGTGATGATCTTCTTCGTCATCATGACGGCGCAGGCCTTCAGCCTGGCCTTCCGCGGCCTGGGCGGCGAGCGGCTCATCCAGGACCTGTTTGCGCTGATCCCTGGCGGCACCACTACCGACATCCTGTTCTTCATGGGCGTGCTCTTTCTGGCCGGCGTGCTGCTGGAATGGGCCGAGATCAGCTACATCGTGCTGCCGCTCTTCCTGCCCTACTTCGCGGCGCAGGGTGTCGACATGGTGTGGCTGGCCGCGCTCATCTGCATCAACATGCAGACCAGCTTCCTCACGCCGCCGGTGGGCTGGAGCCTCTTCTTCTTCCGCGGCGTGGCGCCGTCGGTGGTGCAGACGCGCGAGATCTACCGGGGCGTGTGGCCCTTCATCACCATCCAGCTCGCCGCGGTAGTGATCGTGATGCTCTTTCCCGCCATCGCCACCTGGCTGCCCACGTCCATGGGCTGGATGAACAAGTAGGAGGCCACCCGATGACTGACACCCGCCCACCCCTGCCGCCCTTCACCGAAGACAGCGCGAAGAAGAAGGTGCGCGGCGCCGAAGACGCCTGGAACACACGCGACCCCGAGGTCTGCGCCCGCGTCTACACCGAAGACACGCGCTGGCGCAACCGCGCCGAGTTCCCGGTGGGGCGCGAGGAGGTCAAGGCCTTCCTGCGCCGCAAGTGGGCCAAGGAGCTGGACTACCGGCTCATCAAGGAACTGTGGGCCTACACCGGCAACGTGATCGCCGTGCGCTTTGCCTACGAATGGCACGATCACAGCGGCCACTGGTTCCGCAGCTATGGCAACGAGAACTGGGAATTCAACGAAGCCGGCTTCATGACGCGGCGCTTTGCCAGCATCAACGACCTGCCGATCAAGCCCGAGGAACGCAAGTTCTTCTGGCCGCTGGGCCGCCGGCCCGACGACCACCCGGGCCTGAGCGAGCTGGGGCTGTAGCCTTGGGGGCATGGCCGACGACCTGCGTGCACTGACCCAACGCTTCCCGCGGCCCGGCCGCATCAAGGCCATCTGGCTGCGCCCTGGGCGCGGATTACCCTCGCTGTCGGTACAGAGCGCCGAAGCACTGGCCGGCCGCGGCCTGGCGGGCGACCGCAGCGCAGAGCGCCAGCCGGCCGGCCTCGGCGGCGGCAAACGCCAGGTGACGCTGATCCAGGCCGAACATCTGCCGCTCATCGCGGCGTGGAGCGGGCTGGCCGACCTGGATGCCGGCGCGTTGCGGCGCAACCTGCTCGTCTCGGGCATCAACCTGCTGGGCCTGCGTTCGCCCTTTGCCGACCAGAAGGTGCTGGTGCGCATCGGCGCCGAGGTGCAGCTGGAGATCACCGGCCCCTGCGACCCCTGCTCGAAGATGGAAGAGCTGCTGGGCCCCGGCGGCTACAACGCGATGCGCGGGCATGGCGGCGTGACGGCGCGCGTGCTCGAAGGCGGTTTCATCGCGGTGGGCGACGTGGTGCGGGTGATGGGCTAGCCGCGCACCCGCGCCGGGTCCACCTGCCGCACCCGGTGGTCGACGTAATAACCGCCGAACTCCGTGTACTGCAGGAAGCCCCGCCCGCAGGCCCGGCAGGCCCAGACCTCGCAGCGGTTGTAGGGAAAGAACGCCGGCACGATGGGCGCGTGGGGTGAGTCGTAGCGCGAACCGCCTTCGTGCTGTTCTTCGAACGTCGGCTCGGCCTCGTCGGCCGCATCCATATCACGCAGCGTACCCAGGCGCTGCAGCAGCGGCTCGCCCAGGGGCGCCGAGATGCTCTCCCAGCCGGCACACACCAGGTGCGCGCAGGCGCAATCGGGCGGTGTGGCCGCGGGGTCGGGCAGGCGGCGCAGGTCCGCTGCGCCCAGCCGCGGCGCCGCGCTCAATCTGCCTTGATGTTGTTGGCCTTCACCACCTTGGCCCAGGTGTCCATCTGGCCTTCGATGAAGGCCTGCGCCGCCGCCGGCGTGCCGATGTGGATGACGATGCCCTGCGCCGCCAGCTTGGCTGCAACGTCGGGGTTCTTCAGCGCCTTGTTGATCTCGTCGTTCATGCGCGCCACGATCTCGGGCGGTGTCTTGCCCGGCGCCAGCACGGCCCACCAGGCGGGCGCGTTGAAGCCGGCGTAGCCGCTTTCGGCCAGCGTGGGCACGTCGGGCAGCTGCGGGCTGCGCTTGTCGGTGGTGACGACCAGCGGGCGCAGGCGCTTGCTGTCGATGTGCGGCTTGGTCACGAACACCGAGCCAATGCTCAGCGGCACGTGGCCGGCGATGGCGTCCTGCATCAGCGGGCCGCCGCCGCGGTAAGGCACGTGCCCCAGGTCGAAGTTGTTGCCCTTGGCCAGCAGCGTCATCGCCAGGTGGCCCAGGCTGCCGTTGCCGATGCTGCCGTAGTTCACCGGCTTGCCGGCCTTCACGGCAGCCACCACGTCGGCGAAGGTCTTGTAGGGCGTGTCCACATGGGTGGCCAGCACCATGGCGCTGGTGCCCAGCAAGGCCACGGCCGGCAGGTCCTTGCGCGAGTCGTAGGGCAGGCTGGGCTGCAGTGCGGGGTTGACGCCGTGGGTGTCGAAGACCACCGCGAAGGTGTAGCCGTCGGGCGGTGAAGCCGCCACCGCGCCGGCGCCGATGGAGCCCGAGGCCCCGCCCTTGTTGTCGACGATGACGGTCTGCCCCAGTTGCTGCTGCAGCGCCGGCGCCAGGATGCGCGCCACCTGGTCGACCGAGCCGCCGGGCGGGAACACGGCCACCAGCTTGATGGGCTGTTTCGCGGGCCAGGCCTGGGCGAGCACGGGGGTGGCGAACGACAGGCCGACGGCGGCCAGTGACAGGGCGGACAACAAGCGCTTCATGGCAGGGGCGTGTGAGTGAGGGGCACCGGGAGTGTGCGCGCCCGCCAGCACCCCGCCGGACCTGGAAAACACCCATCGGCCGGGCGCGTGGCGGGCCGCGCCGTGGCGCGCGCGTTCAGCGCGTCGGCCGGGGCGGCCGCGGCCCGCGTTCTTCCTGCGCCAGCTTCAGCGCGGTGTCGAGATCGGATTCCTTGATGCGCTTGAGCACGCAGAAGTTGGCGCGTGTCAGCGTCGATCCTTCCCAGGCGCGCAGCAGGTTGGCGCGGTCGCGGCGGGCTTCGATTTCTGCGGCCGACAGACCCGGCGGCAGCGGCGCTTCGGCCGGCGGGCGGGGCTCTTGGCGCTGGTCCGCACGCATGTCGTGGCGCGGCGGGCGTGGGCCATCGGGGCGTGGTGGTCGGTCGGCGCGTGGCGGGCGATCGCCTTGCGGCGGCCGGCCCTGGCGCGGCGGTTGCGCCGCCCGACCTTCGGGCCGCGGCCCGGCCGGCGGGCGGCCTTCACGGCGCGCCGCCTTGGCGCGCGGGTCGTTGGGCTTGAAGGGCGGGCGTGGTGGGCGGGCCATCGGCGGCAGGGCCGGCGCTGCGCCTTCCATGGGTGCTGTCGGCGCGCTGCCATCGGCGGCTGCCGTGGCTTCGACCACCGGCGCCCGCGCACGCTGCGCCTGGCGCTGCGCGTCGCGCTCGGCCTGGCGACGCGCGTCGACGATGGCGCGTCGGCGTTCCACCTCGGCGGCCGCGGCGTCGCGGTGTTCCTGCGCCACCTCACCGGCCGGCGCGCCGTCCAGGTCGTAACGCTGGGGCAATGCCACCAGCGCCTTCAGGTAGGCCGTGCTGGTGGTGTGGCGGTGCAGGAAGATCGACAGCGTCTTCTTCGTGAACAGGCCCGGCGTGCGCGTCTGGATGTCGGCCTGGATGCGCAGCTTGATCGGCAGCGCCTTGCCAGCGCCGAAGAGCGCCGGGTAGTGCTGGGCCAGCAGCGCGGCGCAGGCGGCGGGCGAGAGTTCGGGGACGGCCGGCTTGGTCTCGGCCGCCACCGTGGCATCGCCTTCGGGTGCCACGGGTGCGTCGGCCTCGGGCGCAGGCGCTGGCTGCGGCTCGGCCGCTGCGGCGTCTTCGGGCGCGGGTGCCACCTCGACCGCGGCTTCGGCCGGCGCGCATGGTGCAGCCTCGGCAGCCGCCGTCACCTCGGGCGGCGCAGTGGGTTCGGTGGGCGGGTTCTCGGCGATGTCGGACATGAACGATGGAGCCAGTGCTGCGGCAGTGCAGGGCGCGATTGTCAACGCATCGCGGCCGGCTGGTAACCTGGGCGCATGCAGATCGCCGTCATCGGTGGCGGCATCGCCGGCCTGGTCAGTGCGTGGCTGCTTGCACAGCGCCACACGGTGACCCTGTTCGAGCGCCATGCACAGCCCGGCTTCGTGGCCAGTTCCGTGGCCGTGGACGGCATCCGCGTGGACGTGCCGCTGCGCGTCTTCTACCCCGGCTATTACCCCACGCTGGCGCAGCTGTACGCCGAGCTCGGCGTGGCCATCGAGCCAGTGAACTACGCCACCACCTTCACCGGCGCCGACGGCGCGGCCTACTTTCGCTGGCGCAACCTGCGCTTCGGAGCCGTCTCGCTGCCGTATGTGCTGCCGCAGGACGTGGCCGGCGCGCGCGGGCGCCGCATCGTGCAGGGCGCGCTGCGCTTCCAGGCCCAGGCGCGCGCCGCGTTGGCGCGTGGAGAACTGGCTGGCGTCAGCATCGGCGACTTCGTGGCGGCCTGCGGCATCGCGCCCGAGTTCGTCGACGGCCTGTTGCTGCCGGCCATCGCCACCGTGGCCACCTGCACCACGGCCGACGCGCGTGCCTATCCGGCCGACGTGGTGGCCGGCTACACCGCTGCCGGCCTGGCGCGCCAGAGCGTGCACCGCGCCTGCCACGGTGCCGACGACGTGGCGCAAAGGCTGCTGGCCGGCGTGTCGCGCGTGATGTGCCAGGCCGCTGTCGTGAGCGTGCGCCGCGACGCGGCCGGCGTGTGGGTGCAGCACGCGGGCGGCGAGCAGCACTTCGAGCATGCTGTCTTCGCCACCCAGGCCAACCAGGCGCTGGCGCTGTGGCACGACGCCACCGCGGCCGAAGCCGCCGTGCTGGCCGGCTTCAGGTACCGCGCGCTGGAAGTGGTGATGCACCGCGACCCGGCGCTGATGCCGGCGCGGCGCGGCGCCTGGTCGCCCGTCAACGCCTGCATCTCACCGGCCTTCGAGCGGCCGCAGAGCACGATCTGGCTGAACCGCGTGCAGCCCGCTCTGCGCCGTGCTGCGCCGCTGTTCCAGACCGTGATGCCGCAGCAGCCGGTGCGCGAAGACACGGTGATCAGCCGCGCCAGGTTCGAACGCCCTTTGGTCGACAGCCACACCTCCGCAGCCCTGGCCGCGCTGCAGCGCCTGCACGAGCAGCCGGGGCGGCGCATCTGGTTGTGCGGCAGCTACGCCCAGCCCGGCGTGCCGCTGCTGGAAAGCGCGGTGCGCTCGGCCTACGCCGTGGCGGCGCGGGTCGAGGCCGCGGTGGGCGTGCCGGCCGGCCGCCTGGCCGAGAGCGTGGCGTAGCCCAGGCCCAGCGCACGGCAGGGCGGGATCAGCGCCGCCGTCACCGCCACGCGCGGCCAGTGCCAGGGCGCGCGGCCCTGGCTGCGCACGAAGCGCGCAAAGCCGCCCAGCACCGCGTCGTCCAGGCCTTGCAGCGTGGCGCCTTCGTAGCCCAGCGCCTGCAGCTGCTGCAGCTGTTCAGCGGCCGTCGCCAGGCTTTGCGCGGGCAGCCCGCACAGGCGCGCGCTGCCGCGCAGCAGCAGCGGCCCTGGCCCGCGCGCCCGGCCGATCACCAGGTCGGTGTAGGCCAGCGTGCCACCCGGCCGCAGCAGGCGGAAGGCATCCTGCAGGAAGGCGCAGCGCGGCTGCAGGTGGTAGGCGGCGTCGACACAGAGCACGCGGTCGAAGCGGGCTTCGGGCAGGCCCAGCGCGTGCAGCGCCGTACCCGAGCCGTGTTTCGCGGCCAGGCCGGTGCCGCCGTCCGCGATGGCCTGCACCAGTGCGGCATCGGCGTCCACGCCCAGCACGGCGCGCGCGCCAAAGGCTTCGTGCCACAGCCGCAGTTCTTCACCACCGCCGCAGGCCACGCTGAGCACGCGGTCACCCGGCAGCACACCGGCGGCGCGGCCCACGGCCAGGGCCAGCTCGGTGCAGGCGCCGAAATAGTCGGCCGTGTCCTGGGCCCACAGTCCCAGGCTGCCCCAGCGGCCGGGGCGGCCGCCCTGGTGCAGCAGGGTGATGAAGCTTTCCATGCAGCTAGGGCCAGCCGGGTGGCCAGTGCGCCAGGTCGGCGGGCTCGTCGATGTCGGCCACGGCAGGCAACTCGGCGTGGCGCAGATTTGCCCGGGACAGGCGCTGGCGCGTGTCGGCCATCACCTGCGGCGTGCTCCAGCGCATGTGATCGAACAAGGTCGGCGCCGCGCGCCGCAGGCCCACCAGCGCATAACCGCCGTCGAGCGCGGGCACGAAGACCGCATCGTGCGACTGCAAGGCGGCCGCAGCGTCGCGCAAGCGCCGGGCATCCAGCGCAGGTGCGTCGGTGCCCATCAACAGCAGCGGCCCGCTGGCTTGCGCAAACACCGCAGCCATGCGCGCGCCCAGGTCACCCGGCGGCTGCAGGGCCAGTGCGATGCCATGCCGCGCCACCAGCCGCGCAAAGGCCGGGTGCGTGGCATCGGGCGTGACCCACAGCGTCACCGGGCCCAGCGCCGCGGCCACGGCCTGCGCCACGGCGTGTTCCAGCATTCGCTCGGCCAGCGCCGCGGCGCCTGCCGGCCCCAGCGCCGGAATCAGCCGCGTCTTGGCCTGGCCGGCCACTGGCGCGCGCGCCAGCAGCGCGATGGGTGTGTTCATCGCCAGGCGCGTGCCAGTTGGTCGGCCGGCACGCCGCGCCACCAGCGCCAGCGCAGCCGCCACATCAGGAAGACCGTGCGCCAGACGCCGCGGCTTTCCCAGCGCCGGCCCGAGGTGAGCACACGCTCGCGCAGGCAGGCCGGACGCGCCACGGCGCGCAGGCGCGTGCACAGTTCCACGTCCTCCATCAGCGGCAGCTCGGCATAAGCACCGATTTGCATGAACAGCGAACGCTCGATGAACAGGGCCTGGTCGCCGGTGGCGATGCCGGTGAGCCGCGAACGTTGGTTCATCAGCGCCGCGATGAGCGGGAAGGCCGGCGAAGCGCCTGTTATGCGCACGTCGAAACGCCCCCAGCGTGCGCCGGCCTGCAGCGCGCGTGCGATGGCGGCGTCGGCACCTTCGGGCAGGCGCGTGTCGGCATGCAGGAAAAGCAGCACCTCGCCCAGCGCCGCGGCGGCGCCGGTGTTCATCTGGCGTGCGCGTCCGGGCGGGCTGTGCAGCACCGCATCGGCCGCCACGGCGGCCAAGGTGGCGGTGGTGTCGGCGCTGCCCCCGTCGACGACGATGACTTCATGCCCGCGCTCCCGCAGCGGCGCCAGCGCCTGCAGGGTGGCGGTGATGCCGGCGGCGTCATTCAGCGCCGGCATCACCACCGTGAGCCGCGGTGGCGTGTTCACGCCGCCAGCGCACCGCCGCAGCTGCTGCCCTGGCCGGCGGTGCAGCCATAGCAGTGTTCGGCCACGCGGATGGCGCTGCCGGCGCCGTCATCGTCGAGCAGGCTGCGCAGATGCGGCCGGGCCACGCCGCCCAGCGTGGCGTGCAGGCCCAGCATCTGGTTGAAGTCGCAGTCGTAGAGCTCACCCTGCCAGTCGACGCTGATGGTGGTGCGGCACATCAGCCCGGCCAGGTTCTGGGCCTGGTAGGCGCCCTTCAGCAGCTGCAGGTAGCTGTCGAAGCTGCCCTTGCTGATGAGCGTGCTGCCGAAACGCTGGATGGGCATGTTGGTCAGCGCGTAGAGGTGGTTGAAGACGATGCCGAAGTGTTGCGCCAGCTCGCGCTTGTAGTCGGCCTCCAGCGGCCCCTGCGGCGGCGGCAGCACGGCGCCCTGCGGGTTGTAGACGAGGTTGAGCACCAGGCCGGAGTGATCGCGCCCATAGCCCAGCGCGTTCAGCGCCTGCAGCCCGGCGATGCTGCGCGCGAACACGCCTTCGCCGCGCTGGCGGTCGACATTGGCCACCGAATAGCAGGGCAGCGAGGCCACCACTTCCACGCCCTGCGCGGCCAGGAAGGCGGCCAGGTCTGCCTGGCCGGGTTCGGACAGGATCGTCAGGTTGCAGCGGTCGATGACGTGCACGCCCAGTGCGCGCGCACCGGCCACCAGGCTGCGGAAGTGCGTGTTGAGCTCGGGCGCGCCGCCGGTGAGGTCCAGCGCCTGCACGCGGCGCGCGCGCAGCACGTCGAGCACCAGCGCCGTGGTCTCTGCGTCCATCTCCTCGGTGCGGTTCGGCCCGGCGTTGACGTGGCAGTGCAGGCAGCTCTGGTTGCAGCGGTAGCCCAGGTTGACCTGCAGGGTGTGCAGCGCGCCGCGGCGCAGGGCGGGGAAGCGGGTGGCGGCCAGCAGGGGCAGGGTGGCGTGCATGGGGGGGTCTCGAAGTGGGCCGGTGAAAGCAGTCGGCCTTGCGGCGGCATTCTTGCGGCGAAACGCTGCCGGCGCGCGTGCAAGGGGCATCGCGGGGACCCGGTGCGCTCAAGTCGCTGCGGGCGGCGCCGATACGGTCGAAAACGGGGTCGCCACGTGAAATTGCCAAACTCTTCTGAAGCCCGCGCCTTGCGCGCCACGTCGCCGGCCGAGCCTGAAGCGCTGTCGCAGCTGGTGCGCAGCGGCCTTGCCACCTGGGTGCGCGCCATGGTGGCCGGCGCCGCGGCTGAACTGGCGTCGGCTGCCCTGCGCACGGCCGTGGCCGGTGACCGCAGCCACACGGCCACCGCATTGCAGCTGCTGCAGGAGCGCCGCGAACTGGTCGTCGAGCGCCTGGCGCAGGCCATCGCGCGCCAGCTGGACATGGCCACACCCGGCCGGCCCACCGCGCGCGTGCCGACCGACGAAGCCGGCGAGATCAGGCTCACGCTCATCGACGAAGCGCAGATCGACGAGGACATCGAGATCGCGCGCATCGTGCAGGCCGTGGAGGCCGAAGCCCAGGGTGAACTGCGGCAGCTGGCGGCGCTGGCCAGCGGCCTGCAGGGCTTGCCGGGGATCGACTTCACCGCCCTGCCGCTGCGGCCGCTGGCCTGCGCCAGCGGCTTGCGCGCTGGGCTGGTGGACCTGGCACCCGAGCCCGGCATGCGCCTGCTGCTGCTGGGCCAGCTGGGCACGGCCATGGGCATCGAGCTGCGGCGTGTGGCGCGAGAACTGTCGAACACCCTGCTCAGCTGGGGCGTGCAGCCGGCGCAGTCGCAGTACCGCGCCAAGCACACCTCGGCACCCGCCGCGCCCGCCACGGCCGCCGCGCGGAACCGGCGCCGAACCGACCGGGCACTGGCCACCGAGCCCGAGCCCGACGCCTCGGCTGCACTGTGGCGGCTGGTGGAACGCGCGCGGCAGACGCTGGCGGCGGAGGCCCCGCTGGCTGCCGCCGCGCCCGAAGCCGCGCCCGAGGAAGGGCTCACGCTGCGCCTGTTCGCCGACCCCCTGCCCGCCGAGCGCGCCCGGCCGGCGCTGGAACCGGCCGCCGCCGTGGAGCTGATGGAGCGCCTGTTCGCGCAGATCGACCAACACCTCGACCAACACCTGGTGGGCACCACGCCCTCGGCGCGGTCCCTGCTCAACGGCCTGTACGCGCCCGGCCGCGCGCTGGCGGCGCAGGAGTCGCAGCTGTGGACCAGCCTGGACCACCCCTGGTGGACGCTGCTCGACCGCCTCATCGCCATGGGCTCGGTGCACGACGAAGCCGCGCCCGCGGCCGGCGCGGTGACGCAGTCGCTGGGCCTCGTGATGGAGCGCCTGCGCCAGGCGCCCGCGCCCAGCCGTGCCAGCCTGCAGACCGCTGCCGACGAGGTGCAGCAGCTGGCCACGCGCGCCATGGCAGAGCGCACCAGCACGCTGGCCGGGCAGCTGGGCGACATCCAGGGCCAGGCCGACCGCGACGAGGTCGAGGTCGAGCTGCGCCAGCAGATCGTGCAGCAGCTGCGCAGCACGCCGGTGTGCCCGGGCTTGCGCCAGTTCCTGATCGGCCCGTGGACCCAGGCCATGACGACCGTGACCCTGCGCCAGGGCCTGCACTGCGAAGCCATGGGTGGGCTGGCGCTGGTCGTCGACGACCTCATCCGCGCCACCGCGCGCCCCGGCCAGCGCGTGTCGCGCGCCCAGCGTGCGGTGCTGATGCGCCAGGTGTCGGAAGGCCTGGCCCATGCCGGCCTGCCGCCGGCACGCCAGCAGGCCGAACTGGCCGAGGTGCTGGCCCTGCTGGAGAACCCGCCGCCGGTGCAGGAAGAGCGCTGGGAAGACGCCGTCGACAGCGGCCCCGCGCCGCTGGTGCTGGAGCTGCAGGCCGGCCTGCCCACCGTGCCCGTCGCCATGGGTGCGGGCATCGACACCACGCTGGAAGTGGCCGGCCACAAGCCCTGGCTCGACGAGCTGGCACCGGGCGCCTATTGCCGCCTGTTCCTGCAGAGCCGCTGGATGACGGCGCAGCTGTCGTGGGTCAGCGAGACGCACAACCTCTACCTCTTCAGCAGCCGCCACGGCGGGCGCACGCATTCGCTGACGCGCCGCATGCTGGGCAAGCTGCGCGCGGCAGGCCTGGCCACGAGCATCGACGACGGCGCCTTGCTCGCGCAGGCCATGGACACCCTGGCCGACACGGGCTTCTCGGTGCCCTGAAGCAGCGGGCGGCGCGGGCGGTGGACACTCGCTGTCCCGTGCCCGCCTTGCAGCCAATGTCGTCCCCTGCTCCTGAACGCTGGTCGCTCGTGGCCGGCGACGCCGCTACCGCCACGCTGATGATTCCCCCCGACGCGAAGCGCGAGCGCCGCTTCGAGATCGCCTGCGCCATCACCGTGGGCGTGCCTGAAGACGCGAAGAGCCCCTGGCTGCAGATGACGGTGCAAGCCGACGGCGCCTTGCAATGGAAGCGCCGCGTGCCGGCGCACAAGCCTGGCGAGGTCGACGGCCTGGACTATCGCTTTGCGCGCAACGTGCCGGTGGCGCAGGCGCTGCGCGTCACGGTGACGGTGGCCGGCGCGGGCGTGCGGCGGCGCACGCTGATCATCGAGGCTGACGAGGTGTGAGTGCTCAGCGCTCAGCGCGTCAGCGCCGCTCCCAGCGTCCGCGCGGTGCGGGCTGCTGCTGCGGGGCTTCCTGCGCGCTCTGCTGGTAATAGCCGCCACGGCCGTGGTGATGGCCGCCGTAGCCGCGTGGCACGACGATGCAACCGCTCAGGAACACGGCAGCCAGTGTGAGCGCCAGGGCCAGACGGGTGGTTCGGGGCTTGTGCATGGGGGGGCCTGAAGCAGTGAAGGTCACCCCTCAACGCGGGGCAGGAAGGCGCGAGGACTCGAATGGCCCCCCTTTACACAGCTTCACCCCCGCCCGTCGGCCTCAGTCCAGCGGCCAACCCGCCGCCTTGGGCCAGCTCACGGCCTGGGCCGGCGCGCTTTCGCCGTGGTCCACGGCGCGCCACCACGGCGTGACGCTGTCCACCTGCGCCGGCTCCACGGGCTGACCGAGTTGCGGCATGACGAGCTGCACGCCCTGCTTCGGCGCCTGGCCCAGCAGCGTCTCGGCCGGTTCGTCCCAGGCATGCATGGCCAGGCTGAAGGTGCCCCAGTGCACCGGCAGGAAGGCACCGCCGCCCAGCAGCTGCAGCGCTTCCAGCGCGTTCTGCGGGCCGAGGTGGATGTCGCCCCAGGCCGGGTGGAATGCACCCACTTCCAGCATCACCAGGTCGAAGGGGCCGAGCCTGTCGCGGATCAGCGTGTACTCGTCGGTGAGTCCGGTGTCGCCGCTGAAGAAGACCTTGTGCCTGGGGCCGCGCATGACCAGCGACGACCACAGCGTGGCGTTGCGGTCCTTGAGGCCGCGGCCGCTGAAGTGCTGCGACGGTGCGGCCGTCACTTCCACTTCGGTACCGGGGATGCGGTGGCTCTCCCACCAGTCCAGTTCGGTGATGCGTTCGGGCGCCACGCCGAAGGCCTGCAGGTGCGCGCCCACGCCCAGGCTGGTGACGAAGGGGATGTTCGTCTTGGCCAGCGCGCGCACGGTGGGGTGGCACAGGTGGTCGTAGTGGTCATGCGACAGCAGCACGGCGTCGATGGGCGGCAAGGCGCTCAGCGCCACCGGCACGGGCTGGAAGCGCTTGGGCCCGGCCAGCTGCGAGGGTGATGCACGGCGGCCCCACACGGGGTCGGTGAGCAGGCGGGCGCCGTCGATCTCCACCAGCACCGTGCTGTGCCCGAGCCAGGTGGCACGCAGGCCGCTGCCGGGCGCGAGGCGCCAGCTCTCGCGCGGGTCTTGCGCGGGCAACGGGCCGGTGGGTACGCGGCGCGTGCCGCCGCACAGGAAGTCCGACAGGCTGGGCATCTTCGCCGCCGGGTCGCGCAGGCCGGCGCGGATGGGCGCGACATTGCGAAAGCCGCTGCCGGCCCAGCGCGGGCTGGCCTGCATGCGTTCCAGGCGCTCGCCGTCGGCCCGCGCGCCCAGGGACTTCATAGCGTGTTCAG
>JANNFE010000076.1:0-32487 GCA_031379415.1 Betaproteobacteria bacterium | reverse complement strand
TGCCCGCCGCGCGTTGCTGGGCGGTGCAGCCCTCACGGTCACCGTGCCCGCGCTGGCGCAGTTCCGTGTCGAGATCAGCGGCGTCGGCGCGCGGCAGGTGCCGCTGGCGCTGGCGCCCTTCCGCGACGAGGCGGCCTCCGGCGTCGCGGTGTCGCAGGTGGTGAAGGCCGACCTGGAACGCAGCGGCCTGGTGCGCGTGCAGCCGGCCGATGGCGTGGCCGACGAGCGCGCCGCCGTGGACCTGAGTCAGTGGCGCGGACGCGGTGCCGACGCCTTGGTGGCCGGCTCGGTGACACGCCTGGTCGATGGCCGCTACGACGTGCGCTACAAACTCTGGGACGCCGTCAAGGGCGAGGAGATGCTGGGCCAGAGCAAGACCGTGCTGGCTGCCGACCTGCGCCTGGCCGCGCACCGCGTGGCCGATGAAATCCAGCACAAGCTCACCGGCGAGCGCGGCGTCAATGCCACGCGCATCGCCTACGTCGTCAGGCAGGGCCGGCGCTACACGCTGCACGTGACCGACGCCGACGGCGAAGGCGGCCAGGAGGCGCTGATCAGCCCCGAGTCGATCATCAGCCCGGCCTGGGCGCCCGACGGACGGCGCCTGGCCTATGTCTCCTTCGAGCGCCAGAAGGCCGAGGTCGTGGTGCAGGACCTGACGACCCGCGACCGCAAGTTCGTGGCGAGTTTCCGCGGCAGCAACAGCGCGCCGGCCTGGTCGCCCGACGGCCAGCGCCTGGCGGTGGCGCTGTCGCAGGACGCGCTGACGCAGCTCTACACCCTGCCGTCCAGCGGCGGCGCACCGGTGCGGCTGACCGCCAGCAGCGCCATCGACACCGAACCCGTCTGGTCGCCCGACGGCCGCCAGATCTACTTCGTCAGCGACCGCGGCGGCGGCCCGCAGATCTATCGCATCCCCGCTGGCGGTGGTGCGGTGGAGCGCGTCACCTTCAGCGGCGGCTACAACATCAGCCCGTCCATCAGCCCCGACGGCAAGCAACTGGCCTACATCACGCGCCAGGGCAATGCCTACCGCCTGATGGTTCAGGAGCTCGAGAGCGGAACCTCCACGGCACTTTCCGACACACAAGATGACGAGAGCCCGAGTTTCGCGCCCAACGGCCGCCTGATCGTGTATGCCACGCGCCTGCAAGGCACCGACGTGTTGATGACCACGACCCTGGATGGCAAGATCAAGAGCCGCTTGCTGAGCATTGCTGCAGGGGCCGACATGCGCGAACCCGCCTGGGGGCCTTTCGGGCGCTGAGGGTCGACGCGCTTTCCCCGGGGTCTCGGTGTTCTCTCGTGATGTCCCCACCCACCCGCTGCAAGGAGAAGAATTCATGAACATGCAACGCACTCTGAGCCTGGGCACCACGGCCGTGCTGGCTGCACTGCTGGCCGCCTGCGGCACCACCAAGCTGCCCGAAACAACGACCTCTGCGCCGCCGGTGGAGACACGCACGCCGGTGGCGGCTGCTGGCGCTGGTGCGACCTCGGCGGCCGTGCCTCAGTCGCAGGTGGCCACGGTCGATCTGTCCAAGGGTGCCGCCGCGGGTGCCGCCGGCGCGGCCCTGCTGGCCCTGCCGAACCAGCGCATCGTCTACTTCGACTTCGACAGCTTCGTCATCAAGGACGACTTCAAGCCCGTGCTCGACGGCTTCGCCAAGGTGTTGAGCACCAACAAGGCCAAGCGCCTGGTCGTCGAAGGCCATACCGACGAGCGCGGTGGCCGCGAATACAACCTGGCCCTGGGCCAGAAGCGGGCGGCTGCGGTGGTGAAGTCGCTCACCCTGCTGGGCGCCACCGACGTGCAGCTGGAGGCCGTGAGCTTCGGCGAAGAGCGGCCGGCGGCCCCTGGCGGCGATGAATCGGCCTGGTCCAAGAACCGCCGCGCCGAGCTGAAGGACCGCTGAAATGCAGACGCAGCGCGCATGGCGTGCGGTCGGGGCTGCGGTGCTGCTGGGCGCAGCGGCTACTGCGCATGCCGGGCTGTTCGACGACGACGAGGCGCGCAAGGCCATCGTTGAATTGCGGGCCCGCATGGTGACCGTCGAAGAAGCCGGCAAGGCTCGCACGGCGGAGTTGACGGCCACCAACGCGCAGCTGGTGGAACAGCTCGGCGCACTGCGCCGCAGTCTGCTTGACCTGAACAACCAGCTCGAAGCCATGCGGGCCGACATCGCCAAGCTGCGCGGCAGCGACGAGCAGGTGCTGCGCGAGCTGTCCGACATCCAGCGTCGGCAGAAAGACGTCGGGCAGGCCCTGGAAGACCGCTTGCGCAAGCTGGAGCCCGTCAAGGTGGCCATCGACGGCCGCGACGCGCTGGTCGACCCCGACGAGAAGCGCGCCTACGACGAAGCCATCGCGGCCATTCGTGGCGGCGAGTTCGACAAGTCGGTGGCCTTGTTGTCCAACTTCCAGCGCCGCTACCCGGCCAGCGCCTACGCCGACTCGGCGCGTTTCTGGACGGGCAATGCGCTCTACGGCAAGCGTGACTACAAGGAAGCCATCGTCGCCTTCCGCGGCTTCGTTGCTGCCGCGCCCGAGAGCCCGCGTGCGCCCGAGGCGCTGCTCGCGCTGGCCAACAGCCAGGCCGAGATGAAGGACCCGCGCGGCGCCCGCAAGACCATCGAAGAGCTGATGAAGACCTACCCGCAGTCCGAGGCCGCGCAGGCGGGCAAGGAACGGCTGGCCTCCATCCGCTGAACGCGGCGCCGCATCCGCGTGCTGGCCGCTGAAGCGCCTGTGCAGCAGGCCGATCTCGATCGCCGCTTCGGCGGCCTGCGGCGGCTCTACGGCGATGCGGACTACGCGCACCTGCGGCAGGCCAGCGTGGCCGTGGTGGGCCTGGGAGGCGTGGGCTCGTGGACCGTCGAGGCGCTGGCCCGCTGTGGCGTGGCGCGCCTGGTACTGGTGGACCTGGACCACGTGGCCGAATCCAACATCAACCGCCAGGTCCAGGCGCTGAGCGACACGCTGGGCCAGCACAAGGGCGAGGCCCTTCGTGAACGCATCGCGGCCATTCATCCAGGCTGCGAGGTGCAGGTGGTGGACGCCTTCGTCGAACCCGGCAACTGGCCCGCACTGCTGCCACACCCGGTGCACGCGCTCGTCGACGCCTGCGATCAGGTGCGCGCCAAGGTGGCGCTGGCCACCTGGGGGTTGCGTGCAGGCGTGCCCGTGGTCGTGGTGGGTGCCGCCGGCGGCAAGCAGGCTGCGCAGCGTGTGGAGGTGGAAGACCTGGCCGACACCACGCACGACCCGCTGTTGGCCAGCCTGCGCCAGCGCCTGCGCAAGGACGGTGCTGCGCCGCGGCAGGGGCGCATCGGGCTGCGTTGCGTGTTCTCGCGCGAGAGCGTGGCCCTGCCCGCTGATGAGCACGACGAAGCCTGCGCCACCGACGGCAGTCTGAACTGCCACGGCTACGGCTCCAGCGTGGTGGTCACCGCCACCTTCGGCATGGTGGCCGCGGGTGAGGTGGTGGCACAACTGCGCGCTGCGCGGGCACCCCGGTAGCCCCGAATTTTCTGGCTACAATGTGAGGCTCTGCGGACGGGTCGTTAGCTCAGTCGGTAGAGCAGCGGACTTTTAATCCGTTGGTCGCGTGTTCGAGTCACGCACGACCCACCACGCGACAGTTTCACACTGCACGGCCGCAGAAGAATTCGGGGCTCTTAGCTCAGTTGGTAGAGCAGCGGACTCTTAATCCGTTGGTCGAGTGTTCGAGTCACTCAGGGCCCACCAACCAAGTAGAACGGCCCAGGCAGCGATGCCTGGGCCGTTTGTCTTTTGTGCAGCCGTCTGGGAAGACGGCCGCGCGCAGCGATCCTCAAATCACCTTGCGGCGGCGCGCAGCGACCAGGCCGGCCAGGCCCGCGCCGAAGAGCATCAACGCGGCAGGTTCCGGAACCGGCGAGACCGGCAGGCTGCCGTTGTTCACCTGCACCGTGATGTCGGCCAGGGCCGAGTTGATGAAAAGCACGTCGGAGAAGTTGAGTGCGCTCGTACCGACAGCCAGGGCGGTGAAGCTGATGGTGGCCAGCACGCCTGTGCCGTTGACGCCGGGCACCGCACCGATCAGCGAGTCGAAGGCGAAGGAGATCGTGCCGGTGGTGTTGTTGATGGTGCCGCCGTCGAAGAAGGTCGTGCCGCCGGTGGCCAGGAAGCCGCCTTCGGTGACACCCGCGGCCTGCAGCACCGACGGGTTGAAGGACAGCGAAAACTGGTAGGCGTAGAGATCGACAACGTCGCTGATGACCACGTCCACCGCCACAGAGGAGCCCTGGATGGCAGGGCTGGGCGTCGCCGTGAGCGACAGCGTCGTCGGGCCCACGCCTGCGTGCGCCGCGACGGCGCCCAACAGCAACGCGCCCAAGCAGCCGTTCTTCCAAGCTTGCCAACTGGCCATGATTCCGTGCTCCTGTGCCTTGAGGGTGGTCCGCACCGGACCGCCGGATGCATTCCTGTCACCCCAGGCCCGAAGGCGTAGGGGTCACTCGCTCGTCATATAGCGATCGAATGTATGCGAGAACCGCCGCTTGTCGAGTGCCGCAAGCGCCGTCTGCATCCCCGTGAATGGGTGGTGGACAGGCCGCGTCCAGGGGCTCAGCCCGCGGGCTTGCGCTTGATCGGCGGCGCAGCGGGCGCAGCGGGCGCAAAGGGCGTGCGCTCGCGCAGACGCTCGATGGCGGCCTCCAGTGTCCGCAGCGTCGGCGGGCCCGCATCGTCTCTTCTGAACACGCGCTTGTCCTGGCCGCCCCGCACGACGCGCGTGGTCGACCATGCGCCGTCCTGCAATTGCGGATCTTCATAGCTGTCGTTCAGATCGAAGAAGCCCTGGGCCGCGGCGAGCCGTGCCAGCTCGTTGAAATCCTCAATGCGCACGCGGCCTACAGATACCTGGTCCTCGGTGCCCAGGCGGGCCTTGCCGGTGGTGGTCAGCATGGCGCTGCCGTCACCGCGCAGCACGAGCACCGAGCCGGTGGCGCAGCCGGAGCAGTCGCGCTCCAGCGAGATTTCGGTGATGTTCATGCTTGAGCGTGCGGTGCGGGGCTGTGCGCCCGTGAGGTGCGGAACGCAGCCGCACATCGCAGACACCGCCAAGGCCAGCAAGGCACTGCGCCTCGGCCCGACTTTCGCGAGGAACCCCTTGATCGGGGGGTGTGTTTGGGCCATCTGGACCCTTCCTTCAAGGCTGCCCCTCTTGGCCGTTAGGGCATCTTAAGCTTACGCTCCATGCATCGTGCCGATGTCGGTTCGAGGCCGTGCGATGCCATGCCTCCACCGACTGACGCCACCAGGGCATGGTCGTCACCAGCGTCTGCTGCAGCGTCCGGCTCTGGTCCATCAAACCCTGCCAGCCTGCCCCGCAAGAAGGACACATCATGCAATTGCAACGGTCACCCAGTCTCCCGCCGGCCTCAGGCCCGGGCATCCGAGGGGCAGGCCGCCAGGGGCCCTTGGCGCGTGGTCTGGTGCTGCTGTCGCTGATGACGGCCGGGATGCTTGCCGTGCCGTCGGCACAGGCCGCCGCGGCCCGTGCGACGGTGGCGCAGGACGCCGCTGCTGCACACCCGTCCAAGGCCTTCTGGGTCGACATCAAGGGCACGCCCGCTGCGGTCTCTGCTCGCGGCACGCAGCCTGCGGTGCTGGCGACGCGCTTCCGCGCCGCCACGCTCGACCGCAACGGCATCGCCTCACTGGTGGCCGCAGCACCGGCAGAGCGCAGCCAGGCCGCGCGCCTGAACCCGCTGGTGGTTTCGCTCCCGCATCCCGATGGCGGCTATCAGCGTTTTGCCGTGGTCGACTCGCCCATCATGGAACCGGGTCTGGCCGCCAGGCACCCCGAGATCAAGACCTACGCCGGCCGTGGCATCGACGACCCGAACGCGTCCATCCGCATGGACGTCACGCCGCTGGGCTTCCACGCTTCGGTGCGCTCGCCCAAGGGCGCGTGGTACATCGACCCGTACTACCACCTCGACGACAGCCTGTACGCCAGCTACTTCCGGCGTGACGTGCCGAACCCGCGCGGCGTGTTCACCGAAGGGCTGTTGACCGAACCGCAACTTGCGTTGTCGCGCGGCCTGTACCGCGCCGCCGACACGGTGGAAGTGCGCGGCGTCGGCTTCACGCCGGGCGCGCTGGTGGCCATCACCGTCCGCAACGTGACCACCGACGCGGCGCCGCGCCAGCTCGTGCACGCCACGGCCGGCCCCGACGGCACCGTGACGGCCAGCATCAAGGCCGACCCGTACAAGAACCTCGGCACCTACGCCATCACCGCGTCGGAAGGGCGTTCGTCGGCGAACGCCACCTACCAGGTGGTGAGCGACACCTCGCCCACCAATGCTTCGGTGGGCAACCAGTTGCGTACCTATCGCCTGGCGCTGCTGACCGACCCCGCCTACGCCACCTATTTCGGCGGTTCGGCCAACGTTACCGCGGCCAAGGTCACGCTGATGAACCGCGTCACCCAGGTCTATGAAGACGAGACCTCGATCCGCCTGGTGCTGATCGCCAACAACGATCTGCTGAACCTGGACACCGCGGCGCAGTTCTCCGCCACGAACGGCCCCTGCGGCGGCACGGCGTGCTACCCCACGGCCAGCGTCAGCTGCTCCAGCGCCACGCTGACCCGCACCCGGCTGGTCATCGGTCTGCTGGCAGGCGCCAGCAACTACGACATCGGCCACATTGCCGTGGGCGCCGGCGGCGGCGGCATCGCCAGCCTGGGCGTGGTGGGCGGCAACAACAAGGCCCAGGGCTGCACCGGCCTGCCGACGCCCGTGGGCGACCTGTTCGCGGTGGACTACGTGGCACACGAGATGGGCCACCAGTTCTCGGGCAACCACACCTTCAACGGCACCGTCGGCAACTGCTCGGGCGGCAACCGCAACGCAGCGAACTCGGTCGAACCCGGCAGCGGCACATCGATCATGGCCTACGCCGGCATCTGCGGCACCGACAACCTGCAGCCGCACAGCGATCCCTACTGGTCGCAGCGCAGCTTCGACGAGATCACGACCTACACCTCGGCTGCCGAGACCAGCATCAACGAAGTCCAGTACGCGGTGCTGAGCGGCTTTGCAGCCGACGGCCAGCAGTTCGTGCTGCGCTACAACGGCAACGATTCGGCGGCCATTGTTCGCGGCACCAACTTCACCACGGCAGGCGTGAAGGCGGCGGTGGAGGCCATCGCCGGCTGGCCCGTCGGCGGCACCGTCACCGTCAGCACGCTGGGCGACACGGCCTTCACCATCACCTTCGGCGGCACGCTCGCCGGCACCAATGCCAGCGAACTGCAACTCGTGAACTGCACGGGCGGCTGCACCGGCAAAGTGGGTGAAGTTGCCAAGGGCGGCACCACGTCCCGTGGCGGCACGGTCAGCCCGAAGGCCAATGTGGCACCGGTGGTTGCACCGGTGGCGAGCTACACCATCCCGTTGCGCACGCCTTTCGCGCTGACGGCCAGTGCCACCGACGGCGACGGCGACACCGTTACCTACATGTGGGAGCAGAACGACCGCGGCGCGGCCACGGGCACCAGCCTGACCAGCAACACCAAGGCCAACGGTCCGCTGTTCCGCCAGTTCGGCACCCGTGCCGTGGTGAGCGCCACCGACACCCTGCTCTACAACTCGCCGGGCCTGAATGCCGTCAATACCAACCCGACGCGCGTCTTCCCTGACCTGGTGCAGATCCTGGCCAACAACACCAATGCCGAAACGGGCCTCTGCCCGCCGGCATCGGCCTCGCCCACGCCGGCTGAAATCGACTGCTTCTCGGAGTTTCTGCCGACGGTCGACTACGTAGGCTTTGCCGGCGTCAACGCGAGCCCGGCGCGCCTGAACTTCAAGGTCACGGCGCGCGACGGCAAGGGGGGTGTGAACAGCACCGCCACCGTGTTGACACTGGAACCCACGGCCGGGCCCTTCCTGGTGACGGCGCCCAACACGGCCGTGACGCTGGACGGCGGTTCGACGACGACCGTGACCTGGAACGTGGCTGGCACCAGTGCGGCACCCGTGGGCACGGCCAACGTGAAGATCACGCTGTCGCTGGACGGCGGCCTGACCTACCCGGTGCTGCTGGCTGCCAGCACGCCGAACGATGGCAGTGAAGTCGTGACCTTGCCGAACGCGGCAACCACGATGGCGCGCGTCAAGGTCGAGGCGGTGGGCAATGTGTTCTTCGACGTGTCGAACGCCAACTTCACGCTCAGGCTGGTGGGCGACCTGAACGGCGACGGCTTCGTCGACTGTGGCGACCTGGCCATCATCAAGGCAGCCTTCGGTACCTCCACGGGCCAACCCGGCTTCGATCCGCGTGCCGACGTCAACGGCGACGGCGTGGTCAACATCAAGGACCTGGCCTTCGTGTCGAACAGGCTCACGGTCGGGGTGCGCTGCCCGGTGTGAACCGGCCGGCACCGCCGCACCAGCGGCGGGCGCTGAAGACCCCAAGGGCCAGTCGACGACGACTGGCCCGTTTTCCTGGGCGCCGTGGCCTCGGCCACCGGCACCGTGCGCATGGGGGCCATCAACCGCGCCTGCCACCCGCTGCAAGTGCGGCACTAAACTGTGCCGACACCGCAAGGAACCACCATGCCCACTGCATCCGCCAGCACTGCGCTGCCTGCCGACGACAGCACGGGCATGGTGACCACCGTCGATCGTGCCGCCGAGGGCGGCCGCAGCGGCTTCTACGAGCGCGCGCGCGGGCAACATCTGGCGCCGCTGTGGCGCGTGCTGCACGGCCTGGTGCCCGAGCGGCCGCAGCCGAGCGCCGTGCCGGCGCTGTGGCGCTATGCCGATGTGCGGCCCTATCTGATGGAGGCCTGCGCACTGATCTCCACCGAAGAGGCCGAGCGCCGTGTCATGGTGCTGGAAAACCCCGGCCTGCCGGCGCAGAGCCGCATCACGCAGAGCCTGTTCGCGGGCCTGCAGATCATCCTGCCGGGCGAGGTGGCGCCGGCCCACCGGCATGTCGCATCGGCACTGCGTTTCATCGTCGAAGGGCGCAATGCCTACACCGCGGGGGCCGGCGAGAAGACGATGATGGAGCCGGGCGACTTCGTCATCACGCCGTCGATGAGCTGGCACGACCACGGCAACGTCGGCGATGGCCCGATGGTCTGGCTGGACGGGCTGGACATGCACATCGTCAACTTCTTCGGTGCCAGCTTCCGCGAAGGCTATGGCGGCAAGGTGCAGCCCCTGCACCGCCCCGAGGGCGCCGCCATGGCCGAGGCCGGCACGAACATGTTGCCGGTGGACCACGAATGGGGCACGCTCACCTCGCCCATCTTCAACTATCCCTATGCCCGCACGCGCGAGGCGCTGGACCGCATGGCGCGCTTCCGCGAGATCAGCCCCTGGCACGGCCACAAGATGCGCTACGTGAACCCGGTCAACGGCGGCTGGGCCATGCCGACGCTGGCCACCTGCATGCAGTTGCTGCCCAAGGGTTTCGAGACGCGGCCCTACCGGTCGACCGACGGTACCGTGTTCACGGTGGTCGAAGGCAAGGGCACCACGCGCGTGGGCGACCAGGTCTTCGAGTGGGGGCCGCACGACATCTTCGTCGTGCCCAGCTGGGCCACGGTGCAGCACAGCGGCCATGAAGACGCGGTGCTCTTCAGCTATTCCGACCGCGCCGTGCAGGACAAGCTGGACCTCTTCCGCGAGGACAAGTTGTGAGCCTGCCCCTGCGCGAACTCGGCCGTTCCGGCCTGAAGGTGTCGCCGCTGTGCTTCGGCGGCAATGTCTTCGGCTGGACGGTCGACGAAGCGACCAGCTTCGCCCTGCTCGACGCCTGGCTCGACGCCGGCTTCAACTTCATCGACACCGCCGACACCTATTCGACCTGGGTGCCCGGCCACGTCGGTGGCGAGTCCGAGGCGATCATCGGCAAGTGGCTCAAGCACGGCGGCCGCCGCAGCCAGGTGGTGCTGGCCACCAAGGTCGGCAAGCCGATGGGCGAGGGCAAGAAGGGCCTGCGCGCCGCCTACATCCGCCAGGCCGTCGAAGACAGCCTGCGCCGGCTGCAGACCGACCACATCGACCTCTACCAGTCGCACGCCGACGACGCCGAGACGCCGTTGGCCGAGACGCTGGGCGCCTTCGCCGACCTCGTCCGCGCCGGCAAGGTGCGCGCCATCGGCGCCTCGAACTTCACTGCCGATCGGCTGGCCGAGGCGCTGCGTGTCAGCGCCGAACTCGGCCTGCCGCGCTACGAGAGCCTGCAGCCGCTGTTCAACCTGCTCGACCGCCGCGTGTTCGAAGACGAGCTCGAGCCGCTGTGCCTGGCGCAGGGTGTGGGCGTCATCAACTTCTACGGCCTGGCCGCAGGTTTCCTGACCGGCAAGTACCGCACGCCGCAGGACGCGGCCCAGAGCGCACGCGGCCAGAACGTGGTGGCGAAGTACCTGAATCAGCGCGGCCTGCGTGTGCTGGCTGCGCTGGATGTCGTGGCGGCGCGACACGGCGCCACGCCGGGCCAGGTGGCGCTGGCGTGGCAGATGGCGCGGCCGGCCATCACCGCGCCGATCGCCAGCGCCACCTCGCTGCCGCAGCTGGCCGAACTGGTGGCCGCAGCGCGGTTGGCGCTGTCAGGCGCTGACCGGGCCGATCTCGATGCCGCCAGCGCCTGAGGCCGTGCCGCCGGCGCTGGTGCCGATGGCGCGCATCGTGGTCGAGGTTGGCGCCGTGGTCTCGCTGGGCGGTGCCGCCAAACACGGCGAACGGCGCTACGTGCCGCTGGGTGCCGGCACGGTGAGCGGGCCGGAGCTGCAGGGCACGCTGGTCGAAGGCGGTGTCGACTGGCAGGTGCAGCGCGCCGACGGCGCCACCGACATCAGTGCGCACTACGTCATCCGCACCACCGACGGTGCGCTGATCGAAGTGCAGAGCGACGGCCTGCGCCACGGCCCGCCCGAGGTGATGGCGCGCCTGGCGCGGGGCGAGCCGGTGGCCGCGCACGAGTACTTCTTCCGCACCACGATGCGCTTCACCACCGGCCACCCGGCTTGGCTGCACCTGAACAAGGTGCTGGCGGTGGCGGTGGGTCAGCGCGAGGCGGCGCGCGTGGTGCTGGACGTGTTCCGCATCAGCTGAGCGCGCGGATGCGCTCGAACAACGCCGTGGCGCGTGCCGTCGAGGCCTGCACTTCCTGCAGCAGCGGCGTGGCGGCCGGTGCGGCGCCGCTGTCGGCGATGTCCATCGCCGCTAGGCTGGCGTTGGCGATGATCGCGCCCACCAGCGCCCGACCTTCGGGCGCCTTGGCAGCACGGCCGGCGCGCGTGAGCTCGGCTTCCAGGCGCATGCGCGCGGCCTCGGCGCGCTTGCTGGCGCTGAGATCCTGGAAGATGAAGATGGCGCCGAGCAGGCTGTCGCCCCGCGCCGGCACGGCTTCGGCGCGCACCGAAACCGGCAGCGCGCTGCCATCGGGGCGTTGCAGTTCCAGTTCACCCTGCCAGGCCCGGTGTTCGGCACGCACATGGCCGACCACACGCTGCGCCCGCACCGGGTCGGTGAACAGGCGGGCCAGCGCGTCGAGCGTGGCGCACTCGTCGCGGCGGCGCCCGGCCAGCAGGTAGAAGGCCTCGTTGGCGTAGAAGGCGGCCGGCGTGCCGTCGGCCACCACCACCACGGCCTCCTCGGCCTTGGCCACCGTGGCGCGCAGCCGGCTGAGCTGGTTCTCGGCGATCAGCATGCGCACGGCGTTCACCTGCACGATGAGCTCACTCACCGCATGGCCCAGGGCCGCCGCCAAAGCGATGTCGGTGCCCGTCCAGGGCAGCGCGGTACCCTGCGGCAGCGGCGCCTGCGCCTGGCGCAGCCACACCAGCAGGTGGCGCGGTGCGGCCGACAGCCGCACGCAGAGCACGCCGCTGGCATGGGGCGACATGGCCGCCAGGGCCGGATTCAGCGACGCCAACGACTCGCAGTGCCAAGGGCCGGCCTGGGTGCGGCCGTCCAGCCACTGCAAGAGCAATGGAAGCCCGCGCTCGGCGGGCACTTCGCCGCAGCTCCGCAGCTCGCCGTCGTGGCACAGCACCGCGCCCGTGGCGCCCAGCGGACGCAGCAGCGTGAGCGGGTCGTCGATGAGGGCATGCCGCCAATCGCCTTCGGAGGAGGTGGCTTCCAGCAGCCGCTGCTCCAGCCGCTGCACCTGCGCCGCAACCTGCGAACGGGCGTAGCTCTCGATGGCCGCGATGCGCGTGGCCATGACCTCGGCCAGCAGTTCCACTGCGGCGCGCAGGCCAGGGCCGACATGGCGCGGTTCGCCGTGCAGCGCGGCCACCAGGCCCCACAGCCGGCCTTCGCGCACGATGGCGGCGCTGAGCGTGGCGCACACGCCCTGGGCCAGCAGTTCCTCGCGCCGCACCGCCGGCACGCCGCGCAGCAGCCCGTGCGACAGGTCGAAGGCGGTGTCGGCACCCATCTGCATCTGCGGCACCAGTTCGCACGGTGGCACGCCGGCGTCGGCCACCACCTGCACGCGCTGGCGCAGGTGCTGGGCGCGCCAGGCGGGCGACAGTTCCAGCATCGGCAGCGTCTGGCCCAGCAGCGGCGCCGAGCCCGTGCAGCAGGCCTCGGCGATGACCTTGCCGGGCCCTGCGGCGGTGAATTCGTAGATCACCACGCGGTGATGACCCAGCAGGCTGCGCACGCTGCCGGCAGCGCCAGTGGCCAGCGCCAGCAGGGTCTCGGCCGTACTCAACACCTGCACGTCGGCACCCAGGCGGTCCAGGAGTTCGCGGCCCGGCAGCTCGACGGTGGGCACGGTGCGCGCATCACCCAGCGGTTCCAGCTCGACCAGCCAGCCATCGCGGCCGACGCGGTGCGCCGTGCCTTCGAAGGCGAGCGACTCGGACCCGTGGCCCACGGTGCAGTGCAGCGGCAGGGCTTCTTCGAGGGCCGGGCTGGCGCGGCGGGCGCGCAACTGGGCTTCGAGGTCGCCGCCCAGGTCGTGCAGGGTGGCCAGCAGCAGGGTTTCCAGCGGGCGCCGTAGCAGGGCCGCGGCATTGGTGCTGGCCTGCACCACGCGCAACTGCGGCTCGCGCAGCACCAGCGTCAGACCGTGCGCTTGCGCGGTGCCACTGCCCAGGCTCTGCGCCTGCAGCTCGTTCGGGTTCAGGTCAGCGAGACCCCGTATCGCACTGCTCGACACGGTCGCTAACTCCTGGCCACGACGAACCGGGGTTGGCGCAGGCTCGCTGCGCGCGCGAATGTCAGCAGGCGGGTGCCGCAAGAAAGGGCACCCGGATCGACCGGGTGAAGCAAGCGGCGACGCACGTCCATGTCCCTCCGCAGGGTGGTTCCTGGCCAGACATATGGCTGGCGCGGATTCTAGGGCGGCCCCCTGCCGCCCCGACCACCGTGTTTGCCCCGGGGTGTCAGGCGCGTGCGAAGCCCAGCAGGTGGGCCAGATCCTTGAAGAAGATGCGCACGTGGGCCATCGGCTTCTTGCGCGTGAGCTCCTTGTTCATGTAGCTCTCGAAGGTGAGCTGCTGCACGTCCTTGTCCTTGCAGATCTTGACGAAGCTCTCGCGGCGTTTGTCGTTGCTGTACCAGAAGCTCTGCATGATGCCGAGGATCCAGAACACACGGCCATGCGCCTTCATGAAGCGCTTGCGCGCCTGGGCCAGCGCCGTGGCCTTGCCGGTGCTCAGGAACTGGTGCGCGGCCTCGGCGGCGAGGCGGCCACCGTACATGGCGTAGTAGATGCCTTCGCCCGAGGCCGGCGCCACCACGCCGGCAGCGTCGCCGGCCAGTACCACGTTGCGGCCGTTGTCCCAGCGCTTGAGCGGCTTCATCGGCAACGGCGCGCCTTCGCGGCGCACGACCTCGAAGTCCTGCAGACCGGCGGCCTGGCGCAGCTGTGCCGTCGCCGTGCGCAGCGAGAAGCCCTTGTCGGCGCTGCCCGTGCCCACGCTGAGCGTATTGCCGTGCGGGAACACCCAGCCGTAGAAGTCGGGCGAGATCCGGCCGTTGTAGATCACGTCGCAGCGGGTGCCGTCATAGTCTGCCGGCAGTTCCACCGGCGCACGCAGGATCTCGTGGTACGCGAACACGTAGTCGGTGTCCCGGGCGCCGGGCACGCACTGGCGCGCCACTTCGGAGCGTGCGCCGTCGGCGCCGATGATGCAGCGCGCGCGCACCGAAGCCGCGATGCCCTCGCGCGGGCCGTCGCGTGTTCCGTTGTCAAGGCGGGCGCGGAAGTGCACCACGGCCACGCCGTCGTCGGTGTGCTCCACCCGTTCGAAGGTGCCGGTGCGTCGCACCGCGCCGCCAGCCGCCGCGCGTTCGCGCAGCCATTCGTCGAACTGCTCGCGGTCGACCATGCCGACGAAGCCGCCTTCGATGGGGATGTCGACCTTCACGTCCTTGGGCGAGACCATGCGCGCCGAGCGCGCCTTGGCCACCAGCATGTGATCGGGGATGGCGAAGTCCTTGATCAGGCGTGGCGGGATGGCGCCGCCGCAGGGCTTGATGCGGCCGTCGCGGTCGAGCAGCAGCACGCTGTGGCCCTGGCGGGCCAGGTCGTCGGCGGCCGTGGCGCCGGCCGGGCCGCCGCCGATGACGACGACGTCGTAGCCCTGGTTCGTGTCGACTGCATTCATGGGGAGCCTCCGGCCTGCACGGCCTGTGTCTTGGTGGACCTGACAACGGGCTCCGGCGCGGCCACCACCGCGTTCGGACCACCCACTTTGGCCGCCAGCCAGGCGGCTGCGACGAACATGCCGGCCTCCAGCAGGAAGACCGATGCATAGGCCAGCCCCTGGCTGCCGACGAGCCAGCGCGCCACGTCGCTGGCCGCGGCGCCAAAGAGGCCGCCGAGTGCGAAGCCGATGGCCTGCGCCGCGCCCCACAGGCCCATGCGCGTGCCTTCGCGCGCCTGGCGGCTGCTGTGGGTGCTGCCGCCGGCCAGGCTCATCATCGAACCGATGGCGGCGATCGAGAACGCACCGTTGGCCACGCCGAGCAGGAAGACGTTGGCGCGCAGCGGCCAGTGCGGGGCCAGCACGCCGGCCAGCACCAGACCCAGCAGCGCCACGCCCGACGCGACGCAGCCGCCCACCGTCCAGGCCTTCAGCGAACCCAGCCTGGCCCCGGCCACGCGGCGGCCGGCCAGTGCGGCCAGCAGCATGCCGGCCAGCGTGCCGCCGTGCTGCACGCCCGACAACTGCGTGGTCGCACCCGGCGAGTAGCCGAATACGGCCCCGGCAAAGGGTTCGAGGATCAAGTCCTGCGTGCTGTAGGCCAGCATCGAGACGAAGACGAAGATCGTGAAGCGGCGCGCATCGGGCTCGGTCCACACCTGCGCCAGCACGGCCTTGAAGTCGGGCTTCTGCTGCAGGGCCGCGACCGGCGCGCGGCCGTGGCCTTCCACGCCCCAGAGCGCGAGCACCGCCACCACCACCGCCACCAGCGACACGGTGCCCGACACCATCATCAGCCGCGCCGGGCTGAACGGGTCCAGGAAGGTGCCGGCCAGGCCCGCGGTGACCGCGAAGCCGATGATCATCATCACCCACACCAGCGCCGCGGCCGAGGCGCGGCGTTCGTCGGCCACGCGCTTGGCCAGCAGCACCAGCAGCGAGGTGCCGCTGGCGCTGACGCCCACGCCCACCAGCATGAAGGCCAGCACCGCCAGCGCGATGCCGGCGCCCACGCTGTGCGCCATCCAGCCGGTGGCCACCGCACCCAGGAAACCGCCCAGCGCCAGCACCGCCATGCCGCCCAGGATCCACGGCGTGCGCCGGCCGCCGACATCGGAGCCGTAGCCCATGCGCGGCCGCGTCATCTGCATCGCGTAGTGCAGCGCCACCAGCAGGCCCGGCAGCAGCGCGGGCAGGGCGAGTTCGACCACCATCACGCGGTTCAGCGTGGAGGTCGTCAGCACCACCACCGCGCCCAGCATGGCCTGCACCAGGCCCAGCCGGGCGATGCCCGGCCAGCCCAGCGGTGCCGGCGCGCTGTTCATCCCGCAGCACCTACGAGCCCGCGCAAGGCGAAGGCGCTGACCATCATGCCGGACACGAAGAGCGGAACGCCGAAGCCGCTGTACCAGAGCGCGTGGCGCACCGGGTCGGACAGGAAGCGCCGCATCATCAGCGCCTGGCCGACGAGCAGGCCGACGATGGCCAGCGCGTGCCACGGCTGGCCCCAGGCCAGCAGCAGGCCGGCCACCACGCATTGCGGCAGCGCCATGATCAGGCAGGCCGCGCGCGCCGCACCGGGCACGCCCAGGCGCACGGGCAGCGAGCCGATACCCATCTGGCGGTCGCCCTCGATGGCCTTGAAGTCGTTGAGCGTCATGATGCCGTGGGCCCCGGCGCTGTAGAGCGCGGCGAGCAGCAGTGACTCGATGCCCGGCGCATGGCCGCCGGCCATCACCACACCACCCGTCACCCAGGCCAGGCCTTCATAGCAGATACCGCAGGCCGCGCAGCCCCACCAGCCGTTCTGCTTCAGGCGCAGCGGCGGCGCGCTGTAGGCCCAGGCCAGCAGCAGGCCGACCACGGCGGCCCCGAAACCCCAAGGTCCGAGCAGCGTGGACACGGCCAGCGACAGCAGGGTCCAGACGATGGCCACATAGAGCCCCCAGCGCCCGGGCATGCGCCCCGAGGGGATGGGCCGGTGCGGCTCGTTGATGGCGTCGACATGGCGGTCGAACCAGTCGTTCACGGCCTGGCTGGTGGCGCAGACCATGGGGCCGGCGAGCAGCACGCCGATGAGGGCCAGGCCCCAGTGGCCGGCCATCGGCACGCCCGAGGCAATGACGCCGCAGCTGAAGGCCCACATGGGCGGAAACCAGGTCACCGGCTTGAGCAGTTCGGCCACCGTCGACGGTGCCGGGTAGCTCAAGGGCGCAGCGTGGGCCGTCGGTGTCATGGGTGCATATTGCACTTGACACTATGCGCCGTCAACCTACGTTTACACCCGGGATATCCGGAACACCCGGGACACCCCGGCGCGGCGGACTACTCGTCGCCGCCGAGGCTGCCCAGACCGTAACGCCTGAGCTTCACATACAGGCTCTGGCGCGACAGGCCCAGCAACAGCGCCGCCGAGGCGCGGTTGTCGTTGGACATCTCCAGCGCCGTCTCGATGCACAGCTGTTCGATGAGGTCGGTTGTCTCGCTGACGATGTCCTTCAGCGGCGTGCGGCCCACCAGTTCGGTGAGCTCGCTGACCGAGCGTGTCATGGCGCTGCCGCCTTCCTGCTCGGGTTTCAGGCGGCGCTCGATGTCGCGGATGGCGAAGGCCAGCACGGTGTCGGCGCCGGCCAGTTGCGCGGCCGAGATCTCAACCTCGATCTCGGTGCCGTACTCGCCACGCAGCGCCGTGACGAAGCGGCCCACGCTGCCGCGTTGGCGCAGGTTCGTGATCAGCACACCGAGCTCGACGCCGGTGCGGCCCAGCCAGCGGTCCAGCTGCTGGCCGCGGGCCTGGTCTTCGGCGCTGAGTTCGGCCAATGTGAGGAAGGCGCGGTTGGCCGACAACACGCGGCCGGTCTCGTCGCAGAACACCAGGCCGTCGGGCGAGTTCTGCACGAAGGTGGCGAGCGTGTTCTCCCAGCCGCCGCGCGCCGCACCACCGCCGCGCCGCGTCAGGCCCTTGGTGGCCGCGGTGTCCTGCAGCACGGGAGCCAGGCGCACCAGCACGAAGGCGGCGTCTTCCTGGCGGAAGACCGAGGCCGAGACGGCCACGTCGGTGCTGCCGTCGGCCATGCGCGCACGCACCGGGTCCTTCTTGCCGACCGAACGCGCGGCGGCCAGCAGGTCCTGCAGGCGTTCGCCGTGCGCGGCCTCGAACAGCGACGAGAGCGTGGCGCCCAGCAGCTTGGCGCGCGTGCTGCTGCACAGCGCGCGCGCCGCGGGGTTGGCTTCCAGCACTTTCTGGGTGGCGCCGTCGACGATGAGCACGGCCTCCGACGAGGTTTCGAGCAGATGCCGGTAGCGCGTCTCGGCCTCGCGGAAGCGCCAGTAGTCGCGCTCCATGGCCTGCTGCGTGTCGATGAGGCGGCGTTGCAGCGCCACCATGGCGCGCAGGTCACGGCCGAAGGCGACGATGCGGCTCTTCGGGCGGCCGCGGGCGTCGTCTTCGTCAAGGCGCACGGCTGAATACATCAGCGGCAGGTCTTCGCCGTCTTCCGCGGGATGGTTCACCTGGCGCCAGCGCGCGGTCTCGGCGTCGGCGGCGGCCTGCGCATCGCGCAGCATGGCTTCCACCTTCTGTCGGCTTTCCGGCGTGACGGTCTGCACCCAGGGTTGGCCGCGCCAGGAACGGGCCCGCTTGGCGGCCGCGTCGTCACCCTGGATCACGACATCGAGGATGGTGCCCTCGTCGTCCAGCACCAAGGCAATGTCGCTCGACGCATGGACCAAGCGTGTCGCACTCTTGGCGTCGAGTGCGCCAAGCGGGTACTTCTCGCCAGGGTTGCGGGGCATCGGTGTTGGCCTTCGAATCCTTGTTTACAGCCGATATTGTCAACCCAACTGTACACTCGGCCAAGCACTGATTAGCGGCTGAGCAGGCGACTTCGTGACAACAGACGTTCTGCCACCACGGGTGCGTCCTTGCCGTTGCGCGCGGTGCCATCGGCGCCGGCATCACCCGCCCATTCAGGGTGGGCGACAAACGGCGGCCCACCCACCAGCACGGTGAGCTGCGGGTTGCGCGAGGCGGCGCGCACGGCCGAGATGGTGTCGCGCAGCCAAGCCACCCGCGTGTCGGTGCCGATGGAGAAGCCGACCACGTCGACCCACTCGTCGCGCACCTTGTGTTCCGGGTGCGCCACGGCACCACCCACGCCGCCGATGACGTCCCAGCCATCGCGCCGGAAGAATTCGGCCACCATCGACAGGCCGAAGCTGTGCTGTTCGTCGCGCGGCTGCACGAAGAGGGCGCGGCGGCCGTGCGGCGGGTGTTCGACCTCGGTACCGAAGGCCGGGCTCAGTTCGCGCAGCAGACGCTGCAGGCGGCCCAGTGCCACGGTGACAGTGGAAAAGTCGCAGAGGTCGTCTTCCCACATTTCACCCAGGCGGCGCGCTGCGGGGCCGAAGAGGTCGAGGTAGATGGCTTCCACGGTGAGCCCCCGTTCGCGCAGGCGCAGCAGCGTGGCGGCGATCTGGGCGTCGGTGTGCTCGATGATCTGCTGCACGAAGGCTTCGACACTGATGCCGCCGGCCATGACCGTCGTCGGCAGCGGGAGAACCTGGCCCATACGGTGGGCCTGCACCAGGCGGGGGATCACGTCGCTCTCGATCGTGCGCGCCAGGCGCGCCAGGCGTTCCTTGGCGGCGCCATGGCCGGCGGCGGTGTCGGGGAAGCTGGCGCTGCGCTCTTCGTTGGCCCATTCACGGTCACTGCGTGAGCCGTAAGCGGTGGCTGACGGTCCTCGCGTCGGGTCACCTGACATCGCCTTCTCCTACATCTACTTCTACTTCTACTGCCGTTTCCACGGGTTCCGGGGAAGGGCAGGGACATCGCTGCGTCATGGGGGACTGCGGGGCTGGCGAGGATCTCGGCAACAGCAGTTCCGGAAGCAGTGGACAACCTGACTTCGGCGGCTCGGGGCTCTGTGGTTCCGCGCTTTCGCGCTACCCGTTTGTAAACCGGGCCCGTCAACCCGTCAAAACAAACGGCGTCAGTGTTTCCACCAGTCGCGCAAGTGCAGGCCATGAGTTCCTTTCGCCGTTCCAGGCGGGGCGGGGTCAGTGCAGAAATGATGCGGCCGGTGGCGGCATAGTGTCAACTACGATTTACGTCTACCTGAATTGACAGGTTCAGTTTCAGCCTCTAGTCTCCGATCCATGAACCGATCCAGGCGGACTCCACCGACCCCCGGCGCCGCTGTCCAGCGCCAGCCGCTGTACACCGCCGAACAACGCGTGCGCCGCGACACCAGCGTGTGGACGCTGGTGCAGGGCGTGCTGGCACCGGTGCAGTTCCTGGTCTTCCTGGTGAGCGCGGTGCTGGTGCTGCGCTATCTGGCCAGCGGAGAGGGCCTGGCCCTGGCCACCGCCTCGGTGGTGGTGAAGACGCTGGTGCTCTACACCATCATGATCACTGGCTGCATCTGGGAAAAGGTGGTCTTCGACAAGTGGCTGTTCGCGCCGGCCTTCTTCTGGGAAGACGTCTTCAGCATGCTCGTGCTGGCGCTGCACACGGGCTACCTGGTGGCCCTGGCCACCGATGCCATGAGCCCGCGCAGCCTCATGCTGCTGGCGCTGGCGGCCTACGCCGCCTATGCCATCAACGCCGCGCAGTTCATCTGGAAGTTGCGCCTGGCCCGCCTGGACGAAGCCGCGCGCCGTGAACGTGCTGCCGTGCCCCAGGGAGCCGCGGCATGAACGCGGTGATTCCCCTGCGTGCCGAAGGTGGCTCGGGCTGCGGCGACGCCCCCGTGCTGCGCGAGCGCGGCCAGCGCGAGGTCTTCTGCGGCCTCACCGGCATCGTCTGGCTGCACCGCAAGATCCAGGACGCCTTCTTCCTGGTGGTGGGTTCGCGCACCTGCGCGCACCTGATCCAGAGCGCCGCCGGCGTCATGATCTTCGCCGAGCCGCGCTTCGCCACCGCCATCATCGACGAGCGTGATCTGGCCGGCCTGGCCGACGCGCAGGACGAACTCGACCGCGTGGTGACGCGCCTGCTGGAGCGCCGTGGCGACATCCGCACACTGTTCCTGGTGGGCTCGTGCCCGTCGGAAGTCATCAAGCTCGACCTGTCGCGCGCCGCGCTGCGCCTGAACCAGCGCTTCGCCCCCCAGGTGCGGGTGCTGAACTACTCGGGCAGCGGCATCGAGACCACCTTCACGCAGGGTGAAGACGCCTGCCTGGCCTCGATCGTGCCCACGCTGCCGGCGACGCTGGCCCATGCGGCACCCAGCCTCGTGGTGGTGGGCGCGCTGGCCGACGTGGTGGAAGACCAGTTCACGCGCCTGTTCGCGCAGATCGGCCTGCCGAGCGTGCAGTTCCTGCCCGCGCGCCGCAGCGACGCCATGCCGGCCGTCGGCCCGAACACGCGCTACCTGCTGGCCCAGCCCTTCCTGGCCGACACCGCGCGCGCGCTGGAAAAGCGCGGCGCCAGGCGCATCGCTGCCACCTTCCCGCTGGGTGCCGAGGGCACGACGCAATGGCTGCTGGCCGCGGCGGCGGCTTTCGGCATCGCGGCCGACAAGGTGCTGGAAGCCACCGCGCCCTCACGCGCCCGCGCCGAAGCCGCGCTGGCACGCCACCGCCCCGCGCTGGCCGGCAAGCGCATCTTCTTCTTCCCTGATTCGCAGCTGGAACTGCCGCTGGCGCGCTTCCTGTCGCGTGAACTCGGCATGCAGTTGGTGGAGGTCGGCACGCCCTACCTGCACCGCGAGCACATGGCCGACGAACTGGCGCTGCTGCCCGCCGGCACCTTGCTCAGCGAAGGCCAGGACGTGGAAAAGCAACTCGACCGCTGCCGCGCCGAGCAGCCCGACATCGTGGTCTGCGGCCTCGGCCTGGCCAACCCGCTGGAAGCCGAAGGGCTGACCACCAAGTGGGCCATCGAACTCGTCTTCAGCCCCATCCACGGCTACGAGCAGGCCGGTGACCTGGCCGAACTCTTCGCGCGCCCCTTGCGCCGTCGTCAACTGCTGGCCGCCTGATCATGCAATTGACCCTCTGGACCTACGAAGGCCCGCCGCACATCGGCGCCATGCGCATCGCCACGGCCATGAAGGGCCTGCATTACGTGCTGCATGCGCCCCAGGGCGACACCTACGCCGACCTGCTGTTCACCATGATCGAGCGGCGCAAGCAGCGTCCGCCCGTCACCTACACCACCTTCCAGGCGCGTGACCTGGGCGGTGACACGGCCGAGCTGTTCAAGACGGCGGCGCGCGATGCCTATGAGCGCTTCAAGCCGCAGGCCATGATCGTCGGTTCGTCGTGCACGGCCGAGCTGATCCAGGACGACCCGGGTGGCCTGAGCCTGGCGCTGAACCTGCCCATCCCCGTGGTGCCGCTGGAACTGCCGGCCTACCAGCGCAAGGAAAACTGGGGCGCGTCGGAGACCTTCTACCAGCTGGTGCGCACGCTGTGCACGCCGCACCTTCCGCCGCCGGGAACGAAGAAGGTCCGGGCCGAAGGCGAACGCGCACGCTGCAACGTGCTCGGCCCCACGGCGCTGGGCTTCCGCCATCGCGACGACCTGCGCGAAGTGCTGTACCTGCTGCGCCAGCTGGATGTCGACGTGAATGTCGTCGCCCCGCTCGATGCCACGCCGCACGATCTCACCCGCCTGGGCAACGCGCATTTCAACGTCGTGATGTACCCCGAAGTGGCCGCGCAAGCCGCCACCTGGCTGGCGCGCAGCTTCGGCCAGGCCACGGTGAAGACGGTGCCCATCGGCTACGGCGCCACGCGCGACTTCATTGAGCAGGTGGCGGCACTCAGCGGTGCCGACGCAGCGCCGCTGCTGAACGACCCACGCGCCCGTTCACCCTGGTACGCGAAGTCAGTGGACTCCACCTACCTCACCGGCAAGCGCGTCTTCATCTTCGGTGACGCCACGCACGTGGTCGCGGCGGCGCGTGTGGCGGCCAGGGAACTCGGCTTCCAGGTGGTCGGACTGGGCACCTACAGCCGCGAGTTCGCGCGTGAAGTGCGCGAAGCCGCGGCGCTGTACGGTGTGGACGCGCTCATCACCGACGACTACCTCGACGTGGAAGAGCGCGTGGCCGAACTGCACCCCGAGCTGGTGCTGGGCACGCAGATGGAACGCCACATCGCCAAGCGCCTGGGCGTGCCCTGCGCCGTGATCAGCGCGCCCATGCACGTGCAGGACTTCCCGGCGCGGCATTCGCCGCAGATGGGTTTCGAAGGCGCCAACGTGCTCTTCGACACCTGGGTGCACCCGCTGATGATGGGCCTGGAAGAACACCTGCTGCACATGTTCCGCGGCGACTTCGAATTCCACGACGGCGCTGCGCCGTCGCACCTGGGCTCGGCGGCCAAGCGCGCTGAACCCGAGACCCAACCGGCACCCGTCGTGGTGGCCGGGCCGGTGGCGGTATCCCCCGCGCCGGAACAGATCGTCGTGTTGCATGCCACTGCGGCTGCCATGGCGGCCTGGACCGCAGACGCGGAAAAGGAACTCAAGAAGATTCCTTTCTTCGTGCGCGGCAAGGCCAAGCGCAACACCGAAGCCTATGCCGTCGAACGCGGCCTGGGCCAGATCACCGTCGAGACCCTCTACGATGCCAAAGCGCATTTCAGCCGCTGAGCCCGCGGGCGCCATCCTGGCCCACGCCAGCAGCGTGGCGGCTACAGCCGTCAGCGCCCTGTGGCCAGGTGCCAAGCTCGCCAAAACGGCCCAGCCCGTCCAGGCGGCCTCGTTGCCTGCGCCCATGCGCGTGGTGCTGGTCACCATGGACAGCCACCTCGCCAGCGCCGCGCAACGCGCCGGCCGCACGCTGGCGGGCCAGCTGCCCGGCCTGAGCTTCGACGTGCACGCCGCTGACGAATGGGGCAGCGATCACAGCGCGCTCGAGCGCTGCAAGGCCGACATCGCCCGTGGCGACATCGTCATCGTCACCATGCTCTTCATGGAAGACCACTTCCTGCCGCTGCTGCCGGTGCTGCAGGCGCGCCGCGAGCAGTGCGACGCCATGGTCTGCGCCATGAGCGCGGCCGAGGTGACCAAGCTCACGCGCATGGGCAAATTCGACATGTCGGCGCCGGCCAGCGGCTTCATGTCGCTGCTCAAGCGCCTGCGTGGCAAGGCCAAGGACACGGCCGACAACAAGGCCGACAACAGCACCAAATCCACCGCCGGTGCGCAGCAGATGAAGATGCTGCGCCGCCTGCCCAAGATCCTGCGCTTCATACCCGGCACCGCACAGGACGTGCGGGCCTACTTCCTGACCCTGCAGTACTGGCTGGCGGGCAGCGAGGCCAACGTCGGCCACATGGTGCACTTCCTGGTGGACCGTTATGCCGAGGGCCCGCGGCGCGCGCTGCGCGGCGTGGTGCGCACGCACGAGCCGGTGGACTATCCCGAGATCGGTGTCTACCACCCGCAGCTGAAAGGCCGCCTGTCGGAAATGGCCAGCGACCTGCCGGCCGAAGCCCGGCAGGGCCAGCGTGGCACGGTGGGCCTGCTGCTGCTGCGTTCCTACCTGCTGGCGGGCAACGCCGGCCACTACGACGGCGTCATCCAGGCGCTGCAGGCGCGCGGCTTGCGCGTGCTGCCGGTGTATGCCACCGGGCTGGACTCGCGCCCCGCCATCGAGCGCTTCTTCTTCGAGGGCGAGCGCTCGGTGGTCGACGCCGTGGTCTCGCTGACCGGCTTCTCGCTCGTCGGCGGCCCGGCCTACAACGACGCCAAGGCGGCCGAAGACATCCTGGCGCGCCTGGACGTGCCCTACCTGGCCGTGGCGCCGGTGGAGTTTCAGAACCTCAGCCAGTGGGGCAGCTCCGAACGTGGCCTGCTGCCGGTGGAAGCCACGATGATGGTGGCCATCCCCGAACTCGACGGTGCCACCGGCTCCATGGTCTACGGTGGCCGTGGCCATGCGTCGCATGTCGCGTGCACTGGCTGCTCGCGCGGCTGCACCTTCGAAGGCAACGACAGTGCGCACGACATGTTCCCGTGCAGCGAACGCGCCGAGATGCTGGCCCAGCGCGTCGGCCGCCTGGTCGACCTGCGCCGCGCGCAGCGCGCCGAACGCAAGGTGGCGCTGGTCATCTTCAACTTCCCGCCCAACGCGGGTGCCACCGGCACGGCAGCCTTCCTGTCGGTCTTCGAAAGCCTCTTCAACACGCTGACCGCGATGAAGAACGAAGGCTACGTGGTCGAGGTGCCGGCCAGCGTGGACGAGCTGCGCGAACGTGTCATCACCGGCAACGCCGAACGCTACGGCGCCATGGCCAACGTGCACGCGCGCATCCCGGCCAACGACCATGTGAAGCGCGAACGCTGGCTCAAGCAGATCGAAGCGCAATGGGGCCCGGCGCCCGGCAAGCAGCAGACCGACGGCAGCAGCATCCACGTGCTGGGCGAACGCTTCGGCAACGTCTTCGTCGGCATCCAGCCCGGCTTCGGCTACGAAGGCGACCCGATGCGCCTGCTGTTCGAGAAGGGCTTTGCACCCACGCATGCCTTCTCGGCCTTCTACCGCTGGCTGCGTGAAGACTTCGCGGCCCACGCCGTGCTGCACTTCGGCACCCACGGCGCGCTGGAATTCATGCCCGGCAAGCAGAACGGCATGACGGCCGACTGCTGGCCCGACCGCATGATCGGCGACCTGCCGAACTTCTACCTCTACGCGTCGAACAACCCGTCCGAAGGCACCATCGCCAAGCGCCGCGCCGCGGCCACGCTCATCAGCTACCTCACGCCGCCCACGGCGCAGGCCGGCCTGTACAAGGGTTTGGTTGACCTGAAGGCTGCCATCGAGCGCTACCGCAGCCTGGAGCCCGAGGCCGAGCGCGAGCGCCAGGAACTCGGCGAGATGATCCAGCAGCAGGCTGCTGCGCTGGAACTGGCCACCGCCGCGCCTGCCTGGGGCCTGGAGGCCGGCGCGCAGATCGCCAACCTCGCCGACAAGGTGCTGGAACTGGAGTACACGCTCATCCCGCACGGCCTGCACATCGTCGGCCGCGCGCCGACGGCTGAGCAGCGCGTGGACCTGCTGATGTCGCTGGCCGAGGCCAGCCACGGCAAGCGCTTGAACCGCGCCGTGGTGCAAGCGGTGGTTGCGGGGCAAGGCACGCAGGCCATCGTCAGCGAGCAAGGTCTGGGCGGCGACGACACGCTGCCGGCCGTGCTGGACCAACTGGCCACCAGCAACCGGCTGATGGCCGAAGACCATGAGCTTGCCGGCATCATCCGCGCGCTCGACGCCCGCTTCATCCGCCCCGCGCCGGGCGGCGACCTGCTGCGCACGCCGGCCATCCTGCCCACGGGCCGCAACCTGCACGGCTTCGACCCCTTCCGCATCCCCAGCGCCTACGCCGTGAAGGACGGCGCGCGCCAGGCCGAACGCCTGCTGGCCCGCCACATGTCCGACGGCAACCGGCTGCCCGAGAGCATTGCGCTGGTGCTGTGGGGCACCGACAACCTGAAGAGCGAAGGCGGCCCCATCGCGCAGGCCCTGGCGCTGTTCGGCACCAAGCCGCGCTTCGACAGCTACGGCCGCCTGGCCGGTGCCGAGCTCATCCCGCTGGCCGAACTGGGCCGGCCGCGGGTGGACGTGATGATCACGCTCTCAGGCATCTTCCGCGACCTGCTGCCGCTGCAGGTGAAGCTGCTGGCCGAAGCCGCCTTCCTGGCCGCCAGCGCCGACGAGCCGGTGGAGCAGAACTTCGTGCGCAAGCATGCGCTGGCCTACCTGGCCGAACATGGCGGTAACATGGAAACGGCCGCGCTGCGTGTCTTCGGCAATGCCGAAGGTGCCTACGGCGCCAACGTCAACCTGCTGGTGGACAACGCGCGCTGGGAAGAAGAAGACGAGCTGGCCGAGACCTATTCGCGCCGCAAGGGCTTCGCCTACGGCCGCAGTGGCCGCCCGGTGCAGCAGGCCAAGCTGCTGCAGAGCGTGCTGGCCGGCGTGGAACTGGCCTACCAGAACCTCGACTCGGTGGAGCTGGGCGTCACCACCATCGACACCTACTTCGACACGCTGGGCGGCATCAGCCGCGCGGTCAAACGCGCCAAGGGTGCTGACGCCGCCGTGGCCCCGGTCTACATCGGCGACCAGACCAACGACGCCATCGGCGGCGGCACGGTGCGCACGCTCAGCGAACAGGTGGCGCTGGAAACGCGCACCCGCATGCTCAACCCGAAGTGGTACGAAGGCATGCTGGAACACGGCTACGAGGGTGTGCGCCAGATCGAGGTGCATGTCACCAACACCATGGGCTGGAGCGCCACCACGGGCCAGGTGCAGCCGTGGGTCTACCAGCAGCTGAGCGAGACCTTCGTGCTCGACCCGGCCATGCGCGAGCGCCTGGCCAAGCTCAACCCCACCGCTTCGGCCAAGGTGGCGAATCGACTTCTAGAAGCGCACCGCCGCCAGTACTGGCAGCCGGATGCACAAACGCTCGAGGCCCTGCAACGTGCAGGCGAAGAGCTTGAAGACCGCCTCGAAGGCGTGTTCGAACAGAGAGCAGCAGCATGACTGAAACCGTACAACTCCCGTTCCCGAAGCTGAAGAGCGGCTCCGGCCGGCCCGACGGCGAAGGCAGCGTGCAGGTCCAGATGGACCCCAGCGTGAAGATCGGCACCGCCAAGGTCTTTGCCATCTACGGCAAGGGCGGCATCGGCAAGAGCACGACCAGCAGCAACCTGTCGGCCGCGTTCAGCAAGATGGGCAAGCGCGTGCTGCAGATCGGCTGCGACCCCAAGCATGACTCGACCTTCACACTCACGAAGAAGATGCTGCCCACCGTCATCGACATCCTGGAGACGGTGAACTTCCACGCCGAGGAACTGCGGCCCGAGGACTTCGTCTTCGAAGGCTACAACGGCGTCATGTGCGTGGAAGCCGGCGGCCCGCCCGCGGGCACCGGCTGCGGCGGCTACGTCGTCGGCCAGACCGTCAAGCTGCTGAAGGAACACCACCTGCTGGAAGACACCGACGTGGTGATCTTCGACGTGCTGGGCGACGTGGTGTGCGGTGGCTTTGCCGCGCCGCTGCAGCATGCCGACCGGGCGATGATCATCACCGCCAACGACTTCGATTCCATCTTCGCGATGAACCGCATCGTGCAGGCCATCGGCGCCAAGGCGAAGAACTACAACGTGCGGCTGGGCGGCGTCATCGCCAACCGCAGCGCGGCCACCGACCAGATCGACAAGTACAACGAACGCACCGGCCTCAAGCTGGCCGCGCACTTCCCCGATCTGGACGCCATCCGCCGCAGCCGCCTGAAGAAATGCACGCTGTTCGAGATGGACAGCACGCCCGAGGTCGAGGCCGTGCAGAAGGAATACCTGCGCCTGGCCGCGCAGATGTGGCTGGGCCCGGACCCGCTGCCTGCCGTGCCGATGAAAGACCGCGACATCTTCGACCTGCTGGGTTACGACTGAACAGCCACGGAGCAGTAGCAATGGCACAAGAAGCGTATCTGCAGCGGCGGGGCCAGATCGAAGACTACTTCGATCGCACGGCCGTCAAGGCCTGGGAACAGCTCACCTCCACGGCACCGGTGGGGCGCATCCGCGCCACCGTGCGCGCCGGGCGTGACCGCATGCGCGGCCAGCTGCTGGCCTGGCTACCCGAAGATCTGAGTGGTAAGCGCATCCTGGACGCTGGCTGCGGCACTGGCGCGCTGGCGCTGGAAGCCGCGCGCCGCGGTGCCGAGGTGGTGGCCATCGACCTGTCGCCGTCGCTGGTGGACGTGGCGCGCCGCCGTACCGTCGACATGCACGGTGACGAATCGGCCTCGGCGCTGGGCGGCCGCATCGAATGGCGCAGCGGCGACATGCTCGACGCCGCATTGGGCGAGTTCGATCACGTCGTGGGCATGGACTCGCTGATCCACTACGACGAAGCCGACATGGTGCGCGTACTGGCCGCCTGGGCGCCCCGTGTGCGCGGCTCCATGCTCATCACCTTCGCGCCGCGCAACCCGCTGCTGGTGGCCATGCGCGCCGTGGGCGGCCTGTTCCCGCGCAGCAACCGCGCACCCTGGATCGAGCCGGTGGCCGAGAAGTCGCTGCGCCTGGGCATCACGGCCGGCGTGCCGGGCTGGACCGCGGCGCGCACGCAGCGCGTGGCCAGCGGCTTCTACACCTCGCAGGCGCTGGAGCTGGTCAGGACATGAAGCGCCCCGGTCTCAGTCTCGTGCACAAGTGGGCTGCGATGGGCCCGCGCTTCCTGCCCTTTGCCGACGCGGCCACGACCGAGCTGCCGCTGTCGCGCCTGCTGCGCCTGTCGCTGTTCCAGGTCTCGGTCGGCATGGCCACCGGCCTGCTGGTGGGCACGCTGAACCGCGTGCTCATCGTCGAGCTTGGCGTGCACGCCTGGCTGGTGGCGCTGATGGTGGCGCTGCCGCTGGTCTTCGCGCCTTTCCGTGCGCTGCTGGGCTTCAGGTCCGACACCCACCGCTCGGCTTTCGGCTGGAAGCGCGTGCCCTACATCTGGATGGGCAGCTTCCTGCAGTTCGCAGGCCTCTCGATCATGCCCTTCGCGCTGCTGCTGCTGGGCGGTGAGCACGACGGCCCGGCCTGGGTGGGCAGCGTCAGCGCCGCGCTGGCCTTCCTGCTGGTGGGTGCCGGCATGCAGATCGTGCAGACCGCCGGGCTCGCGCTGGCTGCCGACCTGGCGCCTGAACATGTGCGGCCGCGCGTGGTGGCGCTGATGTACACCATGCTGCTGGTCGGCCTGGTGGGCTCGGGCGCCGTCTTCGGCGCGCTGCTCGCCAACTTCACGCCCACGCGCCTGGTGCAGGTCATCCAGGGTGCTGCCGTGCTGACCGTGCTGCTGAACTTCACCGCGGCGTGGAAGCAGGAAGTGCGCAGTGCCCCGCAGCGCGCCAGGGGCGAACCGCGCCCCAGCTTCAGCGCCACCTGGGCGCGCTTCGCGGCCAATGGGCGCACGCTGCGCTTCATGGTCGCGGTGGGTCTGGGCACCATGGCCTTCAACATGCAGGACATCATCCTGGAGCCCTACGGCGGCGAGATCCTCAAGCTGTCGGTGGCCGCCACCACGGTGCTCACCGCAATGATGGCGTTGGGTGCACTGGCCGCCTTCGGCCTGGGCGCACGCGCGCTCGGCCGTGGTTCCGACCCCAGCCGCCTGGCCGCCATGGGTGCGCTCGTCGGCTTGCTGGCCTTCAGCGCCGTCATCTTTGCCGAGCCGCTGGACTCACCCTGGCTGTTCCGCCTGGGCGCCACGCTCATCGGCTTCGGTGGCGGGCTGTTCTCCGTCGGCACGCTGACCTATGCGATGAGCCTGGACGAAGGCGGTCTCAACGGCCTGGCCGTCGGCGCCTGGGGCGCCGTGCAGGCCACCGCCGCCGGCTGCGCCATCGCGCTGGGCGGTGCCATCCGCGACATCGTGACCCACCTCGCCACCAGCGGTGCTCTGGGTGACGTGCTGTCCTCGGCCGGCATCGGCTACAGCTTCGTCTACCACGTCGAGCTCTACCTGATGTTCGCCACGCTCATCGCCATCGGTCCGCTGGTCCGCAGCCGGAAATCGACCGCACCCAACACCCGCAAGTTCGGCCTGGCCGAACTGCCGGGCTGACCGCCGCCCGCACGGCGACACCACTTCAAGAGAACTACCAAGAGGAGCTCGACCCATGGGAACCGGAGCCTTTACCAGTTATTTCGACCTTGCGCAGCTCGTGCTCTACATGTTCTGGGCCTTCTTCGCCGGGCTTGTCTACTACCTGCTGCGCGAGAACCACCGCGAGGGCTACCCCATGGACACCGACCGCGGCGTCCAGGGCGGCTGGCCCGCCGTGCCTTCGCCCAAGACCTTCAAGATGTCCAACGGCGATGAGATCTACATCCCCAACGGCAAGGTCTCGCCGCAGACGCTGAACGCGCGGCCGGTGCAGGGCCACTCGGGCACCGCCATCGAACCCGTGGGCAACCCGCTGCTGGCCGGCGTGGGCCCGGGTGCCTGGGCCGACCGTGCCGATGTGCCCGACCATGACGTTCATGGCGAAGCCAAGATCGTGCCGCTGCGCCTGAAGCCCGACTACGGCGTGGCCGCCGGCGACAAGGACCCGCGCGGTGCGCCGGTACTCGACGCCGATGGTCAAGTCGCAGGTACGGTCAGTGACCTGTGGGTGGACACCGCCGACATGCTGTTCCGCTACTTCCAGATCACCGTGAAGAGCAACGGCCGCGAGGTGCTGATGCCCTGGAACTTCGCGCGCATCCAGAGCGACGGCGTCAAGGTGCACGCGCTCTACGCGCACCAGTTCGGCGACGTGCCGGGCACCAAGTCGCCTGACTCGGTGACCATGCTGGAAGAAGAAAAGATCATGGGCTACTTCGGCGCCGGCCTGCTGTACGCCGACGAAGAACGTGCCGAACCGCTGATCTGAAGAGGCCACGATGAAAGCAGTTATCAAGCGTCGCGGCCCCGGCAGCAGCCACGGCCACCGCCACAGCGCGCCGGGCCAGCACGAGCACGAATACGAGCCGGTGCACGGCCTGCCGGAGATCCTGCCCGAAGACGAGCACGTGCTCTGGCAGGGCAGCCCCGACTGGAAGACGCTGGCCGTGCAGCGCTTCCATGTGCGCAAGGTGGCGATCTACTTCGTGCTGCTGCTGGCGGCGCGCGCTGCGGCACTCATCTCAGACGGCATGCCGGTCGGCGCTGCACTGCTGGGTACGGGCACGCTGGCCTTCGTGGCTGCCACGGCCGTGGGTCTGCTGGCCTACATCGCCTGGTTCACGGCGCGCACCACGGTCTACACCATCACCAACAAGCGCGTGGTCATGCGCATCGGCATCGCACTCACGCTGGCGCTGAACCTGCCCTTCAAGCGCGTTCAGGGCGCGGCGCTGGCGCTGTTCTCCGGCGGCAAGGGCGACATCGCCTTGCAGCTGGTGGGCAATGACCGCATCGCCTACTTCCACCTCTGGCCGCACGCGCGGCGCTGGCGCTTCACCAAGCCCGAACCCACGCTGCTGTGCGTGCCCGACGCACAGGCCACCGCGGCCGTGCTGACCCAGGCCTGGCGTGAAGCCACCGGTGCCGCGGCCAACGCGCCCTTGGCGGCCGCCTCGGCGCCTGCATCAGCGCTCACGCCCACCCTGGCCACGCATTGAGCCTCACATGAGCGAGAGTTCCATGGCCACCCAGCCCACCGAGGTTCTGCCGCGTGGCGTGCTCATCGCCATCGGCGCGCTGCTGCTCATCGCGCTGGCGGGCACCGCGGCGGTGCGCCTGTCGGGTGTGTCGGTGCGCGAGCCGGACGCGATGACCGTGGCCAGCCGCGCGCTGCGCTTTGACGATGGCGCCGACGGCAGCATCGTCATCACCGACGCCACCACCGGCCAGCCGGCTGCGCGCATCACCGGTGAGCAGGGCTTCCTGCGCGGCACGCTGCGCGCCGTGGTGCGCGAGCGCAAGCTGCGCGGTCTCGTGAGTGCCGTGCCGCTGCAACTCACTTCGCGCGCCGACGGTCGCCTGACGCTGACCGATCCGGTGACCGGCTCGCGCATCGACCTCGAATCTTTCGGCCCGACCAACGCCGCGGTCTTCGCGCGTTGGCTGCCTCAAGGAGCAAGACCATGACAACGCAAGCCACGCGGGCCGAAGCGCCGGGCCGCTCCCAAGCCGGCCCGCATCCCCTCGGGGGATCGGCCGATGTACCCATCGGACGAGGGGCGCCGATTCAATCGCGTGAAGACGTGATGCGCGCCGCGAAGAGCGAAACGCTGATCAGCCCGCGCTTCTACACCACCGACTTCGCGGCGATGAACCGCCTCGACATGAACCCGGTGCGCAAGGAGTGGGACGCCA
>JANNFE010000059.1:0-1550 GCA_031379415.1 Betaproteobacteria bacterium | reverse complement strand
GGTCTGGCACCGCGCCGCCGTGCTCGAACTCGGCATGAACCATGTTGGCGAGATCGCCTTGCTGGCGGGCCTGGCCCGGCCCACGGTGGCGGTGGTCAACAACGCGCAGCGCGAGCATCAGGAGTTCATGGCCGGCGTGGAAGCGGTGGCGCGCGAGAACGGCGCTGTCATCGCTGCGCTGCCGGCCGACGGCACGCTGGTGATCCCGGCCGACGACGCCTACACACCGCTGTGGCGCCAGATGGCCGGCGCGCGCCGCGTCTTCACCTTCAGCAGCGAAGGCCCGGCCGACATCACCGCCACCGCCGCGTGGATGGCCGCAGCCGGCCATTGGGCGCTGACGCTGCACACACCGGTCGGCGACGCCACCACCACGCTGCAGCAGGCCGGCCGCCACAACCTGCGCAACGCACTCGCCGCCACCGCCTGCGCGCTGGCCGTCGGCGCGCCGCTGGCCGCGGTGGCGCAGGGTCTGGCGGCCTTCGCGCCCGTGAGCGGCCGTTCCCAGTTGCATCGTCTGAACAAAGAGGGTCGCAGCTTCACGCTCGTCGACGACAGCTACAACGCCAACCCCGATTCCGTGCTGGTTGCCATTCACCTGCTGGCCGAGATGCCGGCGCCGCGCTGGCTGGTGCTCGGCGACATGGGCGAGGTGGGTAGCGAAGGTCCGCGCTTCCACGCCGAAGTCGGCGCCGCGGCGCGTGCGTTGGGCATCGAGCATTTCTGGGCCGCCGGTGCGCTCTGCGCGCATGCCGGCGCTGATCGTCATTTCGGCAGCGTGGCCGAGTTGCTGAAGGCCTTGTCGAAAGCGGCGCCGGCTGCGGCCTCGGTGCTGGTCAAGGGTTCACGCTTCATGAAGATGGAACAGGTGGTGCAGGCACTGCAGAAAGGGGCTGCCCATGCTGCTTAGCCTGAGCCAATGGCTGGCGCAGATGGCACCCGAACAACTCGGATTCCTGCGCGTCTTCCAGTACCTCACCTTCCGCGCGGTGCTGGCGGCCATGACCTCGCTGCTCATCGGCCTGGCCTTCGGGCCCTGGGTCATCCGCAAGCTCACCGAGATGAAGGTGGGCCAGCCCATCCGCGAATACGGCGTGCAGGCCCACCTGGGCAAGCGCGGCACGCCCACCATGGGCGGCGTGCTGGTGCTCATCGGCATCGCTGTCAGCACACTGCTGTGGTTCGACTGGACGAACCGCTTCGTCTGGGTGGTGATGCTGGTGACCTTCGGCTTCGGCACCATCGGCTGGGTCGACGACTACCGCAAGGTGGTGCACAAGGACCCCGAAGGCATGCGTTCGCGCGAGAAGTTCTTCTGGCAGAGCCTGATCGGCGTGGTCGCCGCGCTCTATCTCGCGTTCAGTGTGTCCGAGACCAGCAACCTGCGCGTGCTGGAGCTCTTCCTGCGCTGGGTGAGCAGCGGCTTTTCCAATGAACTGCCGCCGCGCGCCGACCTCATGGTGCCCTTCTTCAAGACCGTGAGCTACCCGCTCGGTGTCTTCGGCTTCATCTTCCTGACCTGGTTCGTCATCGTCGGCGCCAGCAACGCG
>JANNFE010000056.1:0-15006 GCA_031379415.1 Betaproteobacteria bacterium | reverse complement strand
CAACGCCATCGGCACCGGCATCGCCGACGACAAGAGCATCTATCCCTACGTGCCGAAGATGATCGAGTTCTACCTCGGCGAAAAGCCCATCCTCAACAACGTGCCGACCTACCTGTGCCGCGAGGCCGACGACCTGAAGTACGTGCTCGACCACATGGGTGAACTGGTGGTCAAGGAAGTGCACGGTGCGGGTGGCTACGGCATGTTGGTCGGCCCGGCGGCCACCAAGGCCGAGATCGAGGAATTCAAGGCCGTGGTCAAGGCGCGGCCCACCAACTACATCGCGCAGCCGACGCTCGCGCTGAGCACCTGCCCGACCTTCGTGGACAGCGGCATCGCGCCGCGCCACATCGACCTGCGGCCCTATGTGCTGAGCGCCGGCAAGACCGTGCAGACGGTGCCCGGCGGGCTCACGCGGGTGGCGCTGAAGGAAGGCTCGCTGGTGGTGAATTCGTCGCAGGGCGGCGGCACCAAGGACACCTGGGTTCTGGAGGAGGACTGATCATGCTGTCACGCACCGCAGACCACCTCTTCTGGATGGCGCGCTACATGGAGCGCGCCGAGAACACGGCACGCATGCTCGATGTCAACTACCAGACGAGCCTGCTGCCGCAGAGCGCCGACATGGCCGAGGAGGGCTGGCGCGGCCTGCTGTCGATCAGCGAGCTGACCTTGGCCTTCTCCAAGAAGTACCAGCAGGTGACGCCGGGCAACGTCATGGACTTCATGGTGCGCGACGCCGCCAACCCGTCCAGCATCGTGGCTTGCGTGCGGGCTGCCCGCGAAAATGCACGGGCCGTGCGCGGCGCCCTCACCACCGAGGTGTGGGAGACGCAGAACCAGACCTGGCTCGAGTTCAACCGCGTGCTGCACGACGAGTCCTTCGAGCGCGACCCGAGCACCTTGTTCGAGTGGGTCAAGTTCCGCAGCCACCTGAGCCGCGGCGTCACCGTGGGCACCATGCTGCAGGACGAGGCGCTGCACTTCCTGCGCATCGGCACCTTCCTCGAACGCGCCGACAACACGGCACGGCTGCTCGACGTGAAGTTCCAGGCCCTGGCCGGCGGCGACTACTTCGGCCCCGGCGCGGCCAAGGAGGGGCAGGAGGTGGACTTCTACCACTGGAGCGCCATCCTGCGGTCGGTCTCCGGCTTCGAGATCTATCGCAAGGTCTATCGCAACGTCATCCACCCCGAGAAGGTGGCCGAGTTGCTGATCCTGCGCCCCGACATGCCGCGCTCGCTCGCGGGCTGCCTGAACGACGTGGTGGCTAACCTGCAGATGGTGGCCAATCAGCAGAGCAGCGAGACCTTGCGCCGCGCCGGCCGCCTGCGCAGTGATCTGCAATACGGCCGTATCGACGAGATCCTGGCCACGGGGCTGCACGCCTACCTGACGCAGTTTCTGGACCGCGTCAACGACATCGGCGTCGGCATCAGCCGCGACTTCCTGGTGCCGATGGCGGCTTGACATCGGCGCCGGCCATGCAAAAGGGCCGGATCGCTCCGGCCCTTGTGCTTCAAGGCGGCGCGAGCCGCCGTGATTACTTGGCGGCAGCCGGCTTCTTGGTGGCCTTCTTGGTCTTCTTGGCAGCGGTCTTCTTGGCCGGTGCGGCGGCAGCGGGCTTGGCATCAGCAGCCGGGGCGGCAGCGGCCATGGGGGCGGCGGCCGGCGCGGCAGCGGGCTTGGCCGGGGCTTGCGCGAAGCTGAAAGCGGCAGCGGTGGACAGCAGGGCGGCGAGGATCAGTTGCTTGGTCATGGGGGTGTCTGTCTGTGGATGGGTAGGCCGGATTCGAGTGGCTCCGATTCCGCTGAGCGGTCCCGGCAAACGGCCCGGGCTTGCATCACCAACGCCGCCCGACGGGAGCAGGTTGACTCGCCGGGCGAAGATATCCGCCCGGGCTTCATTCCGCATCGGCTGTATCAGCCGTCTTCAGCCCGTCTTCAGCCAGCGCTGCCGGCGCAAGCCCAGCGCCACCAGCCCGGCCAGCAGCAGCCCGGCCGCTGCGGGCTCGGGCACCGGCAGTGCCGTCACGGGCAGGCCGATGTCGCCCAACATGGCCAGGTCCAGGGCCGAGATCTCATAGCGCGAGCCGCGCAGGAAACTCACGCCATTCATCAGGTCCGGCAGCAGGTCGGCGCCCAGGCCTGCATTGCCCAGGTGGGCGTAGTTGCCCAGGGTCAGCGGCACCGCCCCGCCGTAGACCTGCATGGCTTGCGGGCCCGTGAACATCAGCATCGGGCCGGCAGGGGTGCTCATCAGCTGGACGTGCGCGTCGTAGGTCGACAGGTCGGGGCCAGGCCCGGCGTCGAGCCAGCCGTTGAAGCCGAGGGCGTGGCCGAACTCGTGCATCAGCACCGACATCGCGTCGGTCTGGCCGGCCGGCACGGCGCTGGCGCGCAGCGTGGGCGCAGGGTCGAACCACAGTTCCTGCTGCAGGTAGCCGTCGATGCCGATGGTGAACTCGATGTCGGGCGCGCTGCCGTTGGGGTCGATGCCGGTCAGCAACTCGTGCGCAGCGCCTTGTTGCCAGAGGTTCTGGCCGGTCGCGCTGGTGCCCGCAAAGCCGGCCGTGGCGCTGCGCCCGTTGGCGGTGGCCAGCGACGCGAAGCTGATGCTCACCGTGAGCGTGGTGTCGGGCAGGCCGGGCGCCAGGTGCGTGAGCCAGGCCGATCCGGCGGCCACGGCAGTGCGTTCGAGGTCTGCGTACCAGGCGCCGTAGCTGCCCGCCGGGTCGGCGAACACGACCTCGATCCCGGGTCCCGGGTCGGCCATGGCGGCGGCGCTCCACAACAGGGTGGCGCAGAGGCTGGCGCAGGGCTTGATCATCGGGCGGTCTCCAGATTCGGCCGGCGATGCGCGCGGCCTGGCCGATGAAAACCCGCAGACGCGGGCCGCGTCCGTGCGTCGCCGCACGCCACTCCCTCGCTTCGGGGGGAGGAGCCCTATCATCGGGCGCATGCTGAAGAACCTCGCGGCCCTGCCGTTCGCCATCGGCGCGGTTGCGGCCGCGCAGAACCCCATCCCACCCGTAGCACCGACCCTGCCTTACGCGGTGAAGAGCCCGCAGGGCGAGCGCGTCGACGAGTACTACTGGCTGCGCGACGATCACCCCCAGACCAAGCGCCCGGAGATCGTGCAGCACCTGCAGGCCGAGACCGCCTACTCGGCGAATGTCATGGCGCCGCTGGCCGGCCTGCAGCAGCAACTGGTGACCGAAATGCGGTCGCGCATGCGCGAGGATGACAGTTCATCGCCCGTCTACGACCGGGGCTGGCATTACTGGACTGAATTCCGCAGCGGCGCCGAGTACCCGCTGCTAATGCGCCAGCGCGGCACGCCCGAGCGGCTCGATACCAAGGCGCCGAAGCAGTTGCTGCTGGACCAGGCGGCCATGGCTGCTGGCGCGGCCTTCTTCAAGGTGGCCTCCATCGCCGTCAGCCCCGACGGCAAGCTGCTGGCCTGGGCCGAAGACCGCGTCGGCCGCCGCATCCACACGCTGCGCTTCAAGAACCTGGTCACCGGCCAGGTGCTGCCCGACGCCGTACCCGGTGTGCTGGAAGAGCTGGCCTGGGCCAACGACAACCGCACGATCTTCTATATCCGCCAGGACCCGGTGACGCTGCAGAGCGGCCCGGTCTACCGCCACGTCCTGGGCAGCGACGCACAGGACGATGTCAAGGTCTACGAAGAAGCCGACAAGACGCTCTTCACCAAGTTGCGGCGCTCGGCTTCGGGTGCCTTCATCGTCATCGACCTGCGCGGCACCGCCACCTGGGAAACGCGCGCCGTGCCCGCGTCCCGGCCTACCGCGCCCGCGCAGGTGGTGCTGGCGCGGCGGCCGCAGGTGCGCCACTGGGCCGACCATCTGAACGGCCGCTGGACCATCCGCACCAACGAAGACGCGCTCAACTTCAAGCTCGTGAGTGCGCCCGAGCATGCGCCCGACGTGCGCAGCCTGTGGCGCACGCTGGTGCCGGCGCGCGACGAGGCCACGCTGGAGAAGTTCACGCTGCTGGCGCGCGGCGTGGCGGTGCAGGAGCGCGTCAACGCCGATACGCGGGTGCGCCTGCTGGGGCCTCGCGCCCCAGCGCTGCCCACCGCGGCCGGTAGCACCGTGACGCTGGGCGACAACCGCGACCCGCAAGCCGCGCACCTGCGCTACGGCGTCACCTCGCTGGTGCAGCCGCAGGCCACCTTCGACCTGCACCTGGCCCGCGGCGAGACCCTGCTGCGCAAGCAGCGCGAGGTGCCCGGCTACGACGCCGACGCCTATGCCACGCAGCGCCTGTGGGCACCGTCGCGCGACGGCAAGCGCATTCCGGTGACATTGGCCTGGCGGCGCGACCGCGCCCAGGCCAACGGCCGGGCGCCGCTGCTCGTCGTCGGCTACGGCTCGTATGGGCTGTCCTACAACCCGAGCTTCAGCCCCGCCCGTGCGAGCTTGCTCGACCGCGGCTTCGTGCTCGCCATCGCCCACGTGCGCGGCGGCGCCGAACTCGGCGAGGCCTGGTATGCCGACGGCCGCATGATGCGCAAGCAGAACACCTTCAACGACTTCGTCGACGCCACCGACGCGTTGCTGCAGGCCGGCTGGGGCGCCAAGGACAAGGTCTTCGCCAGCGGCGGCTCGGCCGGCGGCCTGCTCATGGGTGCGGTGGCCAACCAGGCCGGCGAGCGCTACAAGGGCATCGTCATGCAGGTGCCCTTCGTCGACGTGGTGACGACCATGCTCGACGAGAGCATCCCGCTCACCACCAACGAATGGTCGCAATGGGGCGACCCGCGGCAGCCCGAGGCCTACGCCTACATGCTGGCCTATTCACCCTACGACAACATCACCGCCAAGCCCTACCCGGCGATGCTGGTCACCACCGGGCTGTGGGACTCGCAGGTGCAGTACTACGAACCCGCCAAGTACGTGGCCCGGTTGCGCGCGAAGAAGACCGACGCCAACCCGCTGCTGCTGCACGTCAACATGAAGGCCGGGCACGGCGGCTCGTCGGGCCGCTTCGAGGTGCTGGGCGAAGTGGCGCGCGAGTACGCCTTCCTGCTCTGGCAGGCCGGTCTGGCCGCGCGCTGATCAGGCCCCGCGCCGCTCAGGCAGAACCGGCAGCCTGCTGCGCGCGCAATCGAGCGTGCACGTACGCGCCCTGTGGCACGTGCAGCAGGTCGGCCACGCGCCACAGCACGTGGCGCTCGTGTGCGCTGAGGTCGCCGTCGGCATAGGCCACGCGCCACATGTGTTCGACCATGCGCAGCTTCTGCGGCATGTCGAAACGCTCATTGATGCGCGAGGTGAAGCTGAACAGGTCGGTGGCGCCCTGCGCCGTGGTCTCGGCCAGCTCAGCCAGGCGCTGCGCTTCGTCGTCGCCCAGCGCGAACTTGTCGCGCAGCGCGGCGCGCACGGCTTCGCGCTCGCCGTCGTGGAAGCGGGTGTCGGCACGCATCACCTCCACCAGCATCACCGCGGTGGCCAGCTGCAGCGCGTGTTCGGCCTGGCGCGGGTCGGCGTCGGGGGCTGGCGGCAGCAGGCTGTCGAACAGGTCTTTCAGGCTCTTGAGCACCTTCGAATGATGTCACGGTGGCCGCTGGCCCAGAGTTCACGGCGCCGTGAATCCTGGGTGAGGACCGCGTGACCGGCAGTCCTTAGCCTCGTTCCGGCGGCGCTGCAGACCCGGCGCGCCGCACCACGACACCCGTCACCGTTCATCCTCAGGAGCCCCAACATGCCTTCGTTGCCCCTTCGTCACCCGCTCGCCGCAGCGGCACTGGCCTGCGCGCTTGCCGCATCCGCACCGGCGCGAGCACAGTCGCAGCTGGTCACGATCACCGTTCAGAACCTGGCACCGGCCAGCGGCATCGCTTTCGCGCCGCTGCACTTCGGCTTCCATGGCGGCAGCTTCGACGCCTTCGACATCGGCGGCGTGGCCACGGCACCGATCATCTCGGTCGCCGAGGGGGGCAGTGGCAGCGCCTGGCAGCCCGCCTTCGCGGCGGCCGACCCCGGCGCCACACGCGGCACCGTCGGTGGCCTGCTGGTGGCCGGCGCCAGCGCCAGCCTGTCGGTGGTGGTGGACCCGAGCCTCAACCCCTTCTTCACCTTCGCGGCCATGGTGGTGCCGAGCAACGACTTCTTCATCGGCAACGACTCGCCCACGCGCTACCGCGTGTTCGACGCCAGCGGCAACCTGCTGCTGGGCAACATCGGGCAGAACGCGCGCCAGATCTGGGACGCAGGCTCCGAGCTGTTCGATCCCGCCGCGGCCGCCTTCGTCGGCAACAACGGCTTGCGGCGCGACCAGAACTCCGTCGTCGCCTTCAACTTCGCCGAACTCGCGGCCTTCAATGGCCTGACCACCGGCGCCGGCTACGTGTTCAACAGCGGGCTCACGGCCGACAGCGAGATCTATCGCATCACCTTCAGCGTCAGCGCGGTACCCGAGCCTGGCACCTATGGGCTCATGGCGGCTGGGCTGCTGGGCATCGGCTGGGTGGCACGCCGCCGCCGCGCGCCCAGGGCCTGAGTCTGGCGCTCCGTCGCTCTGACGAGAGGCGCCATGTCTGCTCCAATAGTCGGCTTGAAGCGCGGAGCATGAACGAGAACCTGCTGCTGGTCGAAGACGACGACGACGTGGCCGACGTCGTCTGCCTGCACCTGCAGCAGGCGGGTTACCGCGTGCACCGCGAGGCCGATGGCCGGGTTGCCATGGACACCATCGACCGTCAGCGCTGGGACCTCGTGCTGCTGGACCTGATGCTGCCCGGCGCCGACGGCCTGGATGTCTGCCGCCACCTGCGCCGCCGCGGTGGCCATGTACCCATCATGATGCTGAGCGCGCGCTCAACCGAAGTGCACCGCGTGCTGGGGCTCGAACTCGGTGCCGACGACTACCTGGTCAAGCCGTTCTCGATGCTGGAGCTGACGGCGCGCGTGCGGGCCCTGCTGCGGCGTGTTGAACTGATGAAACAAGCGCCGGACCCGGAGCTGGCGCTGGCCTTCGGCCCTTGGCGGCTCGTGCCGACGCGGCGCGAGCTGCAAGGCCCCGAAACCCGCGTGCCGCTGACCTTGCGCGAGTTCGACCTGCTGCACTTCCTGCTGCGGCATCCGCGCCAGGTGTTCAGCCGCACGGAGTTGCTGTCGCGTGTCTGGGGCGCGGGCTTCGACGGCTACGAACACACCGTCAACTCGCACATCAACCGGCTGCGCAACAAGATCGAAGCCGACCCGCAGAACCCGCAGTTCATTGCCACCGTTTGGGGCGTGGGCTATCGCTTCGACCCTGAATCCGCCGGGCCTGCCCGGTGAAGACGGGTTTCGCGCGCCGGCTGACGCTGGCGCTGGGCTTGTTGCTGCTGGCCTTTGGCGTGTTCGTGGCGCTGCTGGTGCAGCGCGTCGGTCTGCAGCAGGAACGTGAAAGCCTGCAACGGGTGTCGCACGGGCTGGCCCGACACATCGTCGAACATTGGCCCGCGGTGCGGTCCAGCGACCCGGACGATCGCGCCGCCCGAGAAGACCTGCTGCGCATGCTGGTGACGGTGAACCCGGCGGTCCGCGTCTACCTGCTCGACGCCGACGGCGTGGTCAACCATTACATCGGTGAACCCGGCATGGTGCGCACGCCGCGCGTCGACCTGGCCAGCGTGCGTGCTTTCCTGGCCGGCGCGCCACCGCCGCTGCTCGGTACCGACCCCATGGGCGGCGCGCCGCGAACCTTCAGCGCGGCGATGTTCCCGCCGCGCCCCGGTGACGCGCGGCCGCCCGGCTATCTGTACGTGATTCTTGAAGCCTCCGAAGTGGCGCCCCTGGCGCGCACCGCGAACCCGGCGTTCGCCTGGCAGGGCATGGGCTGGGTGCTGGGCATCGGCATGCTGGTGATGCTGCTCGTGGGCGCGCTCATCGTGAGCCGGCTGACGGTGCCTCTGAACAGACTCGCCCAACGCATGCAGGTCTTCAACATCGACGGCGCGCCGGTGCCGGTGAACGATGGTGCAGCGGTCGGCCGGCCCGACGAGATTGCCGCCATCGGCCAGGCCTTCGATCGGCTGTCGGCGCGTGTGACCGAGCAGGTTCGCTGCCGCGAAAGCCAGGCTGCCGAGCACCGTGAGGTGATGGCCAATGTGGCCCACGACCTGCGCACGCCGTTGACGGCCTTGCACGGGCACCTGGAGGCGCTGGGAGCGCCCGGTATTGCCGAAGGCGATGCGCTGTTGCGCCAGCGCCTGCTGGACGCGGCGCTGTCGCAGAGCAACAAGGTGCGGCACCTGTCGCGGCAGTTGTTCGAACTGGCCACGCTGCAGTCCATCGACGACCTGCAGCAGCGCGAGCGATTCAGGCTCGATGAGCTGGTGACCGACACGGTGCAGAAGTTCCATCCCGGCATCCCGCAGCCTGCGGTGGCGTTGGCGGTGACACACACCGGTCCCATCGTGCTGGACGGCGACCTGCACCTGATCGAACGCGCCTTGAGCAATCTGATCGACAACGCCGTGCGGCATGCCGCCAGCGCCGAGCCCGTGCAGGTCAGTCTGCACTGCGATGGTGTCGAGGCCCGGGTGCTCGTGGCCGACGGTGGGCCGGGCCTGCCGGCCGAACTGATGCGGCGGCTGGCCGCCGGCCAGCCGGTGCGCGAGCCAGCGCTGCAGCAGCCCGGCGGCGGCATGGGCGGGCTGGGGTTGGCGATTGCGCAGCGTGTGGCTCAGCTGCACGGCGGCAGCCTGAGGGCCATGCCGACACCCGGACGTGGTGCCTTGCTGGCCTTGGTTCTGCCGCTGCCGGCGTTGAAGCCTGACGCATCGGCGTGAGCGCGGGCGCGTTTGGCGCAGGCCCGGCGTCATCTCAACCGTGGCGTCGCTGTCTCAGGGCCGCGGCCAGCTGGATGACCGCCATCGCGTAATAGCTGCTCCAGTTGTAGCGCGTGATGACGTAGAAGTTCTGCGTGCCGGCCACGTAGCTGGGCGCGCGCTCGCCGTTCTGCAGTTCCACCAGCGCCAGCGCGCCTTGGTGGGCGCGGCCGGCCTCGCCGAGTTCGGCGCCGCGTTCGGCGAACTGCGCAGCCGTGAAGCTGGGCAGGATGTCGGGCGCCAGCAGCGCGGCGCGGTCGGCGCTGTCCACCGGCACGGCCACCGGGTAGTGCGTCGGCAGCTCGGATTCCCAGCCGAACACGGCGAGGTAGTGCGCCACGCTGCCCACGGTGTCGGCGGCGCTCTTGATCAGGTCGACGTGGCCGTCGCCATCGAAGTCCACCGCATAGCGGTTCACGCTGCCGGGCATGAACTGCGGCAGGCCCATCGCGCCGGCATACGAGCCCTTCAGCGCCTGCGGGTCGCTGCCTTCGCGCGCGCAGAGCACGAAGAACTCTTCCAGTTCGCTGCGGAAGAAGGCGCTGCGGTCCTTGCGGCCGGGCGGGAAGTCGAAGGCCAGGGTGGACAGCGCGTCGAGCAGGCGGAAGTTGCCGGTGATGCGGCCGTAGAAGGTCTCCACGCCGATGATGGCCACCACCACCTCGGCCGGCACGCCCCAGCGTTCGGTGGCTTCGTGCAGCCAGGCTTCGTGGTCGCGCCAGAAGGCCACGCCGGCCTGGATGCGTTGCGGCTCGATGAAGCGCGCGCGGTAGGCGGCCCAGTTCTTGGCCACGCCCGCTGGCGGCGGCATGACCAGCCGGCGCACGGCTTCCACGCGCTGCGCCCGCACCAGCTGCGCGCGCAGCCAGGGCAGCGGCAGGCCGCGCGTGGCGGCCAGTTCTTCGGCAAACAGTGCGGCAGCGGCATGGCCGGCATAACTGGCCTCGGCAGCGCGGCGCGGCGGCACCGCCCAGGCGGGTACGGCCAGGCTGGAGGCCATGGCCGCGGTGATCAGCTGGCGGCGCGGGAGCAGGGCTTGCGACATGCCGTGATTATCGGCAGGCCTTGATCCTTTGCGCCCAGACCCTAGAACACGGTGCCCGCTGCCCGCGTACTCTGCGCCTCGGCCTGCGGCTGCCGTTCACGCTGGCCCAGAACGCGCAGCAGTGCCTGGGCGTCGGGCGGCTTGGGCAGCCAGGCGTCGGCGTCGGCCATCTGGGCACGCACGCGGTCCACGGGCGCGTCGCCGGGCAGCATCAGCACCACCGTGGGCCGACGACGGGCATGCGGATAGGGTTCGCGCTTGATGACGCGGCAGATGTGGAAGCCGTCCAGTCCGTCCATGCCGGTGGCCAGGAAGACGAACTCGAAGTGGCGCCGGCCCACGCGTTCCAGGGCCTCTTCGCCCGTGCGCGCCAGGTGCGCCTCGAAGCCGAAACCCGCCAGCTGGGTGGCCATGAAACGCAGCACGGTGTGGTTGTCATCGACGACCAGGATGTGGTCCAGCCGCCGCCGCCGCCGTGGCGGTGCGGCCGCCGCGGCACGGCGGTGCAGGCGCGCCAGCTCATCCTGCACACGCTGCACGGCGGGCGACATGGCCGGTGCGGCCGAGATCAGCGTGTCCAGCGCCTGCAGCATGACCGCCTGCTCGGCGTGGCGCGCCAGCTGTGCGCCGGCGCCCGGCCTGGACGTGTGGCCCACCATCACCGTGCTGGCCAGCCGGCCCTGGGCCTGCAGTTCGGCCACCGCGGCTTCATTGTCGGCGTTGACCACCGCCAGGTTGCAGGCTGCCAGCTCGAAGGCCAGCGTGTACGAAGGCCGCCCGGTGCGCGACTGGTGCAGGCCGAGGGCCAGGTGATCGCGCTCGAAGGGCGTGAAGCCGATCAAGGCCACGCGGACGGGTGGGCTCATGCAGTGGTCGCCAGACGCCGGGGCGGAAGGCCCCGGATGAACGGGTTTTCGGCCGCCCCCGGCGCGGCTTGAGCGCCGTGGCTTCAGGCCGCGCGTGAACGACCCGCCAACGCCGCCCTGAAGGCGCGCCACCAGGCGGCATGCCCTGTCCAGCGGCCACGGCCAGGGTCGCCATAACGCAGCCGGTCCAGCTGCTCCAGCTGGGCCGCCGCGCCTTCGCCGGCGCTGCCCAGTGCGGCGCGCACGCGGGCCGCCCGCTCGCGCGGGGCGTGGTGCACCGCCACGCTCACCCCCAGCGTGTGCAGACGGGCCTGCACACGCTGCTGCAGGCGGTGCCAGGGGTCTTGCCGCCGCCGGTCCCACCAGGCCCATGCGGCGCCCAGCAGGGCGGCGCCGCACAGCAGCAGGGTCAGCGTCTTGGCCAGGTCCTGCCAGCTGGGGGCTTCGAAGCCCAGGTCGCGCAGCAGGTCGAACTGCTGGCCGCGCGAGTAGTTCAGCACCCACTGGTTCCAGCGGTTGTTGACCGTTTCCCAACCGCGGCGCAGGTGGTCGGCCAGCGCGGGGTCGATGCTGTTCATGGCGCCGGCCACCAGCCCCGGTGGCGGCGCCAGCCGGCGGCCACGCTGCACGCGCTCGGGCGCCACGGCCGAGGTCGGGTCGATGCGCTGCCAGCCCACGCCTTCGACCCAGATCTCGGCCCAGGCATGGGCGTTGCGCTGGCGCACGATCCAGTAGCCGTCGAGCGGTTCGGGGTCGGTGCCCTGGTAGCCGGTGACGATGCGCGCCGGCACGTCCAGCGCGCGCATCACGACCACGAAGGCGCTGGCGAAGTGCTCGCAGAAGCCGAGCTTGCGGTCGAGCCAGAACTCGTCGATGGCGTCCTTTTCGTAAGGACCGGGTTCCAGCGTGTAGGTGTAGCCGCCAGTGCGGATGTGCTGCAGCACGGCGGCCGCCAGCGCCTGGCTGTCGGCCGTGGCCAGTTCCGGCCGGCGGCGCAGCTGCACCGCCCATTCCAGCGTACGCGGGTTGACGCCAGGCGGCAGGTCCACCAGGTCGCGCAGGCCCACCACGTCGCGCTTCGGGCCGTGGCGGTGGTCGAGCCAGGCCACGGCTTCCAGGCGCACGCGGTCGACGATGGGGCGGTCGGCCTGCCACTGCGCGTCGGGGCGCTGCGTCAGCATCCAGCTGTCGATGCGCGGCGCGGCGTCGGGGCGGTCGGGCGTCATCTCCAGCAGCGGCAGCAGCGGCAGGCGGCTGGGTTCCACCGTCAACTCGTAGCGCAGCGGCGTGCCGCGGGTTTGCAGTTCCAGGCGCGGGCGCAGCGCGGCGGGGAAGGTGGGCACCAGGCGCACCCACTCGCGGCCGTCGAAGCTGGACAGCACCGGGCCGCGGAAGTACATCTGCTCGGGCTGCGGCACCGGGCCGAAGAAGCGCAGGCGCAGCGCCACGGTGTCGTCTTCGGCCAGCGAGGCCACGCCGCCCAGGCGCAGGCTGCCCGACAGGCCGGTGCGGCCCTGCGCGTCCTGCGGCAGGCCCCACAGCGGGCCGATGCGCGGGAACAGCACGAACATCAGCACCATCACCGGCACGCCCAGCAGGGCGGCGCGCGCCGACACCGCGCCGGCGCGCGCCAGCGGCGGCCGCCCCACCGGCATGTGGGCCAGCGTCAGCGCCGTGAGCAGGCCCCACACGGCGGCCAGCAGCCACAGCCCGGTGGGCAGGCTCTGCGAGTACAGGAAGTGCGTGAGCACGAGGAAGAAGCCGAGGAAGAAGATGACCAGCGCGTCGCGCCGCGCGCGCAGCTCCAGCGTCTTCAGCGCCATCAGCACCACCAGCATGGTGATGCCGGCTTCCTTGCCGAGCAGCGTGCGTTCGCTCCACCAGGTGCCCGCGCCGGCCAGCACCAGCAGCGCGCTCACCACCCAGCGGCCGGGCAGGGCGCCGCTGGTCAGCGCCAGGCGCGCGCGCCACAGCAGCAGCAGCACGCTCATCAGGGCGCACCAGGTGGGCAGGTGCAGCAGGTGCGGCGCGATGGTCCAGCCGATGACGGCCAGGTGGAAGAGCGTGTCGCGCGTGTCGCGCGGCAGGTGGTCCAGCCGTTCCGACAGCGTCGCGATCATGGCTGTTGCGCCAGCAGGTCCAGTGCGGCACGGCGGTGGGCGTCGCCCTGGCCGGGCGGCAGTTCGGCGCCGGGCAGCTGCAGGCCGCAGTCGATGCCTTCGCGTTCGGCCAGCAGCACCCAGGCGGCCAGGCGCGACAGGCGCTGTTCGACGTCGGCGCCGCCGGTATCGGCCCAGCTCAGCCAGAGTTCGCGCTGTGCGTTGCCGGTGGTTTCGCGGCTGACCAGTTCGCCGCTGCGCGCCACCTTCTTCCACACCACCTGGCGCATGGTGTCACCGCGCCGCCAGGGGCGCACGCCGTCGAGTTCACTGCCATGGCCGGCGCGCGTGGGCCGCTCGTCACCGGGCGACGAAGGCGCAGCCGGCAGCGGCGGCGCCGGCTGCTCCGGCCGCGGCCAGGCCAGCACACGCGCGGCCGGGCGCCACACCGTCCAGGCGCGAAAGAAGCCGAAGGGGAACACCGTCTCCACCACCAGCGTCGGCAGCGGGTGCCAGCCGCGGTGGGGTGGCACCATGCTCAGGTGGGCGCTGGCCTGGCCGCCGGCCGGGGCGTCGGTGCCTTCGAAGAGGCGGGCCAGCGGCGTCTCCTCGAAGTGCAGCGCCAGGCCGTGGCGCTGGCGGCCGGGGTTGTGGATCACCACCTCCAGCAGCGCCGCGTCACCCGCGAATACCGGTGCCGATGGCCGCAGGTGCAGCGTCAGCCCGCGCAGGTTGCCGTGGGTCATGTGCATGGACACCACACCCGCGCCGGCCAGCAGGAAGGTCAGCGCATAACCCAGGTTGAGCTGGTAGTTGATGCTGGCCAGCAGCATCACGATGAGCGTCAGCCCGAAGGTGAAACCGGCGCGCGTGGGCAGGATGTAGATGTTGCGCTGGCCCAGCGTCCAGCTGTCGGTGTGGGGCAGGCGGCCGTGCAACCAGCGGCGAAACCAGGCACGGGGCGACCCCAGCGCCAGCCCCGTGGGCCGCGGCGCGGGCGTGGCGGGCACTGCGGCGGTGGTCACGGTATCGCTATGGCCTCGACCATCGCACGCACCTGCTCGATCGGCCCGCGCCCGGCGCCGGCCACCGGCTGCAGCCGGTGCGCGATGGCCTGCGGCAGGATGGCCTGCACGTCGTCGGGCGCCACGTAGTCGCGCCCGGCCATCAGCGCCCGCGCCCGCGCCACGCGCAGCACGGCGATGCCGGCGCGCGGCGACAGGCCTTCCACGAACCAGGCGCCCGAGCGCGTGGCGGCAATCAGCGCCTGCAGGTAGTCGAGCAGCGGCTCGGCCACCCGCACCGCCAGCACGGCCTGCTGCGCGGTTTGCAGTTCACCCGGGCGCATCACCGGCCGCAGCGCCATGGCGGCGACGCGGCGGTCACCGCCGGTGAGCAGTTCGCGTTCGGCGGCACGGTCGGGGTAGCCGAGCGTGATGCGCAGCAGGAAGCGGTCGAGCTGGCTCTCGGGCAGCGGGTAGGTGCCGAGCTGGTCGCTCGGGTTCTGCGTGCCGATGACGAAGAAGGGTTTGGGCAGCGGGCGCGTTTCGTTTTCCACCGAGACCTGCTGCTCTTCCATCGCCTCCAGCAAGGCGCTCTGCGTCTTCGGCCCGGCGCGGTTGATCTCGTCGGCCAGCAGCACCTGCGCGAACACCGGGCCGGGGTGGAAGACGAAGGCGTCCTTGGCACGTTCGAAGACGCTCACGCCGATGAGGTCGCTGGGCATCAGGTCGGCGGTGAACTGCACGCGCCGGAAGTCCAGGCCGAGCGAGACCGCCAGCGTGTGCGCCAGCGTCGTCTTGCCGACGCCGGGCACGTCTTCGATGAGCAGGTGGCCGGCGGCCAGCAGGCAGGCCACGCAGTCCTCGACCTGCGCCCGTTTGCCTACGACGATCGTGCTAATCTGGTCAACCAGCCGGGAGAGCTGGCGCGCAAGTTCGACATCCATGCGCGGCACCATACCCGAATTGCGGAGACTGGATTCCTCGATGAGACCTGTGATTCCGACGTTCAACGCGCGGGCCGAGCGCCGGGCCGTTCCCAAGCCGGCCCGCACCCCCGCGGGGGGTCGGCCCCCCTACACCGCGGACCCGGTGCACCACTGAGAAAAACTGGGTCAAACACCCCCGCCGGAAGCCAGCAATTGAGCGC
>JANNFE010000426.1:0-9814 GCA_031379415.1 Betaproteobacteria bacterium | reverse complement strand
AAGACGGCGCGCAGCGTCTGCTACGACGTCCTGCGCGAGATCCTGCGCGAGGCGCGGCAGTTCAACCCCAAGGAGTTCCGCGTCGTCGCCAGCGCCACCGTGGTGGAGATGTTGCTGGACGAAGAGAGCGTGCACCTGGTGGGCCTGAGCGAATTCATCGGCAAGCCGATCTCGCTGAGCGCGGAGCCGACGATGAACCCGGAGCAGTACGACATCGTGCTGCTGTGATCCGGCGCTGCCGCGCACCCGCCGCTGCGCTCTGGCCAACGCTATTGCCAGAAGGGGCCCAGGAAGAGATAGAAAGAGCCGCTGCCGTGGCGCGTGGCGCCCAGTGCCAGGAACAGCGGGCCGAAGCGCGTGTCCACCGACAGGAAGGCGCTGCCCGCCTGGCGCAGTGACGACAGGTGCAGCGGTTCCGGGCCCGCGAGCCCGCCGCCCAGCTCCAGCGAGAACCCGGCCCGCACCGAGCCACCCAGGGCCAGCGGCATGGCGGCGATGCGGCGCGCCATCACGACACGCCCCAGCATCACGCGCTGGCCCTCCACCGAATTGGCGGCCGTGCCCGACAGCCTGAGGAAGCCACCGAGATTGGCGCGCGCCAGGCCCGCGCGGACCCGCTCCCATTCGGCATAGACGTGGCCGGCCCAGTCACCGGCGCCGAAGGCGGCCAGGGCCACCGCACCGGAGAGGTCGGCGTGCTGGCCGTCCGGTCCCTGCGCCGCTGGGCGCTCCCAGGCGGCATTGAGGAACTGACCGCGCAGCGGAAACGCCAGCGAATCCAGCGTGTCGATGCGCAGTTGCACGAACTGCGTGTTGCCGATCGTGACCCGCGGCGCGCGGCTGCCATCGTCGGGGATCAGCGCGCGCACCCGCGTCTGGCCCCGTATCACGCCGGTCCGCAGGTCGCCCCAGTCACCCAGCTCGCGCCCGAACAGCAGGCCGGCGCTGTTGGCGACGAAGTCGACGCGCAAGGTCCTGCGGCCCTGCTCGAACAGGTTGGTGGCAACGCCGCTGTGCTGCAGCCACAGCGCCGCGTACCAGGGCGAACCGGGCCCCAGCGGTTGCCACCACTGGCTGCCCAGCTGGCGCTGCGTGCCGATGCGTGCCACCGTGCGCAGCTCGGCACCCCATGTGTTCAGCGACGACAGCACGTGCAGCAGCCCGATGTTGAAGGCGTTGCCGTCGCTGAGGTCGCTGGCCAGCTCGACGCCCAGGCGCACGCGGCTGCGCGCCCAGGCGGCTTCGGTGGCTTCGATGGTCACGCCGCGGCCGTCGCCGACATCGCGGCTGCGGATCTCGACGCGGTCGAGGTCGGCACGCCCGTAGAGGCGGCGCGCGGCCAGGTCCAGTTCTTCCGTCGTGGTCGGCCGGCCCACTTCCAGGCCCGACTGCGCGCGCAGCACCGCGGCGGCGATGTGCGGCGTGCCCTGCACGTCGAGGCTTGAAATCACGAGCGACCTGTCGGCCGCCGCCGGCCCGGCCAGCCGCATGGATTCACGTGCCGCATAGTCCACCCCCGGCACCGACAAGGCCCGCAACTGCGCCGCCACGTGCTGCGTGGCCAGCGCGCCCTGCTGCATGGCGAGTTCGTGGGCGTGGAAGTCCATGAACCCGACGCTGCTCAGGTCGGGCGCGATCAGGATGTCGCGCGGCCCCAGCTCCTGGAGCGAGCGCTGCACGTTCTGCTCGGTCAGGATGCGCAGCATCTGCTGCGCCACGCCGACCGCGTTGCCCAGTTCGCTTTCGGGCGCCAGCGGCGTGCCGACGTTTACCGCAATGATGACTTCCGCCCCCATGGCCCGCGCCAGGTCGATGGGCAGGTTGCGCACCAGCCCGCCGTCGACCAGCAGGCGCTGGTTGATCCGCACCGGCGCAAAGACGCCGGGCACCGCGAGCGAGGCCCGCATGGCCAGGAACAGGGGCGTATCGACGAGCTCCACCAGTTCGCCCGAGACCAGGTCCGACGCCACCGATCGGAAGGGCAGGGGCAGGCGATCGACCCGCTGGCCGCGCGTGCTGCCGGGCATGAGCCGGGCGAGCGCGAATTCGAGTGCGGCATTGCCGGCCGCCGACGGCGGCAGCGTGACGCCGCTGGCGCCAACGCCGAACTCGATGCGCGAAGGCAACAGCAGGTCGTCTTCCCGCCGCCTGAAGGCCAGCTCGTCACGCGCCGGCCGGTCGGCGATCACCGCGTCCCAATCGGTGCTGCGAACGACCAGTTCCATGGTCTCCACCGAGTTGCCGGCGGCGTAGGCGCCCCCCACCACGCTGCCCATGCTGGTGCCGACCACGAGGTCGATGGGGACCTGCAGGTCGCGCAGGACGCGCAGCACGCCCACGTGCGCAAAACCGCGTGCGCCACCGCCCGACAGCACCAGGGCCACGCGTGGCCGGTGGCCGCTGCCGGGCTCAGGTTCCGGTGCGGCCATCGCCAGGCCGGCCCAGGGGAACGCCAGGCAGGCCATCAGCATGGCGCGCAGACGACGTGGGCCGCCGCCGCACGGGCGGCTGTCGGAGAGCGTGCGTGAGTCTTGCATGGCGAGCCGCTGGGCGCTTATGCCACAAACGGGCGCCCGATACCGCACTTCGCGGCAGGCGCGGCCGTACGCCACGACTCCGGCATCATTCCATCAACACCCTTCGTGGCCACCCCATGCATCCAGTCTTCCTCTTCCTGCTTTTCGTGCTGGCCGTGCTGCTGCTGGCCGTCTGGCGGCGCCAGGTGACGCTGAAGCGCGAAGCCCACATCCGCCACTTCGAGCTGCCGCGCGGCCTGTTCGACAAGCTGCGCCAGCACCACCCGGAATTGAGCCTCAAGGACTGCCAACTGGTGGCGCAGGGCCTGCGCCAGTTCTTCCTGGCGCACCTGAAGAGCGGGCGCCGACAGGTCTCCATGCCCTCGCAGGTGGTCGACCACCTGTGGCACGAGTACATCCTCTACACGCGCCACTACCAGCAGTTCTGCCGGCAGGCTTTCGGCCGCTTCCTGCACCACACGCCGGCTGTCGTGCTGGGCGCGCAGCGCGACGCCAACGCCGGGCTGCGGCGCTGCTTCTGGTGGGCCTGCCGCGAGGAGAACATCAACCCGCGCCAGCCGACGCGGCTGCCGCTGCTGTTCGCCATCGACGCCAAGCTGAACGTGCCGGGCGGCTTCCGCTACGTGGCCGACTGCGAATCGGTGCGACGCCAGGGCGACAGCGGCGGCGGCGCCGTGTACTGCGGTGGTGACTTCGCCAGCAAGGGCTACGACGGCGGCACCGACGGCTTCGGCGATGACGGCGGTGGGGGTGATGGCGACGGTGGCGGCGGCTGCGGCGGCGAGTGAAGGATGCGCTCGACAAGATGCTGCCGGCCTGGTGGGGCGGGCAGGCCGTGGGCAGGAAGCTGCTGCGCCTGCAGGTGCTTGAACTCACCGGCAAGCCGATGCCGGTGCTGCGCTGCCTGAAGCACCATGGCGGCTACGCGGCCGGGCTGGCCACCGGCGGCCTGTGCTTCCTGCAGATCCTGTGGGACGCCAAGCGCCAGGGCCTGCACGACAAGACCGCGCACACTGCCGTCATTGATCTGCGCCCGGCGCTGCCGGCGCCGCTTCAGAACGCGTAGCCCAGCGCCAGCAGGCCGCCCACCGACGAGGCCTTGCGCACCAGCGGGCTGGCCTTGGCATCGCCCTGCAACTGAGTGGCCGTGAGGGCTGCCGTGAGCATGACGCGTGGTGCCAGCGGGTAGCGCAGCGAGACCTTCGCGCTCACGTCCATGGCACCCGCCTTCGGCGTGTAGATGGCGTAGCCGGTGGCTGCCGCCTGCGCAGGCGTCACGCCGAAGTAGCTCTGCACGTAGGCCTGGTTGGCCAGCGTGGTGCCGACGCCCAGGCTGAGCTCCAGGCCGCTGCCGAGATCGAAGCCATGGCTCAGCTCCAGCTCGCTGCGCAGGCCCTGGCCGCCGTCGCCAGCGCCGGCCTGCAGCGTGGCGCCCAGGCTCAGTGCCGGCGTCAGCTCATAGTCGATGAAGGCGCCGAGTTCGGCCTTGGCGTCGACATCGCCCATGCCGCGCAGCGCAGCCGAGCGCCTTTCCTTGCGGCCGAAGTCCACCGTCAGGCGCGGTCCGAATTCCAGGCCGGGCGTGCGGCTGGCGTTGTAGCCGATGCCCTTGACGGTGCCGGCAAACCAGCCGTTGGCCCAGCGGTAGTCCAGCAGCGGCAGCGCGCTGGTGCGGCGTTCGTCAGAGCCGGCGTAACGCGGCGCCGAGGCGACGCCGATGCCGGCCAGGCCGCGCGGTTGCGCCTGGGCGATGTGTGTCGCCAGGACGAAGGTGGACGCCAGCAGGGCGGCGTTGCGGGACGTACGAGACAACATGAACAGCTCCAGGAGGATTGATGGACGAACGGTGCGCGCGGCAGACAGGCCGCGGGCCGGGCCGCCGTCTGCGGCGCAGGACGGCCCATGAAACACGGGACGGAGAAACTTGTTTGACGGCGGGCGATTCACCCCGCCGCGGCAGAGCGGTGCGGCGGGCTGCGCCCTTGCCGCCACGCGCTGCGCAGGAAGGCCACGGCCAGCAGGGCCAGCCAGGCTTCCCAGGCCATGAAGGCCAGCGGTATGACTTCGATGGCCGGCACCTGGGGCACCACGGCGTGGATGAGTTCGGTCTGGCCCAGCAGCCACAAGGGCAAGGTCAGCGCGCCCAGTGCGGCCAGCCAGCGCGGCACCAGCCCTTGCCGCCAGAGCTGCTGCGCGACCAGGGCCGTCCAGCCGGCCAGCAGCAGCTGGCCGACCATTTCTCCCAGCACCATGCCGCCATAACGATGCACGGCGTCGAAGACCGCCGTGTTGACGGCCAGCGCAGCCATCGACGAGTGCGGGTCGGCCTGCGTGGCGGCCAGCGCCGGCACCACCAGCACCCAGCGCAGCAGCCCGGTGGCCTGCGCCACGGCCGACGCCACGCCCAGCACGGCCGCGCCGCGGCCGCCGCCGGGCAGGCGGTCGATGGCCAGCACCACGGGGATGAACAGCAGCGCACTCAGGGCAAAGGCCAGCCATGCCAGCACCACGGCGCTGCCGCCGGCCTGAAAGCGCGCCAGGATCACCGCCGTGGGCTCGCGCAGGATGTCGTCGTAGCCGAAGTGCTCGATGAGCCAGGCGTAGGGCCCGGTGGCCGCCACCAGGAAGATCAGCAATGCAAGGGCCACGCGCAGTGGCGTGGCGGGCAGGGTGGTGTTCACTTCGCGCCTTTCTTGCCCGCCGCCCGCGGCGCGGCGTAGGTGCGTTCCACCACCAGCTGCAGCGCGGCTTCGATGCGCGCCGCGCCTTCGGGCGTGGCGATGTCCATGCCGGCAAAGCTGCCCAGGCTGTGTTCGCGCAGCGCCAGGTAGTGCAGCCCGGCGAGCAGCAGCGCATTGACGGCCGGTGCGTCGATGCCCTCGGGCACCGGCTGGGCTGCGCTGCGCAGCGCCGTGACCCAGCCGGCCATGGCCGCCGAGCGCGTGAGCTCCAGCTCCTTCAGCACGTCTGAGGGCTCCACCAGCTCCCAGGCCAGCAGGCGCAGCACCAGCGGGTTGCGCCGCAGCGCGCTGGCGTATTCCAGCAGCAGCCTTTGCACGGCCTGGCCATAGGGCTCGCCGGCGCGTGGCTCCAGCGGCGCCCCGAGCCAAAGTTCCAGGCCCTGGCCGAGTTGGCGGATGACACCGTCGAGCCCGCCGAAGTGGTAGTAGATGAGCTGCTTGTCGACACCCGCGGCAGCGGCCACGGCGTTGACGCCCAGGCCGGTGAAGCCGCGTTCGGCGAGCAGGCGCACGGTGGCGTCGGTGATGAGCTTCATCGTCGCCGCGGCGTCGTGCGGGCGTGATGCGCGCGGCTTGGTGGCGCCGCGGCGGGTCTTGGTGGTGGTGTGGGTGACCATGGTGAGTGGCGCTCAGGCGCTCAGGCGCGTGTCGACGTGCGGCTGGCTGTGCTCCTGCACGAAGGATCTCAGCAGTGCATTGAAGGTGGCCGGCTGCTCCAGCATCACCGCATGGCCGGTGCCGGGCATGGCGATGAAGCGTGAGCCGCGGATGCCGGCGTGCACGGCGCGCGCGCGGGCCGGGCTGATGGGCCGGTCTTCATCGCCCGAGATCACCAGCGTGGGCGCCTGGATGCACGCCAGCTCGGCCGTGATCGCAGCGCGCCCGGCCGAAGCCGCAGCGGCGCGGTGCAGGTCGCGCGGCAGGCGCTGCACACAGCGGCGCCAGTGCGCGCGCTCGGCGGCGCGTGCCGGGTCGTGCAGGAAGCTGTCGCCGAACAGGATCTTCATCAGCGCGCCGGTGAAGGGCCGCGGCCCGAGCAGGCGCACCCAGCGGATGAGCCGCGCGTAACGCGGCAGGTTGTGCGCCTCTTCGGCGTCGGCGCTGGGCCCGATGAGCGTGAGCGAGCGCACCAGCGCGGCGTGGCGCGCGGCCACGCGCACGGCGACGAAGCTGCCCATCGAGAAGCCCACCAGGTGGCAGGGCCCGGCGTTCAGCGCCGTGATGAGCGCGGCCGTGTCTTCGGCCAGCGAGTCCAGGTCCAGCCCGTGCGCGGGGTGGGCCGAGCGGCCCTGGCCGCGCAGGTCGAAGGTGATGACGCGGTGGCTGCCACGCAGCGCGTCGCGCTGGCCTTGCCAGGACTCGCTGGCCAGCATGAGGCCGTGCACGAAGACCAGCGTCTGGGGGCCTTGGCCCACGTCTTCGTAGTGGATGCGTGTGCCGCGCAGGGTGATGTCGGGCATGGGGTGCTTTCGTTGGGGCATGTTGATCTTCACTGACTGGTGAAGAATGTACTTCACCAACCGGTGAAGTGTCAAGCGGCCCCGTGAATGCGACCACGCCACTCCACGTTTGCCGCAACTTGCTGCACCGCAGCGCGGCCCCTAGACTGGCAGCCACCATGCACGCCGCGCAGAACGAGCTCATCACCCGCATCGGCCCCGGCACCCCCTGCGGCGACCTGCTGCGCCGCTACTGGCAGCCAGTGGCTTTGCTCGACGAATTCGACCCGCGGCTGGACCCACGCATGGCCGAACGGCCGCTGAAAGCCGTGCGCCTGCTGGGCCAGGACCTGGTGCTGTTCCGAGACGCTGCGGGCCACCACGGCCTGCTCGACCGCGACTGCCCGCACCGCGGCGCCGACCTGTCTTTCGCGCGCCATGAAGGCGACGGCATCCGCTGCCCCTTCCACGGCTGGAAGTTCGCCGCCGACGGGCGCTGCCTGGAGACGCCGGCCGAGCCGATCGGGTCGACGCTGTGCCAACGCGTGCGCCAGCGCAGCTATCCGCTGCACGAGCAGTCGGGCGTGCTCTTCGCCTACCTGGGCCCCGAAGACAGCACGCCACCGGCACTGCCGGCCTTCGACTGCTACACCGCGCCGGCCAGCCACGTCTTCGCCTTCAAGGGCCTGTGGCACTGCAACTGGCTGCAGGCCTTCGAGGTCGGCATCGACCCCGCGCACCCGAGCTTCCTGCACCGTTATCTGCAGGACGACGGGCTGGAGCAAACCTACGGCCGCCAGTTCCGCGCCGCCAGCGTGGGCGATGTCGACGGCGAACGCTGGCCCATGACGCGCGTGATGCGCGAGTTCTGCAGCCCCGAGATCCGGCACGAGGAAGTGGCGCCGGGCCTGACGCGGCTGACCACGCTGCGGCTGATGAGTGCCAAGCTCACCCATGTGCGCGTGACGCACGCCGCCTTTCCGCACACCTTCGTCATCCCGCTGTCGGAAACACTCACCATCACGCAGATGCACGTGCCGGTGGACGACACGCGCACCTACTGGTGGACCTTCTTCACCAGTTTCGATGCGCCGCTGGACAAGGAGACCATGCGCCAGCAGCGCCTGGCCCACATGACGCTGCCCGACTATGTGCCCAAACACGGCCGCCACGACCACTGGAACCACAACCCCGCCGAGCAGCGCACGCGCACCTACCTGGGCATGGGCGAGGAAGACATCAACCTGCACGACCAGTGTGCGGTGGAGAGCATGGGTGCCATCCAGGACCGCACGCGCGAGCACCTGGGCAGCAGCGACAAGGTCATCATGGCCAACCGCCGCCAGCTGCTGAAGGCCATCGAGACCGTGCAGGCCGGCGGCACGCCGCCGATGGTGCTGCAGCCCGAGCAGGCCGCCACGCTGCAAGGCCCCGACACCATCGACTGCATCGCGCCCGCCGAGCGCTGGGCCGCCTTCTGGCAGCAAGCCGCGGCGGCCAAACGCGCCGGCGCGCCCTGGCTGCAGCCCGCAGCCGCCACCACCTCATGAGCTTTGCCGCGCGCTGTGGCGTGCACGACGCAGCGCGCGCGAGCGCCTGCGCCGCGCTGCTGCAGCGGGTGCGCGAGGAAGGCATCACGCAGGTGCGCATGGCCTGGGCCGACCTGCATGGCAGCTTTCGCGGCAAGACCGTGGTCTGCGACGGCACGGCGCTGGACAACGCTCTCACCGACGGCATCGGCCTCGTCAGCACCGTGCTGCTGAAGGACACGTCGGACCGCACGGCCTTCAAGGTCTTCGAAGCAGGCGGCCTGGTTGGCCTGCCCGGCTTCGGCGCCGCCAACAACCTGCAACTGCTGCCCGACCCGGCCAGCTACACCGTGCTGCCCTGGGCGCCGCACACCGGCTGGTTGCGCGCCGAAGCGTGCTGGCCCGACGCCAGCGCGGTGGAAGTCGATCCGCGCCGCGTGCTGCAGCGGGCGCTGGCCGAACTGGCCGCACAAGGCTACGGCCTGCGCTGCGGCCTGGAGATCGAGTTCCACGTGCTGCGCATCGAGGGCGATGGCCTGGCCACTGGCGGCGCCGCCTGGCCGCCCGAGCCGCCCACGCTGCGCCACATCCACCCCGGCTACAGGCTACTGGGCGAAGACCATGCCGACCTGGCTGACGAAGTGATGGGCATCGTACGCCGCACGGCGCTGGCGCTGGGCCTGCCGCTGCGTTCACTGGAGATCGAGCTCGGCCCCAGCCAGCTGGAAGCGGTGTTCGCACCCACCGACGCGCTGACCGCGGCCGACCAGATGCTGATGTTCCGCAACGCCATGCGCCAGGCGCTGCGGCGTGCGGGCTACCACGCCAGCTTCGTGTGCCGGCTGCCGCTGCCCGAGACCATCGCCAGCGGCTGGCACCTGCATCAGAGCCTGGTCGATGCCGAAGGTCGCAACGCCATGGTGCCGGTCGACGCGAGCCATGCCCTGTCGCCGGCCGGCCTGCACTGGCTGGCCGGCCTGCTGGCCCACGCACCGGCGCTGGTCGCCCTGGGTGCGCCCAGCATCCCGGCCTACGCGCGCTACCGCGGCAGCATGATGGCGCCGCAGGCGGCGGTGTGGGGCCGCGACAACCGTGGCGCCATGCTGCGCGTGCTGGGCGGCGTGGGCGACGCCGCGACACGTGCCGAGTGCCGCATCGAGAACCGCATCGGCGAGCCGCTGGCCAACCCCTATCTCACCATTGCGGCGCAGATCCTTGCCGGACTGCACGGGCTGCGTGATCGGCTGCCGCCGCCGCCAGCGACGGAGACGCCCTACGCCCCGGCCCACACCGCGCTGCCGGCCACGCTGGGCGCTGCGCTGGACGCGCTGGATGCCGATTCGGTGATGCAGCAAGGCCTGGGCGCGCCCATGTGCCGGCTCTACGCGGCCATCAAGCGGCAGGAACTCGCACGCCACGCGCAGGCCGATGACCCCGCGCAGTGGGAGCGCCGCGAATACTTCAGCCGCTTCTGAGAACCCCGACAAGCCCGCATGCCCGCCACCATCACCCTGCACCTGCAAGACCGCGACGGCAGCCAGCACGCCGTGCCCGGGCGCATCGGCCGC
>JANNFE010000319.1:0-6797 GCA_031379415.1 Betaproteobacteria bacterium | reverse complement strand
GTCACCGACGATGCGCGCGCTCTTCTTGTACGGCCGGTTCCAGTGGTTCGACTGCTCGTGCATCGCGAACAGGCTGCGCCGGTGCACGGGCTTGAGGCCGTCACGTGCGTCGGGCAGGGCGCGGCCGACGATCACGCTCATCGCGTAGTCGAGGTACGAACGCCGCATCTCCTCTTCGAGACTGACGGGAACGGTTTCCTTGGCGAACGAGGTCATGCGGGCACGGGTGAGGGGCGGGCGGGGAGGCCTGGATCCGGCCTGGAATGCAGCGGCGCAGCGGGCGCGATTCTACGGGCGGCGGCCATGTCGCGGCAGCGCAACAGGCGGGAGGGCGAGGCTCGCAGCAGGGCCCAGAATACGGTGCAACCGACGCCCTATGGCACAATGTTTTGTCGGTGGTGAATGCTCGCTCTGGTGGGGATTTGCCAGTCAGATCACCAAAGTTTTGCTTTGTCGCTTTGGACTTTACGCAGGCTCGCCTGCGGCTTCCTCGAGAGGAGAATCAATGAAGAAATTGAACAAGGTGGCGGTGCTTTTCGCATCTGCTGCACTTGCCGCGCCGCTCGCATCGCTCGCGCAGACCGCAGCGACGAACGACAACTGGCGTGCCACCGATGGCACCGTCTGGAAGAACGGCACCAACGAACTCTGCTGGCGCGATTCTTCCTGGACGCCGGCCACGGCCGACAAGGCTTGCGATGGTGCGCTGAAGCCGCCGCCCCCGCCGCCCCCGCCGCCGCCTCCCCCCCCGCCACCTCCGCCGCCGCCGGCAGCACCGGTGGACGTGCCCAAGCCCGCGCCTGTCGTGGTGCCCCCGCCTCCGGCCGCCCCGGTGCAGGAGAAGGTCACGTTTGCTGCTGACGCCTTCTTCGATACCGGCAAGTCGGTGTTGAAGCCCGAAGCGCAAGCCAAGCTGGCTGACCTGGTGGACAAGACCAAGGGCGTAAGCCTGGAAGTCATCATCGCCGTGGGCCATGCCGACATCACCGGCAACCAAGCGCTGAACCAGAAGCTGTCGATCGCTCGCGCCGAGTCGGTGAAGACCTTCCTGGCCACCAAGGGCATCGAGAAGAATCGGGTCTACACCGAAGGCAAGGGCTCCAGCCAGCCTGTGGCGGACAACAAGACCGCCGAAGGTCGCTCGAAGAACCGTCGCGTGGAAGTCGAAGTGGTCGGCACGCGCGCCAGGAAATGACCCGCACCTGATGCCGCGGCCTCGCGCCGCGGCTCACCAGAACCCCGCTTCGGCGGGGTTTTCTTTTTTCCGGCCGGCCGGATTCGCCGGTCTGGGTACCATCCTCCCATGAGCAACGTCGACACACAGGAACTCGCCAAGTTCAGCGAACTGGCCCACAAGTGGTGGGATCCCGAGAGCGAGTTTCGCCCGCTGCACCAGATCAACCCGCTGCGCCTTGAGTGGATCGACGAACTGGCCACTCTGCGCGGCAAGTGTGTGTTGGACGTCGGCTGTGGTGGTGGCATCCTGGCTGAGGCCATGGCGCAGCGCGCCGCGATGGTCACCGGCATCGACCTGGCTGCGCGGCCGCTGGGCGTGGCGCGGTTGCATGCGCTGGAAGCGGGCGTCGAGAACCTGAGCTACCGTGAAGTGGCCACCGAGGCGCTGGCCGCCGAGCAGCCCGGTGCCTACGACGTCGTCACCTGCATGGAGATGCTGGAACATGTGCCCGACCCCGCGGCGGTCGTGCAGGCTTGCGCCACGCTGGCCAAACCCGGCGGCTGGGTCTTCTTCTCGACGCTGAACCGCAACCCCAAGGCCTTCCTGTTCGCGATCGTCGGCGCCGAGTACGTGCTGGGCCTGCTGCCCAAGGGCACGCACGAGTACGCACGCTTCATCCGCCCCAGCGAACTGGCGCGCTGGTCGCGCGACGCCGGCCTCACGCTGCAGGGCAGCCGCGGCATGCAATACAACCCGCTCACGCGGCGCTACTGGCTGTCGGAAGACACCAGCGTGAACTACCTCGTGGCCTGCCGCAAGCCGGCGTGATGCGGCGATGAGGGCTGGCATCTCTGCCGTGCTGTTCGACCTGGACGGCACGTTGGTGGATAGCGCCCCCGACCTGGCTGGCACGGCCAACGACATGCTCGTGCGCCGTTCGCGCGCGCCCGTTGCGTACCAGGGTTTGCGCCTGCATGCCGGCTCCGGCGCGCGCGGCATGCTGGGCGCTGCCTTCGGCATCGCGCCCGGGCATGCGGATTACGACGCCTTGCGCACGGAGTTCCTCGGCCACTACGCCACCCGCATGTTGCGCGAGACCAGCGCCTTCGCGCATGCGCTGGTGATGCTCGAGGTTCTGGACGCGCAGCATGTCCCCTGGGGCATCGTCACCAACAAGGCCGTGCACCTGGCCGAGCCCCTGGCCCAAGCGCTGGGCCTGCTGCCCCGTGCCGCTGCCTTGATCGGTGGCGACAGCACGCCGCACACCAAGCCGCACCCGGCGCCGCTGCTGGAGGCCGCGCGCCGCATGGGCGTGGCGCCGCAGGCTTGCGTCTACGTCGGCGATGACCATCGCGACATGAAGGCCGGCCGAGCCGCTGGCATGGGCACGCTGGCTGCGGCCTGGGGCTACCTGGGCCCGGGCGAGCCGCCAGCCGCCTGGGGCGCTGACGCCGTCATCGAGCACCCGAACCAGCTCTTGCATTGGCTGGAAGTGGCCTGAAGCGCGCCAGCGGTGCAGCGCAGACTCGTATCGCGCAGCGATGTGATGCAGGAGCTAAACTCATGCCCTTGGGACCGACTTGGCTTCGACGTGGGTGCGGAGTCGGCGCGGGGCATGCCGAGCACCAGTTCGCTCGTAAATCCACTGGAAACAAAGTAACTGCGAACGATCAAACGTACGCCCTCGCCGCTTAAAACCGGTGAGCCTTGCAACAGCTTGTCTATGGGCTGGGTTTGAGGTCGAAAGGCCGATAGCTGCGAGGTCATTCACATAGGCTCGTGCCCCGGCGTGTCATTCGTCGGGGTCCTAAAACCAAATGACTCGGGGCCAAGGTAGCGTGCTGCTGCGCGACCAAGGCACTTAAATCCAAATCAGACAGCTACGCATGTAGAACCGTCCGGCGATGGCTTGCGGACGGGGGTTCGATTCCCCCCGGTTCCACCATTTACTGCTCCGCAAGGAGCAAACGCGACAAGACCCCCGAGCCCGATGCCCGGGGGTTTTTTCACGCCAGCAACCCTGGCAGAAGATGTCATGAAGACGCGCTGGGCTGCCGTAGAGGGGTCCAGAATGAAACTGTCCTATGCCCCGAAAGGCCCCTGCATGAGCACCCGTCGCCGCTTCATCGCCATTCTTCCCCTTGCAGGTGTTTCCGCGCTGGCCGCCTGCGGTGACAAGGCCGCACCACCAGCGCCTGCACCGGCTCCCGCACCTGCCCCGGCACCCGCCGCTGCGCCTGCACCGGTCACTGCGGCGCCTGCGGCAGCCCCTGGCCCGATGGTCGACCCGGCCGATGCGCTGGCCGTGACGCTGGGGTACGTGGCCGACGCGAAGAGCACCAAGCACGAGAAGCACGTCGCCGGTTCGGCCTGCGCCAACTGCGCGTTGTTCGCCGGCAAGGCGGGCGACAGTGCCGGGCCCTGCCCGTTGTTCGCCGGCAAGCAGGTGGCAGCCGCTGGCTGGTGCACGTCCTACGTGAAGAAGGCCTGAGCGACGCGCTGGGCGTCTGCCGCGCGCCCTACGCCCCTTCGGCGTGGTAGCCCGACACCCGCTGCACTTCGTTCTTCGACCCCAGCACCACGCTCACGCGTTCGTGCAGCTTGGTCGGCACGATGTCCATGATGCGCTCGCGGCCGTTGGTGGCCATGCCGCCGGCCTGCTCGATGAGGAAGGCCATGGGGTTGGCCTCGTACATCAGGCGCAGCTTGCCGGGCTTGTCGGGCTCGCGCTGGTCCCAGGGGTAGAGGAAGACGCCGCCGCGCGTCAGGATGCGGTGCACGTCGGCCACCATGCTGCCCACGTAGCGCATGTTGAAGTCCTTGCCGCGCGGGCCGTCCTTGCCTTCCAGGCATTCATCGATGTACCTGCGCATCGGCGCTGCCCAGTGGCGCATGTTGGACATGTTGGTGGAAAACTCCTTCGTGTCCTCGGGCGTCTGCACACCCACCTGCGTCAGCACCCAGCTGCCGGTCTCGCGGTCCAGGGTGAAGATGACCACGCCGTCGCCCAGGGTCAGCACCAGCATGCTCTGCGGGCCGTAGAGGCAGTAGCCGGCCGCGGCCTGGTGCTTGCCGGGCTGCAGGAAGTCCTCTTCGCTGACGCCACGTGCATGTCCCACCTTGCGCAACACGCTGAAGATGGTGCCGATGCTGACGTTGACGTCGATGTTGCTGCTGCCGTCGAGCGGGTCGAAGAGCAGCAGGTACTCGCCCTGCGGGTAGCGGTTGGGCACGACGTGGATGCTGTCCATCTCTTCGCTGGCCATGGCGGCGAGGTGGCCGCCCCATTCGTTGGCCTCGATCAGCACCTCGTTGCTGATCACGTCGAGCTTCTTCTGGATCTCGCCCTGCACGTTCTCGCTGCCGGCCGTGCCCAGCACGTCGCCCAGGGCGCCCTTGTTGACGGCGATGGCGATGTGCTTGCAGGCGCGCGCCACCACCTCGATGAGCAGGCGCAGCTGCGCCGGGATGCGGCCGTGCTCGCGCTGCTGCTCGACCAGGTACTGGGTGAGGCTGACACGTTTGCTCATGACACGTCCAAGGCGCGCGTGACGATCTCGCGCACGTCGTTGCTGAGGTCGGGCCTGGCGGCCACGCGCGCGATGGCCTCGCGCGCGGCACTGCGGTAGGGCTCGGCCAGCGTCGACCAGCGGTCCATGGCGCGCGCGAAGCGGCCGGCGACGTGCGGGTTGATGGCGTCCAGCTCCAGCAGCTTGTCGGCCCACAGCACGTAGCCGGCGGCGTCGGCGCGGTGGAAGGCGGCCGGGTTGTTGGTGCACAGCACGCTGAGCAGGCTGCGCGCCCGGTTGGGGTTCTTCAGCACGAAGTCGGGGTGCTTGAGCAGCGCCTTGGCGCGCGCGAAGGCGCGGCCCGGCTGCTCGCCACTCACTTCGGCCACCGGCTCGGGGGCGCGGGCCTGCAGCGAGAACCACTTGTCGAGCAGCAATGCGTCGCCGCGCGCCAGGGCGTGGAAGCGTTCGATGACCTGGTCGGCCAGCGCCGAATGCGACTCCAGCAGCGCGGTGGCGGCGCCCAGGCGGTCGGTCATGTTGGCGGCGTCCTTGAAGCGCTGGTAGGCGCGGCCCTGCCAGATCGCATCACCCGTGCGCACGGCGTGCAGGCACAACAGCCCCAGGGCCAGGTTGGCCAGCGCGCGCGGGCCGGCCTGCGTGGGCAGCGGGCTGTAGCCGGCGTTGATCTGGTGCGCTTCGTAGGCCCAGGCCCAGTCGGCCTGCAGATGTTCGGCCATCAGCGCGCGCCACTGCTCGCGCACGGCGTGGATGCGCTGCGGGTCGATCTGCGTCAGCTGCTCGGCGATGTAACTCTCGCTGGGCGGCATCAGCGCCAGGGCCTTGAAGGCCGGGTCGAGGGTGGCGTCGCGCAGCACGCTGCGCAGGGCCCGCGCCAGGGCTTCGTCGAGCACCGGTGCGCTACCCGTGTTCACGGCGCGCAGCAGGCGCGCCAGCATCAGCCGCTGGCCGGCTTCCCAGCGTGTGAAGGGGTCGCTGTCGTGGGCCAGCAGGATGACGCGTTCGACATCCGACAGGCCATCGTCCAGCCGCACCGGCGCCGAGAAGCCGCGCAGCAGCGAAGGCACGGGCGTGCGCGTGACGCCTTCGAAGACGAAGCTCTGCTCGGTCTCTTCCAGCACCAGCAGGCGCTCGGCCGCCAAGCTGCTGCCGTCGGCCGCCAGCAGCGCGGCCAGCACCGGGATGACGAAAGGCTGCTTCAGCGGTTGGCCGGGGCTGGGGTCGCTGGCCTGCGTGAGCGTCAGCGTGTAGCGCTGCGCCTCGGCGTCGTAGGTGGCACGGGCCGACACGCGCGGCGTGCCGGCCTGGGCGTACCAGCGCTTGAAGGCGGGCAGGCGTATCGCCAGCTCGCTGCCGGGGTTGGCGTCGGCGATGGCCTGCGCAAAGTCGTCGCAGGTCACGGCCTGGCCGTCGTGGCGTTGGAAATACAGCGCCATGCCGGCGCGGAAGCCTTCGCGGCCCACCAGCGTGTGCATCATGCGCACCACCTCGGCGCCCTTTTCGTAAACGGTGGGGGTGTAGAAGTTGTCGATGGCCAGGTAGCTGTCGGGCCGCACCGGGTGCGCCATCGGACCGGCGTCTTCGGGGAACTGCGTGCTGCGCAGGCGCAGCACGTCCTCGATGCGCTTGACGGCACGCGCCGAAGCGCTGCCCGCCATGTCCATGCTGAATTCCTGGTCGCGGAAGACGGTGAGGCCTTCCTTCAGGCTGAGCTGGAACCAGTCGCGGCAGGTGATGCGGTTGCCCGTCCAGTTGTGGAAGTACTCGTGCGCGATGACGCTTTCGATGGCCGCGAAATCGACATCGGTGGCGGTGGCCGCGCTGGCCAGCAGCAGCTTGGTGTTGAACAGGTTCAGGCCCTTGTTCTCCATCGCGCCGCCGTTGTAGTCCTCCACGCCCACGACCATGAAGCGGTCGAGGTCGAGCGCCAGGCCGAAGCGTGCTTCGTCCCACACCACGCTGGCCACCAGCGCGTTCATGGCGTGTTCGGTCTTCTCCAGGTCGCCCGGGCGCACGTAGACCTGCAGCAGATGGTCACGCCCCGCACGCGTGCGGATGCGCTGCTCGCGCGCCACCAGGCGCCCGGCCAC
>JANNFE010000422.1:0-4610 GCA_031379415.1 Betaproteobacteria bacterium | reverse complement strand
CATGGAGCCGCCGCGCCCGCCAGTGGCCTCGGCCGCGCCGCCGGCCAGCGGCGACGAGATCCGCGTGCGCCCGGGCGACTCGCTGTCGAAGATCGCCAGGAGCGCACAAAGGCCCGGCCTGTCGCTGGACCAGATGCTGGTGTCGCTGTTCCGTGGCAACCCGCAGGCCTTCGTCGGCGACAACATGAACCGGCTCAAGGCCGGCGCCGTGCTGACGGTGCCTTCGACCGAAGCAGCCGGCAAGATCACGCCGCAGGAAGCGCGCGACATCATCGTCGCGCAGAGCAATGATTTCTCGGCCTATCGCCAGCGCCTGGCTACCGGCACCACCACCACGGCCGACGAATCGCCGGCGCGCCAGGCCAGCGGCAAGGTGCAGACGCAGGTCGACGACCGCAAGCAGGCCGCCGCCGCCACACCCGACCGACTGACGCTGTCGCAAGGCAAGGCCTCGGCGCCCGAACTCAAGGCCTCGAAAGACGCGCAGAAGAAGGACGAGAAGACACGCCTGGCCGAGCTGTCGCGCAATGTCGACGAACTGAAGAAGCTGCAAGGCGCCGCAACCGTGCCGCCGGCACCCACGCCGCCACCCGCTGCAGCGCCTGCGCCGGCACCCATCGCGCCGACCGTGGTGGCCGCCGCCCCGCCGCCGGCACCGCCGGCACCAGCACCAGCACCAGCACCAGTTCCCGCGCCTGCTGCGGCCCCGGCGTCGGCACCTGCCGTGGCGGCTGCACCAACGCCTTCGCCTGCTTCGGCACCGGCCACGGCGCCCAAGCCACCCGTGCAGGCCCGCGAAGAGCCGGGCCTGCTGGACTCTCTGCTCGAGAATTCGCTGCTGCTGCCCGCTGCCGGCGTGCTGGTGGCCTTGTTGGCCGGCCTGGGGCTGTACCGCCTGCGTGGCCGCATGCGCAAGCCTGCCGGTGAAACGTCTTTCCTGGAAAGCCGCCTGCAGCCCGATTCCTTCTTCGGCGCCAGTGACAGTCAGCATATCGACACCCGTGATGCCAACGCCACCGGCAGCGGCCAGTCGTCTTCGATGTCGTATTCGCTGTCGCAGCTGGACGCCATCGGCGATGTCGACCCGGTGGCCGAGGCCGACGTCTATCTCGCCTACGGCCGCGACCTGCAGGCCGAGGAGATCCTGAAGGAAGCGATGCGCAGCGCGCCCGAGCGCATGGCCATTCGCTCCAAGCTGCTGGAGGTCTACGCCAAGCGCCGCGACACCAAGGCCTACGAACTGCTGGCCACGCAGATGTTCAACCTGACGCGCGGCGAGGGCGAAGACTGGGCCAAGGCGCAGGCGCTGGGCCTGACCATCGACCCCGAGAACGCGCTCTACCAGCCCGGTGGCCTGCCCGACGAAGTGCGCTCCAGTGGCCAGGTGGTGGACGCGCTGAACGCGGCCACGCAGCCCTATGCGGCGCCGGTCGGCCCGCCGGCCTTCCAGCCCGCAGCCGACGCCACGCTGGACGGCGGCGCGCTCGACCTTGATCTGGAGCTCGAGGCGCCGGGCAAGGTGCCGCTCAACGAGACCACGATGCCCTTCACCACGGCCGCGCAGGTGGCCTCCGACGCCACGCTCGATCTCTCGCTCGAGCCGGCCGGCGAACCCAAGACCATCCCGGTCAAGCGCAACGAGTTGGCGCCTGCCGACGACTCGACGCTCGACTTCGACCTCGGCTCGCTGAGCACCGAGCCGACCACGGTGGCCCTCACCCGGCCCAAGCCGCCGGCCGAGCCGTCCATCGACTTCGGTGACTTCTCCATCGGCGGTCAGCCGCTGGAGCCACCGACCCTGGCCGATACCAGCGACCCACTGTCGCGCAAGCTCGAACTGGCCGAGGAGTTCCGCCAGATTGGCGACCTGGAAGGCGCGCGCGACCTGCTGGAAGAAGTGGTGGCCAAGTCCGAAGGCGCACTGCAGGCCAAGGCGCAGGGCATGCTGGACAAGTTGGCGTGATGACCCACCCCCGAAGCGGCCTGCGGCCGCATCCCCCTCCAGGGTGCGACGCCAGCGGCCCGGCGGCGGAGCCGGTTCCGCGGCGTTTACTTGATCGGCGTCGCCATCGCTAGCCCATGCGCTTGGCGCTGGGCCTGAGCTACCGCGGACTGGCCTATCACGGCTGGCAGTCGCAGCCCGATGGGCTGACGGTGCAGGACAAGGTGGAGGCTGCCTTGTCGGCCTTTGCCGATCAGCCCGTCACCACCATCTGCGCCGGCCGCACCGATGCTGGCGTGCATGCGCTGAACCAGGTCGTGCACATCGACGTGGCGGTCGAGCGGGACAGCCATTCCTGGGTGCGCGGCACCAACCGCTTTCTGCCCTACGACATCGCCGTGCAGTGGTGCCAGCCTGTCGAACAGACCTTCCACGCCCGCAACAGCGCGCGCGGCCGCCGCTACCGCTTCGTGGTGCTGGAGTCGCCGGTGCGGCCAGCCGTCGAGCTCGGTCTGGTGGGCTGGGTGTTCAGGCCGCTCGACGAGCAGGCCATGCGCCAGGCCGCAGCCTGTCTGATCGGTGAACACGACTTCAGCGCCTTCCGCGCCGCCAACTGCCAGTCGCCCACGCCGGTGAAAACGCTGCGCGCCATCACCATCACCCGCCGCGGTGCCTACTGGTGTTTCGACTTCGACGCCAACGCCTTTCTGTACCACATGGTGCGCAACGTCCTCGGTTGCCTGGTGTCGGTGGGACAGGGCCGGCAGGCAGCCGGCTGGATGGCCGAACTGCTGGCCGCACGCAGCCGCGAAGCCGCCGCGCCCACCTTTCCGCCCGACGGGCTGTACTTCATGGGCCCGTACTACGATGCGGCGCTCGGCCTGCCCGATCGCACCCCCGCGATGGATTGGTTGCCGAATTGAGACTATGCCCCGCACCCGCATCAAGATCTGCGGCCTCACCCGCGAGGCCGATGTCGACGAGGCCATCGATGCCGGCGCCGATGCGCTTGGCTTCGTGCTCTATGCCAAGAGCCCGCGCCATGTGACGCTGGCGCGCGCCGTCGAGCTCATCACGCGGCTGCCGCCTTTCGTGACGCCGGTGCTGCTGGTCGTCAACGCCTCGCCGCACGAGCTGCGCCAGGCCACGGAAGAACTGCCGCAGGCGCTGTTGCAATTCCATGGCGACGAGACACCCGAACAGTGCGCTGCAGCCGGCCGGCCCTACATCCGCGCGGCCCGCATGTCGGCCGACTTCGATTTGCTAGACTTCGCTCAGCGTTTTTCCAACGCACAAGCCCTGCTGCTCGACGCCCACGTCGAAGGCTACGGTGGGGGCGGGAAGGTCTTCGATTGGTCACAGATTCCACCAAGCGTGCCCCTTCCGGTCGTTTTGTCTGGTGGGTTGAGTCCTGCCAACGTGACCGATGGGGTGCTCGGCGTCCGGCCCTGGGCCGTTGACGTGAGCTCCGGCGTGGAAGTCAGCAAGGGCGTGAAGAGCGGCCCGCTGATGCGCCGGTTCTGCAAGGCGGTGCGCGAAGCCGATGACCGGCTCGCGGGCCTCTGAATCTGGAACATCCCATGCTTGAATACAACCAACCCGATGCCCGTGGGCACTTCGGGCCTTACGGTGGCACCTTCGTTGCCGAGACCTTGATCCATGCCTTGCACGAACTCGAAGCTGCCTACGCGAAGTACCGCGAAGACCCCGAGTTCGTGGCCGAGTTCAGACGTGAGCTCAAACACTTTGTCGGCCGGCCGAGCCCGATCTACCACGCGGCGCGCTTGTCGCGAGAGATCGGCGGCGCGCAGATCCACCTCAAGCGCGAAGACTTGAACCACACCGGCGCGCACAAGGTCAACAACACCATCGGCCAGGCCCTGCTGGCACGCCGCATGGGCAAGCCGCGCGTCATTGCCGAGACCGGCGCCGGCCAGCATGGCGTGGCCACGGCCACCATCTGTGCCCGCTACGGCATGGAATGCGTGGTCTACATGGGCAGCGAAGACATCAAGCGCCAGAGCCCGAACGTCTACCGCATGCACCTGCTGGGCGCCCGCGTGGTGCCCGTGGAGAGTGGCAGCAAGACGCTGAAGGACGCGCTGAACGAAGCGCTGCGCGACTGGGTGACGAACGTCGAGAACACCTTCTACATCATCGGCACGGTGGCGGGCCCGCATCCCTATCCGATGATGGTGCGTGATTTCCAGTCCGTGATCGGCGAGGAATGCAAAGTGCAGATGCCCGAGATGATCGGCCGGTTGGGTGGCAGGGCCGGTGCCCAGCCCGATGCGGTGATCGCCTGCGTGGGCGGTGGCAGCAATGCGATGGGCATCTTCTCTCCCTACCTCGCGCACGACAAGGTGCGGCTGATCGGCGTCGAGGCCGCCGGCCTGGGGCTGAAGTCCGGCAAGCATTCGGCCAGCCTGCTCGCCGGCTCGCCCGGCGTGCTGCATGGCAACCGCACCTACCTGCTGCAGGACGACAACGGCCAGATCACCGAGACGCATTCGGTCTCGGCCGGGCTGGACTACCCCGGTGTGGGCCCCGAACACGCTTACCTGAAGGACATCGGCCGCGCCGAGTACGTGGGCATCACCGACGACGAGGCGCTGCTGGCCTTCCACCGTCTGTGCCGCACCGAGGGCATCATCCCGGCGCTGGAATC
>JANNFE010000421.1:0-10216 GCA_031379415.1 Betaproteobacteria bacterium | reverse complement strand
CCGGCCGCAACCACGGCTGGCCACGCGTGAGCTTCGGATGCGAGTACGGCAGCCCGGTGGGCAACTGCGCGCCGGTGGGCGGTGCCAGCGTGGGTGCGGGCTACGAGCCGCCGCTGGCAACCTGGGTGCCGACCTCCATCGCCCCCAGCGGCCTGGTCTTCTACACCGGCACACGCTACCCGGAGTGGCAGGGCCAGCTCTTCATGGGCGCGCTGGCCGACCGCGCGCTGTGGCGCATCCGGCTGGAAGGCAACGTGGTCGCCGAACGCGAACGCCTGCTCGACCTGGGTGAGCGCGTGCGCGACGTGCGCCAAGGGCCTGATGGCTGGCTCTACATCGTCACCGACGAAAGCCGCGGGCGCATCGTGCGCGTGGAGCGCTGATCGACCTTGTTGGGGATGTGAAGCGCGCGGCCGGCGGCCGATACTGCGCCGCCACGCCCTGATGGCGCCCAACCCACGAGGAGAGCCGCATGCCTGCACCGCTGCGCGACATGCCCCAGGAGGGCATCGAGCTGATCAAGAGCTTCGAAGGCATTCCCGACGGCGACCCCAACACCACGGGCTTGGACCCCTACCTCGACCCGCTGGACATCTGGACCATCGGCTGGGGCCACGCCATCAGCGGCGCCGACGGCACGCACCTGCGCGGCAAGGGCAACCGGGCGCTGGCCTTCTCGATGTTCCCGGGTGGCATCAGCGCGGCGCAGGCCGAGGCGTTGCTGCGCGGTGACCTCGTGGCGCGCACCGCAGCCACGCTGCGGCTGGTGAAGGTCGCGCTCGACGACGGTCAGTTCGGGGCCATCATGAGCTTCGTCTTCAATTGCGGCCTGGGCAACTTCGGTGGCTCCACGCTGCTCAAGCGCCTGAACGAAGGCGACTTCGCCGCGGCGGCCGAGCAGTTCCTGGTCTGGAACAAGGGACGCAAGGACGGCCAGCTGGTCGAACTGGCCGGACTCACGCGCCGCCGCAAGGCCGAACGTGCACTCTTCCTGGGTCAGGATTGGCGCGCTGCGGCAGCACCGGCCACACGTTCGCGCGGCGCCGCCGCGGCGGTGACGCCAGCGCGCGAAGTGCCCGTGGCGCCGACCGCGGCCGAAGCCAGGGCAGCGAAGGCGTTCTCGGCGCCGAAGAAGAAGGCCGCGGCGGCCAAAAAGGCTGCCGCCAGGAAGGCGCCTGCGAAGAAGACGCCCGCCAAGAAGGCGCCTGCCAAGAAGGCCGCGGCGCGAAAGTGAAGCGCTATCGGGTGCGTGCGCTGCTCAGGCCACGCGCCCGAACCACCACAGCGACAGGCCGGCCGCAGCCGCGGCCAGCAGCGCGCCGAGCGCGGCGAAGAGCGCCGTGATCTCGGTCTCCTTGCGCTCCACCACCATGCGCGAGCTGAGCGACTCGTAGACCTTCTTCAGGTCTTCGGCGGTGCCGGCATAGAAGTACTCGCCGTGAGTCAGCACGCTGATGTTCTTCAGCGTCTCTTCGTCCAGGCGCACGCGCATGCTCCAGCCTTCGAAGCCGATGACCTCGCCGCTGGTCGTGCCGATGCCCACCGTGTACACGCGGATGCCGCGTTCGGCGGCCATCTTGGCGGCGTCCAGCGGGTCGGGCCCGGTGGTGCGCTGGCCGTCGGTGAGCATGATCACCGCCGCCGAGTTGTAGGAGCCCGGTGCCACTGGCGTGAAGGGCTTGGCTTCCTTCTTGGCGATGCTCCTGGTGTCGGGGAAGTTCTTCTGCCCCGTGACATGCTGAATTTCGATGCCGTCTTCCGGGAACAGCGTGGCCAGGCTCAGGATGATGCCGCTGCCGGTGGCGGTGCCGCGTTGCAGCTGGAAGCGGTCGATGGCCTTGATGACATCGTCGCGGCTCTGCGTCGGCGCCTGCACCACGGCCGCCGTGCCGGCGAAGGCCACCACGCCCACCCTCACTTCGCGCGGCAGGCCGTTGACGAAGGCCTTCGCGGCTTCCTGGCTGGCCACCAGGCGGTTGGGCTTGACGTCCTCGGCGCGCATGCTGCCCGAGACATCCATGGCCAGCATGATGGTGCGTTCCGACAGCGGCAGCGTCAGCGTGGCCGTGGGGCGCGCCACCGACAGCAGCAACACGCCAAGAGCCAGCAGCAGCAGGATCGGCGGCACATGGCGGCGCCAGCCCGGGCCGCTGCCCGCAGCGAGCTTGGCCACGCTGATGCTGGCCAGGCGCACGGTGGTCTTGCGCTTGCGCCCGAGCACCCAGAAATACAGCGCCACCAGTGCCGGCAGCAAGAGCAGCAGCCACAGCAGCGAAGGCCAGAGGAAGCTCATGCGGTGGCCTCCTGCATCAGCCCGGCGCGGCGCATCGTGGCCGGAAAGCGCAAGGGTGCCTTCAGGCGCGCGCGCTGGCGCCGCAGGTCGATGAAGCGCATCAGGCTGTCGAGCAGATCATCGTCGGTGGCCAGTTCCAGCACGTCGGCGCCCGACTCGGCCAGGCTTTCCATCAGCACGGCTTCCTGTTCTTCGGCGATGGCGGCGTAGCGTTCGCGGAAGCCGGGGTCGGAACCGTCGATGAACAACTGCTCGCCGGTTTCGGCGTCCTGCAGCGTGACCAGGCCGACGTCGGGCAGGGCCATCTCCAGCGGGTCCCACAGGCGCACGCAGACGACGTCGTGGCGCCGCGCCAGGCGGCCCAGGGCGGCCTGCCAGCCGGGCTGGCTGATGAAGTCGGACAGCACGAAGAGCAGCGAACGGCGGCGGATCGTCCCATCGGCGGCGAGCAGCAGATCGGCCAGCGCCGTGCCGGCCCCGCCGGCCGCGGGTGCACGCGGCGCGCGCATGCGCTGCAACAGCGTCAGCACATGCAGGCGCGAGGCGCGTGGCGGCAGCATGCCGTCGACCTGCGTGCCGTAAAGCAGGGCGCCAACGCGGTTGCCGTGGCGCGTGATGATGCGTGCCAAGGCCGCCACCAAGCCGGTGGACACCGCCAGCTTGGTGACCTCGCCACTGCCGAAGTCGACGCTGCCCGACAGGTCCAGCAGGAACCACGCCGTCATGTCGCGATCTTCCAGGAACTGGCGTACGTAAGGCGTTTGCAGCCGCGCGGTGACGTTCCAGTCGATGTGGCGCACGTCGTCGTGGGCCTGGTACTCGCGCAGGTCGGCAAGATCGACGCCGGCGCCGCGCCACAAGGTGCGGTAGTCGCCCTGCAGCAGGCCGTCCAGGCGGCGGATCACCGTCAGCTCCAGGCGGCGCAGGAACTGGTCGGAACTGGTCTCCGTCACGCTCATGAGGCAGCGTGGGCCAGCGGCTTGTCGGGCGCCGGCAGCTTCTTCAGCACGCGCTGCACCAGCGCGTCGGCGGTGATGTTTTCGGCCAGTGCCTCGTAGCTCAGCACGAGGCGGTGGCGCAGCACGTCGGGCACCAGATCGACCATGTCTTCGGGCAGCACGTAGCTGCGGCCACGCAGCATGGCCAGCGCCTTGGCGCCTTCGATCATGCCGATGGTGGCGCGCGGGCTGGCGCCATAGGTCAGGTACTTGGCGATCTCGGGCAGGTCGTACTTCTCGGGGCGGCGCGTGGCGCCGACGATCTTCACCGCGTACTGCATCAGCGCCGGGTCGCAGAACACGGCGCGGCATTCGCGCTGCAGGGCGGCCAGCTGGAAGGTGTCGGCCACCGCGTTCACATCCACGGCCGGGCCGGTGACACGTTGGGCGATGACGAACTCTTCCTCTTCGGTGGGGTAGTCGACCAGCACCTTCATCATGAAGCGGTCGACCTGGGCCTCGGGCAACGGGTAGGTGCCTTCGGTCTCGATCGGGTTCTGCGTGGCCATCACCACGAAGGGGTCAGGCACCTTGTGGGATTCACCGGCGATGGTGACCTGGCGCTCCTGCATCACTTCGAGCAGCGCGCTCTGCACTTTGGCCGGCGCACGGTTGATCTCGTCGGCCAGCAGCAGGTTGGCGAACACCGGGCCCAGGCTGGTGCCGAACTCGCCGCTCTTCTGGTTGTAGATGCGCGTGCCCACCAGATCGGAAGGCACGAGGTCGGGCGTGAACTGGATGCGCTTGAAGCTGCCGCGCACGGTGCGCGCCAGCGTCTTGACGGTCAGCGTCTTGGCCAGGCCCGGCACGCCTTCCACCAGCAGGTGGCCCTGGGCCAGCAAGGCCACGAGCACACGTTCCAGGAAGCGGTCCTGCCCCACGACGACGCGCTTGACCTCGTAGAGGATGCGTTCCATGAGCGTGGCTGTGGATTCGGCGTTGTCTTGCATCGGGCGTGATCTCGGGTCAGAAGGGGCGGCATGCCGGGTGGGCATCAGAGGGTCGGCATGCCTGCCGGGTATCAGAAAGGCGGCATGCCTGCCGCGTTGGCGGCATTTTCGATCGGCACGGCGAAGCCGATGCCGATGAAGGTGCGTTGTTCCGAAGGGTTGAGGATGGCGGTGACCACGCCGACCACCTGGCCGTCCATGGTGACCAGCGGCCCGCCGCTGTTGCCGGGGTTGGCGGCGGCGTCGAACTGGATCAGGTTGCTCAGCGTCTTCTGGCCTTCGGGCGAGCGGAACTCGCGCCGCAGGCCCGAGACCACGCCATAGCTCACCGAAGGCCCGATGCCGAAGGGATGCCCCACCGCGATGACGTGGTCGCCCGGTTTCAGGTCGCCCGTGCTGCGCATGGTGGCGGCTTCCAGGTCATCGGGCAGGCTCTGCGCCTTCAGCACGGCCAGGTCGTTCTCGGGCTGCGCGGCCACCATGTTGGCGTCGCTTTCGTGGCCGTTGGCAAAGCGCACGCGGATGCGCTTGGCGCCCGCCACCACGTGCAGGTTGGTCAGGATGGTGCCGTTGTCGATGATGACCACGCCGGTGCCCAGGCTGCGTTCCATGGCGCGCTGCTCGGGGTTGTCTTCGCCAGTGTCGTTTTCATCCAGCAGGCCGATGACGCGCACCACCGAAGGCAGGATGGCCTCGTAGGCCTTGGCGGCGGCGCTGGGCAGAGGTTCCTTTTCGAGGGACTGGCGCACCGCGGTGTCGATGTCGTCCTGCGTCACCGGCCGTGGGCCAGGGCGCAACTGCTGCAGGCCGAAGACCAGCGCCACGGCCAGCAAGGCGCCGGCCAGCGCCCACAGCGGGCCGCCGTGGCGGCCGGCAAAACCACGCCAGCGGCCGAGCACGACGGCGGGTGGCAGCTCCGCAGGCTGCGCCGCCCCCTCGGCCGCCGCAGGCTGCGGGGCGGGGCTGCGGCGCGGCGAAGGGCTGTACAGCGCGGCCTTTTTCATGGCTTATGGGGCATGGCAAAAGGACAGTATCACGTTGCGTGCCGGCCTGCATGGGCCGGGGCCTGGGTCATCATGGCGCCATGTGGATCGATACGCACTGCCACCTGGACGCCCCGGAGTTCGACGCCGACCGCCCTGCCGTGGTGCAGCGCGCCCAGGCCGCGGGCGTGCGGCAGCTGGTGCTGCCGGCGGTGGCGGTGGCGCATTTCGACACCGTGCGTGAGCTTGCCCACCTGCACGGCGCGGCCTATGCGCTGGGCATTCACCCCTTGTGCGTCGGCCAGGCGAGCGACGGCGACCTGGACCTGCTGGCCGCTGCGCTGCAAGCCCATCGTGACGACCCGCGCCTGGTGGCCGTGGGCGAGATCGGCCTGGACCACTTCGTCCCCGGCCTGGACCGCCAGCGCCAGGAGCACTTCTACATGGCGCAGTTGAAGCTGGCGCGCGACGCCGGCCTGCCCGTCATCCTGCTCGTGCGGCGCTCGGCCGATGGGCTGCTCAAGGGCCTGCGCCGCTTCGAGGTGCCGGGCGGCATCGCCCACGCCTTCAACGGCAGCGCGGTGCAGGCCGGCCACTTCCTGGAGCGCAGCTTCTGCCTGGGCTTCGGCGGCGCCATGACTTTCGAGCGCGCCTTGCAGATCCGTGCGCTGGCATCGTCACTGCCCGAAACGGCGTTGGTGCTGGAGACCGACGCCCCCGACATCCCGCCGCATTGGCTGTACCGCACCGCGGCCGAACGGGTAGACGGCCAGCTCAGCGGCCGCAATCAACCTGCCGAGCTGCCGCGCATCGCGGCCGTGCTGGCTGAGCTGCGCGGCTGGACCTTGGCCCGGACGGCCGCGGTGACCAGTGCCAACGCGCGCCGCGCCTTGCCGCGGCTGGGGCTGCTGGCGTGAGCGGCGAGCGTCTGACCGGCCTGCCACCGGTCGTGGGCCGCCAGACGCGGCTGCTGGTACTGGGCAGTTTCCCGGGCGTGGCTTCGCTGCAGGCGCAGCAGTACTACGGCCACCCGCGCAACCACTTCTGGCCGCTGCTGGTGGCACTGTGGGGCATCGACCTGGTGGCCCTGCGCTACTCGCAACGCCTGGCCGAAGTGCGCCGCCGTGGTCTGGGCCTGTGGGACATCTACGCCAGCTGCGAGCGCGTGGGCAGTCTGGACCAGGCCATCGTCGAGCCAGAAATCAACGACCTGGCCAGCCTGCGCTGCTGCGCGCCGCAATTGGCCTGGGTGGCGCACAACGGCGGCGAGTCGGCACGCGCCATGAAACATGTCGCCGCCCTGGGTTACGGCGTGCTGCGCCTGCCCTCCACCAGCCCGGCCAACGCCAGCTGGTCCTTCGAACGCAAGCTGGCGGCCTGGGGCGACGCCTTTCGGCAGGCCGGTCTACTGGAAACCGATGAAGTCACGTAAGGCCATGGCGCTGCCGCCCGTCACGCTGTCTGAAGAATGCGGCGTGCGCTACCTGCACCTGGGCAGCATCTGGATCCAGGGCGGCATGCGCATCCGCAAACCGCAGGTGGTGGAGATCGACTACGTGCAGCGCATGCTGGCCAGCCTGCTGTGGCTGCCGAGCGCTGACCTGGGCGAGGGCCAGGCGGTGCAACTGGGCCTGGGTGCTGGTGCCATCACGCGCTTCACGGCGCAGCAGCTCAAGATGGCCACCACGGTGGTGGAACTCAACCCGCTGGTGCTCAGCGCCAACCAGATCTGGTTCCATCTGCCGGCGGCGGCCGAGGTGGTGGTCGGCGACGCCGCCGACTGGCTGGCCCAGGCCGAGCTGGCCAGCGTGCGCCTGCTGCACGTCGACCTCTACGACCATGAGGCCGCCGCGCCGGTGCTGGACGACGTGGGCTTCTACAGCGCCTGCCGCGCGGTGCTGGAAGAAGGCGGGCTGATGAGCGTCAATTTGTTCGGTCGTCATGCCAGCTTCCATGACAGCATCGCGCGCATTGCCGCTGCGTTCGGCAGCCACCAGGTCTGGAGCCTGCGCCCGACGCGCGAAGGCAATACCGTGGTGGTGGCCGGGCGCGGCGTCGAGGTACCAGCGCGCGAGGTGCTGGCGGCCCGCGCCGCCGTCATCGAAAAGCGCTTCGGCGCCCTGGGTCTACCGGCGCGCAAGTGGTTGCGCATGGTGCGCCCTTATCAGCCTGCAGAGATCACCACCGAACAGCCTTCATGACCCGGCCAGCCGCCACTGCCCCGCAGGAACGCCACGCGCGTCCCGAACGACCGAAAGGCCGCCTCGAATGGCCGCTGCTGCTGGCCTGGCTGCGCGAGGACGGCTGGATCAGCGCTGAAGACGCCGAGCGCGTGGCCGCGCGCTTCCGCGCCGGCGCGTCGAGCCTGCACGCGCTGGTGCGACTGGGCGGCGCCGGCCTGCTCCGCCAAGGCAAGGGCGTGGCGCTGGACACCGAAGCACTCACCGAATGGCTGGCCGGCCGCTGCCGCATGCCCTATCTGCGCATCGACCCGCTGCGCGTGGACGTGGGCCGCGTGGCCGACGTGATGAGCGTGCAGTACGCCGAGATGCGGCGCGCGCTGCCGGTCATCGTGTCGCCCACCGAAGTGACCATCGCCACGGCCGAACCTTACGACGTGGCCTGGGTGGCCGAGATCGAGGCCCACACGCGCCGCAGCGTCAAGCTGGTGGTCGCCAACCCCGACGACGTGCGCCGCTACACGACCGAGTTCTACGCCCTGGCGCGCAACGTGCGCGCGGCGCAGAAGAGCGGCGAGAACGCGGCCACCGCCAGCTTCGAGCAGCTGGTGGAGCTGGGTAAGACGAGCAAGGCGCTGGACGCCAACGACCAGGGCGTGGTGCAGGTGGTCGACTGGCTGTGGGGCTACGCCTTCGACCAGCGCGCCAGCGACATCCACCTGGAGCCGCGCCGCGACATGGGCGCCATCCGCTTCCGCATCGACGGCGTGCTGCACACCGTCTACCAGGTGCCGCTGACGGTGATGAGCGCGATGACGGCGCGCATCAAGCTGCTGGGCCGCATGGACGTGGTGGAAAAACGGCGCCCGCTGGACGGCCGCATCAAGACCCGCCGCCCCGAAACCGCGGATGGCGGCGGTGGCGATGTCGAGATGCGCCTGTCGACGCTGCCCACGGCCTTTGGCGAGAAGATGGTGATGCGCATCTTCGACCCCGAAGCCACCGTCAAGGGCCTGGCCGCTTTGGGCTTCGGGCCCACCGAGGCCAAGGGCTGGCAGGACCTCATCGCGCGCCCGCACGGCATCATCCTCGTCACCGGGCCCACCGGCAGCGGCAAGACAACGACGCTGTACGCCACGCTGAAGACGCTGGCCACCGAAGAGGTCAACGTCTGCACCATCGAAGACCCCATCGAGATGATCGAGCCGGCCTTCAACCAGACCCAGGTGCAGCCGGCGCTGGACTTCGGCTTTGCCGAGGGCCTGCGCGCGCTGATGCGGCAGGATCCGGACATCATCATGGTCGGCGAGATCCGCGACCTGGCCACCGCCGAGATGGCCATCCAGGCCGCGCTCACCGGCCACCTGGTGTTCAGCACGCTGCACACGAACGACGCCGTGGGCGCCGTCACGCGCCTGGCCGACCTGGGCGTGCCCAGCTACCTGATCGCGGCCACCGTCATCGGCGTGCTGGCGCAGCGCCTGGCGCGCACGCTGTGCCCGGCCTGCAAGGTGCGCGACGACAGCATCACGCGCGAAGCCCTGGGTGAGGCCGTGCAACCCTGGCGCCTGACAGGCGGTGTGCGCCCCTACAAGGCCGTGGGCTGCCTGGAATGCCGCCACACGGGTTACCGTGGCCGCGCCGGCCTCTACGAGCTGCTGCTCATGAGCGAAGGCGCGCGCACGGCGGTGCACCCGAACCTGGACGCCGCAGCGCTGCGCCGCGTCGGCACCAAGGAAGGCCTGCGCCCGCTGCGCCTGGCCGGTGCCATGAAGGTGGCCGAGGGCCTGACCACGCTGGAAGAAGTGCTGCGCAGCACGCCCACGCTCGAGAACTGAAGCCCAGCCCGGGCCCGCCCCGCGCCTCCAGCGGAGCCGCCTTACGTGGAAACCACAGCGGGCCTGCCGACACGCGTCCCTAGAATCGCGCCGCATCCGGGTGTGATGACCCGCAGGAGACAAACGTGAAGATCAAGAGCGAGAAGGACTTCTGGTCCGGACTCATGTTCATCGCCATCGGCGTGGCGTTTGCATGGGGTGCCACCACCTACAGCTTCGGCACTTCGGCACGGCCGGGCCCGGGCTACTTTCCTTTCGGGCTGGGCGTGCTGATGGCGATCCTGGGCGGCATGGTTCTGTTCAAGGCGCTCACCTTTGAAGTTGAGGGTGGCGACAAGATCGGTGCCTTCGCCTGGAGGCCACTGCTCATCATCATGTTCTCGGTGGCTGGTTTCGGCCTGCTGCTGCCGAAGCTCGGCATGGTCATTTCGCTGCCCCTGCTGGTCTTCGTGTCGGCCATCGCCGGCGACGAGTTCCACTGGAAGGATGCCGCCATCAACGCGGCCCTCCTGACGGTGGGCAGCTGGTTCATCTTCATCTACGGACTGAAGCTCACCATCCCCCTGTGGCCCAGCTTCATCGCCGGCTGAGGACGAAGACATGGAACTCCTGAACAACCTTGCGCTCGGCTTCGGTGTCGCCTTCACCTGGATCAACCTGGCCTACGCCTTCGGCGGTGCGCTGCTGGGCACACTGATCGGGGTGTTGCCGGGCCTGGGCCCGGTGGCCACCATCGCCATGCTGCTGCCCAGCATCTACGCGCTGGATGCCACACCGGCGCTCATCATGCTGGCCGGCATCTACTACGGCGCGCAGTACGGCGGCTCCACCACCGCCATCCTGATCAACGTGCCGGGCGAAAGCAGCTCGGTGGTCACCGCCATCGACGGCTACCAGATGGCGCGCAAAGGCCGCGCCGGCGCGGCGCTGGCCGCAGCCGGCCTGGGCAGCTTCTTCGCCGGCTGCGTGGGCAC
>JANNFE010000401.1:0-13283 GCA_031379415.1 Betaproteobacteria bacterium | reverse complement strand
CCGGTGTCGGCGGCCACGGCACGGTACTGCAGGCCCATGCGGTCAAAGATGGCGCAGTAGGCGCGGTACATGGCGTCGTAGCTGCGGCGGCCGGCTGCGAAGTCGCGGTCGAAGGAGTAGGCGTCCTTCATCGTGAACTCGCGGCCGCGCATGACGCCGAAGCGCGGCCGGCGCTCGTCGCGGAACTTGGTCTGGATGTGATAGAAATTTCGCGGCAGCTGCTTGTAGCTGCGCAGTTCCTGGCGCGCGATGTCGGTGATGACCTCTTCGCTGGTGGGCTGGATCACGAAGTCGCGGTCGTGGCGGTCCTTCATGCGCAGCAGCTCGGGGCCCATTTTAGCGAAGCGGCCGGTCTCCATCCACAGCTCGGCGGGCTGCACCACGGGCATCAGCAGTTCCACCGCGCCGGCGCGGTTCATCTCTTCGCGGACGATGTTCTCGACCTTGCGGATGACCCGCAGGCCCATCGGCATGTAGCTGTAGATTCCGGCGCCCAGACGCTTGATCATGCCGGCGCGCATCATCAGCTGATGGCTGGCGATCTCTGCATCGGCAGGCGCTTCCTTGAGCGTGGAGATGAAGGTCGAAGAGGCTTTCATGAGCGATCGGTGTGCACGCGGGTGGTGCCTGTTGCGGCACGCCGGGGGCTCGTGATGGCCCCACTTGACGCATGCGGGTTAGCGAGAGTTCGCACGCTGCACAGCGCCGGTGCAATAATGAAAACAGTCACAAATTCGGGGTCCGATTATGCTCGACCGGGAAGGCTTCAGGCCCAACGTCGGCATCATCCTGCTCAACCCGCGCAATCAGGTTTTCTGGGGCAAGAGGCTGCGCACACACTCGTGGCAGTTTCCTCAGGGCGGCATCAAGCACGGCGAGTCGCCCGAGCAGGCGATGTTCCGCGAACTGCATGAAGAAGTGGGGCTGCACCCCGAACATGTGCAGATCGTCGCGCGCACCCGCGACTGGCTGCGCTACGAGGTGCCCGAACACTTCATCCGCAAGGATGCGCGGGGCCATTACCGCGGTCAGAAGCAGATCTGGTTCCTGCTGCGCCTGATGGGCCACGACAGCGACCTGAACCTGCGCGCCACCGACCACCCGGAGTTCGACGCCTGGCGCTGGAACGAGTACTGGGTCCCACTGGACCTGGTGATCGAGTTCAAGCGCAGCGTCTACGAAATGGCGCTCACAGAACTGGCGCGCTACCTGCCGCGCGTGAACCATCACAACCGCTATCTGCGTTCCGGCCTGCGCGCACAAAGGCTCGATACCGAGGCGCACGGGCATGCCCTTCCCGGCGTCAATGGACACCCGACCACCGACCTGCCAGGTTGGGCACAACCGCCCGAGGCCGAACCTACCGCGGCCGACTGAATACCGTCTGCACCGCGGCGGCTCAGGTCAGTACGAGGTTGTCGCGGTGGATCAGCTCGGGCTCGTTGGCGTAGCCGAGCAGCGCCTCGATCTGGCTGGAAGCCTTGCGCGCGATCAGTCTGGCCTCGGCCGACGAGTAGTTGGCCAGGCCGCGCGCCACTTCAGCGCCCGCCAGCGTGCGCACCGCAATGACGTCACCGCGCCTGAATTCGCCCTGCACCTCGTGCACGCCGATCGGCAGCAGGCTCTTGCCCTCGTCGCACAGCTTGGCCACCGCACCGTTGTCGACGGCCACTGAACCGCGCAGCTGCAGGTGGTCGACCATCCACTGCTTGCGTGCCGCCAGCTTGGGCGTGCCGGCGTTGAGCGCGGTGCCGATGGCTTCTCCGGCGGCCAGGCGCAGCAACACGTCGGGTTCACGGCCCCAGGCGATGACGGTGCTGGTGCCGCTGCCCGCCGCACGCTTGGCGGCCAGAACCTTGGTGAGCATGCCGCCGCGGCCGATGCTGGAACCGGCGCCGCCGGCCATGGCCTCGAGCGCCGGGTCACCGGCCACGGCGTCGTCGATGAAGCGGGCCTGCGGATCCTTGCGCGGGTCGGCTGCGTACAGGCCGCGCTGGTCGGTGAGGATGACGTAGGCGTCGGCGTCCACGAGGTTCGCCACCAGCGCACCCAGCGTGTCGTTGTCGCCGAACTTGATCTCGTCATTCACGACGGTGTCGTTCTCGTTGATGACCGGGATGACCTTCAAGGCCAGCAGCGTCAGCAGCGTGGAGCGCGCGTTGAGATAGCGCTCGCGGTCGGCCAGGTCGGCATGCGTCAGCAGCACCTGGGCGCTGGCCATGCCGTGTTCGGACAGGCGGCTTTCGTACATCTGCGCCAGGCCCATCTGGCCGACAGCGGCTGCGGCCTGCAACTCGTGCAGTTCCTTTGGCCGCTGCGTCCAGCCCAGGCGCTTCATGCCTTCGGCGATAGCGCCACTGGACACCATCACCAGCTCGCGCCCCTGCTGCGCCAGGCCCGCCAGCTGGCGCGCCCAGTTGCCGATGGCCGCCGCGTCGACGCCGCGGCCTTCGTTGGTGACGAGGCTGGAGCCGACCTTGACGACGATGCGTCGGGCTCCCTGCAGCACGCTACTCATCGACGGGGGCGGCACTCTCGAAGCGCTGGTCCGGCAGTGGCGCCTCGACGTGCTGGGCTGCTACATGGGTGTGGATGGCTTCCAACAGCGGCTGCAGGCCCTCTCGCGCCAGCGCCGAGATCGAGAACACCGGGCCCTTCCAGCGCAACCGGCGCACGTAATCCTTCACGCGCTGCTCGCGTTCCTCGGCCGGCACCATGTCGAGCTTGTTGAAGACCAGCCAGCGCGGCTTGGCGTGCAGTTGGGGGTCATACTTCTTCAGTTCGGCCACGATCGCGCGTGCCTGCACCACCGGGTCGACGCCTTCGTCGAAAGGCGCCGCATCGACGATGTGCAGCAGCAGCCGCGTGCGCTGCAGGTGGCGCAGGAACTGGTGTCCCAGGCCCGCGCCTTCGGAGGCGCCTTCGATGAGGCCGGGAATGTCGGCCACCACGAAGCTGCGCTCGGGGCCGACGCGTACCACGCCCAGGTTGGGGTGCAGCGTGGTGAAGGGATAGTCGGCGATCTTCGGCCGCGCGTTGGAGATGGCGGCGATGAGCGTGCTCTTGCCGGCGTTGGGCATGCCCAGCAGGCCGACATCCGCCAGCACGCGCAATTCGAGCTGCAGCTTCTTGGCCTCGCCCGGCCAACCCGGCGTCTTCTGGCGCGGTGAACGGTTGGTGCTGGTCTTGAAGTGCAAGTTGCCGAAACCGCCGTCGCCGCCCTTGACCAGGATCGCGCGCTGGCCGTGTTCGAGCAGTTCGACGAGCACTTCGCCGGTCTCGGCGTCGCTGATGATCGTGCCCACCGGCATGCGCAATTCGATGTCGGGCGAGGCAGCACCGTACTGGTCGGAGCCGCGGCCGGGCTCGCCGTTCTTCGCGTCGTGACGGCGCGCGTAGCGGTAGTCGATCAGGGTATTGATGTTGCGGTCGGCGATGGCCCAGACGCTGCCGCCACGGCCGCCGTCGCCGCCGTTGGGCCCGCCGAAGGGAATGAACTTCTCGCGCCTGAAGCTCACGCAGCCGGCGCCACCGTGCCCGGCGGACACGTCGATCAAGGCTTCGTCAACGAACTTCATGGGAAACGCATCCTAAAACGACGAAGCCCCGGCAGGCCGGGGCTTCGCCAACTGCGCGAAGAAACGCCTCAGACCGGCTTCACGAACACCGTCTGACGATTCTGCGCGCCCTTCACGTCGAAGGACACTGCGCCGTCGACCAAGGCGAACAGCGTATGGTCCTTGCCGATGCCGACACCTGTTCCGGGGTGGAACTTGGTGCCGCGCTGGCGGACGATGATCGAACCGGCGGAAACCTGCTGGCCGCCGAAGGCCTTGACGCCGAGCATCTTCGGCTTGGAGTCGCGGCCGTTGCGGGTGGAGCCGCCGCCCTTTTTCTGTGCCATGGTGTCTACCCCTTAGCCGTTGATCGAGCCGACCAGCAGCTCGGTGTAGGTCTGGCGGTGACCGCCGTGCTTCTGGTAATGCTTGCGGCGGCGCATCTTGAAGATGCGCACCTTGTCGTGCTTGCCTTGCGCCACGACCGTGGCGGTGACAGTCGCACCCGCGACCCAGGGAGCACCGACCTTCAGGTCCGCGCCGCTACCCACGGCCAGCACCTGATCGATCACGACTTCCTGGCCCACGTCCGCAGCTATCTGTTCTACCTTGATCTTTTCGCCGGCAGCAACCTTGTATTGCTTGCCACCGGTTTTTATGACCGCGTACATGTGAGACCTTTCGAAGAATTCCTGCGGCCCTGCACTCCCCTATGGGAACCCAGCGCACCACGCAGAGCCTTTGAGTATAGCATCCGGCGCCGCAGAGCTTGCTGCTTGTCGGACCGTCAGGCACTGCTTCCTATAATCTGACACCGATCGATCTGCGCACCCGTGCTCGAAACCACCGCATCCCCTACGGCCGCTGCCGACCCGACCGAGTTGGCCATGCAGCAGGTGGATGCCGTCATTCGTGAGCGGCTGAGTTCCCGCGTGGCTCTGGTCGACCAGATCGCGCACTACATCGTCAATGCCGGCGGCAAGCGCATCCGGCCGCGGCTGGTGCTGCTGTTTGCAGAAGCGCTGGGCTTCGAAGGCCGCGAGCGCTATGAACTGGCGGCCATCGTCGAGTTCATCCACACCGCCACGCTGCTGCACGACGACGTGGTCGACGAGTCGTCGCTGCGGCGCGGCCGCGCCACCGCCAACGCGATGTTCGGCAACGCCGCCAGCGTGCTGGTGGGCGACTTCCTGTACTCCCGCGCTTTCCAGATGATGGTCTCGGTGGGCCACATGCGCGTGCTCGACGTGTTGGCCGACGCCACCAACGTCATTGCCGAGGGCGAGGTCCTGCAGCTGATGAACATGCACGACCCCGACCTGGCGGTGGCCGACTACCTGCAGGTCATCCGCTACAAGACGGCCAAGCTCTTCGAGGCCAGCGCGCGGCTGGGCGCGGTGCTGGCCGGCGCCGGGCCGCAGGTCGAAGAGTGCTGCGCCGAGTACGGCCGCTCGCTCGGTACGGCCTTCCAGCTCGTCGACGACCTGCTGGACTACGAAGGTAACAGCCTGGTGCTCGGGAAGAACGTCGGCGACGACCTGCGCGAAGGCAAACCGACGTTGCCGCTGCTGGTGGCGATGGAGCGCGCCGATGAACCGGAGCGCGCGCTGATCCGCAGTGCTATCCAGAACGGCGAACAGCAGAGGCTGCCCGAGATCCTGACCATCGTGCGCCGCACGGGCGCGCTCGACGCTACGCGCACCGCGGCGCTGGCCGAGGCCGACAAAGCACGCGCCGTGCTGCACGTGCTGCCGCCTTCGAAGGCGCGCGAGGCTCTGCTAGACTTATGCGTTCGGGCTGTGCATCGCTCCTCCTGAGGCAGTGGTGCAAAGATCGACGGCATGCAGAGGCGGCTATTCGCTGCGCGGTTTGCCACATCGGGGTGTAGCTTAGCCTGGTAGAGCGCTACGTTCGGGACGTAGAGGCCGGAGGTTCGAATCCTCTCACCCCGACCACACTTGTACTTCCCCCGCTGGAACGGGATGCACGAGGATCGCGCTGCCTTCGTCGCAACGCGGTAGGCGAACGCCACCGGAGTGAGCCTGGTGAATTGGGCCACAGCCCGACTGATGCCACGCGTCGTCAGCTCTCGGTGGCCTGACAGAACCGCGATCTCGGAGCGAGCGCTTCTTGTGTCGCCCCTCCTGCACGGACGCGTTAATTACACTTGCGCGATCAGCATGCCGCAGGAGCGCAGCCCGCCGCAGCAAGCCTCGTCACTGCGCCCTGCGCAAGCCTCGCACCCTGGCGGCCCCATTCGCGGCGGAAGCGCGTATCGACCGGCCACGAACCCTGCCTTGAACGCGCGTCGGCGTCGAACACCCGTCGAGATGGAACCATGTCACGCCGCCCCAACACCCACAAGCAAAGGACTCCCGTCGTGACGCAAGCTCCTTCGCAGACGCAGGAAGTGGCGAATTTGCTGGCGCGCGGCGTGGCGCTGCACCAGCAAGGACAACTTGCTCACGCCAGCCTCATGTACGAGCAAGTGCTGGCCAGGCAACCCTGGCACTTCGACGCACTGCATCTGCTGGGCGTGATTGCGGCCCAGACGAAAAAGCCGGCGCGTGCGGTCGATCTCATCGACAGAGCCCTCAAGGTCAGACCCAAACACGCGCCGGCTCACAACAATCGCGGCAATGCGCTCAAGGATCTCGGCCAGTTCGGCGAGGCACTGGCCAGTTTCGACCAGGCGATTGCATTCAAACCGGACTACGTCAACGCCCACAACAATCGCGGCATTCTGCTGAAACAACTCAGGCGTCTTGACGAGGCACTCTCAAGTTTCGACCGGGCGATCACGCTCCAACCCGACTTCGCAGAGGCTCATTGGAACAAGTCCCTGGCCTTGCTGCTCAGCGGTCAATTCGATAGCGGCTGGGACCTGTACGAGTGGCGCTGGAAGAAGGGCGACACCAGCGGGCACCGACGCGACTTTGGGCAACCGCGCTGGAACGGCGCCGATTCCAGCGCAAGACTGCTCATCTGGCCTGAGCAAGGCATCGGCGACGAAATCATGTTCAGCTGCTTGGTCGACGAAGCCTACCGCCGTTGCCCCAATCTGCTGGTGCAAGCCGATCCGAGACTCATCCCGCTCTTCGAACGATCCTTCCGCAAGGAGATCCAGTTCGTTGCCACCAACGCGAGCTTGGACTCCTTGCAGTTCGAGCTGCAGATCTCCATGGGGAGTCTGGGGCTCCTGTATCGCAGGAGCGCCGCCAGTTTCAGGCCGCCGGCCCAAGGCCATCTGAGGGCCGACGAAACGAAAGCGGCCAGTCTCGCGAGCCAGGTTCGCAGGGAGCCGGGGTTCAAATACTGCGGAATCAGCTGGAGAAGCAAATCCGAGAACACGGGCGAAGTACGCAGCCTGTCGCTGTTGACGCTGTTGCAAGCACTTGGCCACGCCGGCTGGAAATTCGTCAACCTTCAATACGGCGACGTCGCAGACGAACAGCGCGACGTCTCAGAGAAGCTGGGCATCGAAGTCATCTCAGTTGCCGAGATCGACAACTTCACCGACATCGATGGACTCGCATCGTTGATCCAATGTTGCGACCTGGTCGTCACCATCGGCAATCTGACTGCGCACCTGGCCGGCGCCATCGGAAAGCCGACCTGGGTGCTGCTGCCCCACGTGCCGGATTGGCGTTGGATGCTGGACGGTGATGACAGCCCTTGGTACAGATCCATCAAGCTGTACCGACAGGACGGCGGGAGAAGCTGGACGCCGGTCCTGCAGCGCGTTGCCGACGACATGGCCCGTGTCGCGCAGGCAGTGCCCTGACCAGCAGGCGGGCACAGCCCTCCCCAATACTGGCTCCGCGCCGTGCGCAAGCGGTGCCTGGAGTATCCTGGCCGCCGGACTTTCGATCAACGCCGCCCTGGTGCCGCGGCACGCTCGCCCAGCCGTAGACCGGGGCATGTAAGCAAGCGTCTGAACTGCGGTTGCACGGCTGTTCGGCGTTTACACCTGCGGGTGGATCGGCGATGATGTTTCAGAAATGCAGGTTTTGATGGAAGCCCATGGCCGCAGAGACGCTGGTTGAACCACCGCAATCTTCCCTTTCGGGCGTGGCCCGGGTGTTGGTCAACGCCGGCAAACTGAGTGCCAAGACCGCCGAAGAACTGACGAAGAACGCGCGCGAACGCAAGGCCAGCTTCGTTTCCACGCTCATCGGCGCGAGCGCCGTCAAGCCGGATGACTTGGCGCACACGCTCTCCGTCGCGCTGGCGCTGCCGCTCATCGACCTCAACGCGGTGGACCTGCAGAAACTGCCGCGTAACCTGGTTGACGCGAAGATCGCCAACCAGTACCAGTTGCTGGTGCTCGGCAAGCGCGGCAACCGCCTCTTCATCGGCGCCGCCGATCCCACCGACCAGGAAGCCGCCGAGCGCATCAAGTTCGCCACCCAGCTGACGCCGGAGTGGGTGATCGTCGAGTACGACAAGCTCATGCGCCAGCTGGAGAGCCAAGGCGCCACTGCCAACGAGGTGCTGGAGTCGCTGGCCACTGCCGACTTCGACTTCGACGTCACCGAAGAGGATACGAGCGCGCCCGAAAGCGCCGACGTCGCCACCGACGTCGAAGACGCCCCGGTCGTGCGCTTCCTGCAGAAGATGCTGATCGACGCCATCAACATGCGCGCGTCCGACCTGCACTTCGAACCCTACGAGTACACCTACCGCGTGCGCTTTCGCATCGACGGTGAATTGCGCGAAATCACGCAGCCGCCGGTGGCCATCAAGGACAAGCTGGCCTCGCGCATCAAGGTCATCTCGCGCATGGACATCGCCGAGAAGCGCGTGCCGCAAGACGGCCGCATGAAGCTGAAGTTCGGCAGCAAGGCCATCGACTTCCGCGTCAGCACGCTGCCCACGCTGTTCGGCGAAAAGGTCGTGATCCGGATTCTCGACCCATCCAGCGCGAAGCTCGGCATCGAGGCGCTGGGCTACGAGAAGATCGAGAAAGACCGCTTGATGCAGTGCATCGTGCGGCCCTACGGCATGATCCTCGTCACCGGGCCCACGGGCAGCGGCAAGACGGTGTCGCTGTACACGTGCCTGAACATCCTGAATCAGCCGGGCGTGAACATCGCCACGGTGGAAGACCCGGCCGAAATCAACCTGCCGGGTATCAACCAGGTGAACGTGAACGACCGCGCCGGCCTGACCTTCGCCGCGGCGCTGAAGTCCTTCCTGCGCCAGGATCCGGACATCATCATGGTCGGCGAAATCCGCGACCTGGAAACCGCCGACATTGCCATCAAGGCCGCGCAGACCGGCCACATGGTGATGAGCACGCTGCACACCAACGACGCCCCCACCACGCTGACGCGGCTGCTGAACATGGGCGTCGCACCCTTCAACATCGCCTCCAGCGTGCTGCTCATCACTGCTCAGCGCCTGGCGCGCAAGCTGTGCGAAAACTGCAAGAAGCCGGCCGACTATCCGCGCGAGTCCATGCTCAAGGCCGGTTTCAAGGCCGAGGACCTCGACGGCAACTGGAAGCCTTTTCGCGCCGTGGGCTGCTCTTCCTGCAACAACGGCTACAAAGGCCGCGTCGGCATTTACCAGGTGATGCCCATCACCGAGACCATCCAGCGCATCATTCTGTCTGAAGGCACGGCCCCCGACATCGCCAAGCAGGCCCAGGTCGAAGGCGTGCGTGACCTGCGACAGTCCGGCCTGATCAAGGTACGCGCCGGGCTCACCACGCTCGAAGAAGTGATCTCGGTCACCAACGAGTGAGCTGCCTCGTTTTCACCTCATCCGAACACCGCACTTGAAAACCCATGGCCACTGCTGCACTCGGTAAAGCTCCCAAGGAAGTCATCTTCGAATGGGAGGGCAAGGACCGCAATGGCAAGGTCGTGCGTGGCGAGATGCGCGCCGGCGGCGAGGCCGTGGTCAACGCCAGCCTGCGGCGGCAGGGCATCCTGGTCAACAAGGTGCGCAAGCGCCGCTCCAGTGGCGGCCGCTCCATCAAGCAAAAGGACATCGCGATCTTCACGCGCCAGCTGGCGACGATGATGAAGGCCGGCGTGCCGCTGCTGCAGTCCTTCGACATCGTGGCGCGCGGCAGCACCAACCCGCGCATGACCAAGCTGCTCACCGACATTCGCTCTGATGTCGAGACCGGCACCAGCCTGTCATCAGCCTTCCGCAAGCACCCGCTGCACTTCGACGCGCTGTACTGCAACCTGGTGGAAGCCGGTGAAGCCGGCGGCATCCTGGAGGCCCTGCTCGACCGCCTGGCGATCTACCAGGAAAAGACGCTGGCCATCAAGAGCAAGATCAAGTCGGCGCTGATGTACCCGGTGGCGGTGATCGTGGTCGCCTTCGTCGTGCTGACGGTGATCATGATCTTCGTCATCCCGGCCTTCGAGGACGTGTTCAAGTCCTTCGGCGGTGAACTGCCGGCGCCCACGCAGGCCGTGATCTGGTTGTCGAAGTTCTTCGTCAAGTGGTGGTGGCTGATCTTCGGCCTGCTCGGCGGTGGCCTCTACTTCTTCTTCGAGAGCTGGAAGCGCTCCGAGAAGATGCAGATGTTCATGGACCGCCTGCTGCTGCGCCTGCCGGTGTTCGGCGACCTCATCAACAAGAGCGTCATCGCGCGCTGGACGCGCACGCTGTCGACGATGTTCGCCGCCGGCGTGCCGCTGGTCGAGGCGCTCGATTCCGTGGGCGGAGCCTCCGGCAACGCGGTCTATGCCCAGGCCACCGAGCAGATCCAGAAAGACGTCTCCACCGGCTCGGCCCTCACGACGTCGATGACGGCCACTGGCGTGTTCCCGAACATGGTGCTGCAGATGACGGCTATCGGCGAAGAGTCGGGTGCGCTCGACCACATGCTGGCCAAGGCCGCCGAGTTCTACGAGGAAGAGGTCGACGAGATGGTCAAGGGCCTGTCCAGCCTGATGGAGCCTTTCATCATCGTCATCCTGGGCGTGCTCATCGGCGGCATCGTGGTCTCGATGTACCTGCCGATCTTCAAGCTGGGCTCGGTTGTCTGACGTGGAGGGCTGGCTCGCAGGCCTGCCGCTGCAGACGGTGCTCTCACCGGGGGCCCTGGCCCTGCTGGGCCTGGTGGTGGGCAGCTTCCTGAACGTGGTAGTGCACCGTCTGCCGCTGATGCTCGAGCGTCAGTGGTGGGGCGATGTCGCGGCGCAGCTGTCAGACAGCGACTCCTTCCGCCGCGTCTTCGCCGGTCCCGCGCCCGAGCGCCTGGCGCTGGCCGCGGGCGGGCTGGAGAAGGCCATCGCCGACCTCAAGCCCCTGGGAATTGCGCGGCCGGGCTCGCGCTGCCCGGCCTGCGGGCACCGCATCCGCTTCTACGAGAACATCCCCGTGCTCAGCTGGCTGGTGCTGCGCGGTCGCTGCTCGGCTTGCAAGACGGGCATCTCGGTGCGCTACCCGCTGGTGGAAATCGCCACCGCGGTGCTCTTCGGCGCCCTGGCCTGGCGCTTCGGCGCGCAGCCGCTCACGCTGCTGTGGTGCGCCATGGGCGCCGTGCTGCTGACGCTGGCGCTGATCGACTGGGACACCACCGTGCTGCCCGATGTGCTGACCCTGCCGCTGCTGTGGGCTGGCCTGGTCACGGCGGCGCTGGGCTGGCTGCCCGGGCTGACGCTGCTGCAGTCGCTGTGGGGCGCGGCGGCCGGCTACCTGTCGCTGTGGTCGGTGTACATGCTCTTCAAGCTGGCCACCGGCAAGGAAGGCATGGGCTTCGGTGACTTCAAGCTGCTGGCCGCCCTGGGCGCCTGGCTCGGCTGGCAGGCCATCCTGCCCATCGTGCTGATGGCCTCGGTGCTGGGCGCGGTGATCGGCCTGGTCATGAAGGCCATGGGCGCACTGCGCGAAGGCCGCTTCGTGCCCTTCGGCCCCTTCCTGGCCGGCGGCGGGCTGGTGGTGATGCTGGCCGGCCTGCCGACCGTGCTGGGGTGGATAGGCTGGGCGTGAAGGTCGCGGCCATCGGCTTGACGGGTGGCATCGGCAGCGGCAAGAGCACGGTGGCGCAGATGCTGGTGGCCTGCGGCGCCCACCTCGTCGACACCGACGCCATTGCACGCAGCCTCACCATCGCAGGCGGTGCCGCCATGCCGGCGGTCGCCACCGCGTTCGGCCCGCAGGCCGTGGCTGCCGACGGCGCACTGGACCGCGAACGGATGCGCAGCCTCGTCTTCGCAGACCCTTCCGCCAAGGCCAGGCTCGAAGCCATCCTGCATCCGCTGATCGGCCGGCAGGCGCGGCAGCAGGCGCAGGCAGCCAAGGGCCGCGTGGTGGTCTTCGACGTGCCCCTGCTCACCGAGTCGAGCCACTGGCGTGGCCGCGTCGACCGCGTGCTGGTGGTGGACTGCCCTGCTGCCACGCAAGTGGCGCGCGTGGCCCAGCGCCCCGGCTGGACGGCGGATGCTGCGGCGCGCGTGGTGTCACAACAGGCCACGCGTGAGGCGCGCCGGGCCATCGCCGACGCGGTGATCTTCAATCACGGCCTCGCGCTCGCGGAACTGGAAACAGAAGTGCGCCAGGTCTGGACTGCCTGGGGCGCGCCGGCCTGAGCGCGCGCGTTGGCCTGTGGAACAATCGTTCGCAGCTTCGATCCCACCTGCCCTGCCGCTCGCCAGCCCCACGCCGCCTTGGTCCTCTACGAATACCCGTTCAACGAAGGCATACGCACCATGCTGCGGCTCGAACACCTGTTCGACCGCCTGGGCCAACTGGTGGCGCGCGCCACACCGGTGGACCACCACTTCGCGCTGGCCACCATCTTCGAGATCATGGACGTCGCTTCGCGCGCCGACCTGAAAAGCGACCTGCTGAAGGAACTGGAACGCCACCGCAGCCAGCTGCAGGGATTTCGCGGCCACCCCGGTGTGGCCGAGGCCGCGCTGGATGAAGTGGTGGGCCGCATCGACCACGCCTACACCGGCCTGAACCAGCTCCAAGGCAAGGCCGGCCAGACGCTGGCCAGCAACGACTGGCTGATGAGCATCCGCAGCCGCATCAGCATCCCCGGCGGCACCTGCGAATTCGACCTGCCCGCCTACTACGCCTGGCAGCAGCACGAGCCCGCGCGCCGCCGCGCCGACCTGCAAGGCTGGATGGCCACCTTGACCCCGCTGGCCGAGGCGTTGCAGGTGCTGCTGGGCCTGCTGCGCGACAGCGGCGTGCCGCAGAAGATGCTGGCCACCGGCGGCCAGTTCCAGCAGAGCCTGACCCAGGGCAAGGTCTACCACCTGCTGCGTGTGCGCATCGCGCCCGACACTGGGCTGGTGCCCGAGATCAGCGGCCACCGCCTGATGGTGGCCATTCGCTTCATGAAGCCCGATGCCGATGGCCGGCTGCGCAATGCCGGCGTCGATACGCCTTTCGAGTTGCGCCTCTGCGCGTGATCCCAGCGGGACTCGCGCCTTGAATTCGCCGGCCGAACGCACCGTGCCCTGCCCCAGTTGCCGCAGGCCGGCGCTGTTCTCCGCCCGCAACACCTGGCGGCCCTTCTGCAGCGAACGCTGCCGCAGCGTCGACCTGGGCGCCTGGGCCAGCGAGCGCTTCCGCGTGCCCGCTGAAACGCCACCGGGCGACGACGACGCCGTGCCGACGGGGCACTGAGGCGCTTCAGCGGCTGAGGCTGCGCAGAAAGGCCGCCAGGTCGGCCGACTGTTCGGGCGACAGCCGCAACGGACGCAGGATGCGCTCACCGTCGGCGTGCAGGCGCTCCTCGTTCAG
>JANNFE010000364.1:0-17969 GCA_031379415.1 Betaproteobacteria bacterium | reverse complement strand
AGATGGGCACCAACGGCGAGATCCCCGACGTCAACCAGTTGCGCATCCCGGTCAAGTACCTGGCCAACCTGCTGACCGCCGGCGACACCGCACCCGTGGTGCGCGCGCTGGAACGCATGCTGGCCATGCGCGCCTACCAGCGCAGCAAGCACGTGGACGGGCTGGCCAACACAGCGGCCATCGAGCAGGTGCAGATGAGCGTGAACGAGGTGGAGGAGATGTACCGCGTGATGGCCATCGCCAACTACGAAGACCGCTTCGTCATCCCCACCACGCACCGCGAATACGCCGAGAACGCCTTCAACGTGCGCGGCGGTTGCGGCTTCAGCTTCGGCAACGGTTGTTCCGAAGGCACGACCGAGACCAGCCTGTTCGGCAGCGAGAAGAAGCGCACCATCCCCATCAAGGCGGAGCTGTGACATGAAGAGCATCACCGACACCCTGCGCGTGCTGGCCCACCTGCTGAGCTACCCCGACGCCACGCTGCGCGAGCACCTGGGCGAGTTGCGCGATGCGCTGCGCGACGAACGTGCGTTGACCTTCGGCCGCCTGGCCGAGATCGACACCCTCATCGACCGCCTGCGCAGCAGCCCTCAGCTGGATACCGAGGCCGCCTACGTCGAGCTGTTTGACCGCGGACGCGGCACCGCGCTGCACCTCTTCGAACACGTGCATGGCGACAGCCGCGACCGCGGGCCGGCCATGGTGGATCTGTGCCAGACCTACGAGTCTGCCGGCCTCTACCTGGCCCCCGGCGAGCTGCCCGACCACCTGACGGTGGTGCTGCAGTACGCGTCCACACAGCCGACGGCGCAGGCGCGCGCCTTCCTGGGCGAGATCGCGCACATCCTGCAGGCTATCTTCAGCGCGCTGCTGCGGCGCGAGAGCGCCTACGCCAGTGCGGTGGCAGCGCTGCTCGACCTGGCCGGCGAGAAGGCCCAGGCCGTCAAGCTGCCCGACGAATTGCCGCTGGATGAGAGCTGGGAGGAGCCGCCCGCCTTCGGCGGCAGCTCCACGCAAGGCCAGGCACGCCCCGGCCAGCCGCAGCCCATCCGCATCGTCAAGCCAGCGCCAGGAGCCCGCGCATGAACACCACCGTGCACAACTTCTTCTTCAACGTCTACCCGTACATCTGCCGGGCGGTGTTCTTCATGGGCAGCCTGGCGCGCTTCGACCGCGACCCGTACACGTGGAAGAGCGACTCGTCGCAACTGCTGCGCGCCGGCCAGCTGCGCTGGGGCAGCAACCTGTTCCACGCCGGCATCCTGTTCCTGTTTTTCGGCCACCTGTTCGGGCAGCTGACGCCGCACTTCGTCTACGAGATCTTCGTCACGGCTTCGCAGAAACAGCTGCTGGCGGTGGCGGCCGGCGGTGTGGCCGGGCTGGTCTGCTTCGTCGGCCTGAGCCTGCTGCTGCACCGGCGCATCTTCGACCCGCGCATCCGCCTGACCAGCCACCGCACCGACCTGGCCATCCTGGTCATCCTGTGGGTGCAGCTGGCCATCGGCCTGTCGACGCTGCCGGCCTCGCTGGAACATGTGGCCGAGCCGCGCACCATGCTGCAACTGGCCAGCTACCTGCAGGGTATCGCGACCTTCAGGCCCGACGCCAGCCTGGTGGCCGGCACGGCCTGGCACTTCCAGGCGCACATGCTGCTGGGCATGACCATCTTCCTGCTCTTCCCCTTCAGCCGCCTGGTGCATGTGTGGAGCGGCTTTGCCACCGTGGCCTATCTGTTCCGGCCCTACCAGCTGGTGCGCTCGCGCCGGCTGAACGTGCCGGCCGAGCAGAACCCGCCGCGCCGCACGGCCTGAAGGAGGACGCGCATGAACACGCAGACCCTGATCCAGCCCCGCATCAACGGTGTGGTGCTCGCCGACGCCTCCGAAGCCCTGAGCACCGAGGAACTGCGCCAGCGTGCCTGCTCCGAACTGCTGCGCCAGGCCGCCATGCAGACCGGGCTGCTGGCCGCTGATGATCCACCGCCGGTGGCCGGCGCCCTGAGCGTGGCCGCCAGCGCGGCCATCGAAGCCTTGCTCGACAGCGCGCTGCAGATGCCCGAACCCTCGGAAGACGCCTGCCGCCGCTACCACGCCGCGCAGGCCGCGCGTTATGCCGTGGGCGAACGTGCGCAGCTGCGCCACGTGCTGTTCGCGGTGACGCCCGGGGTCGACGTCAATGCGCTGCGCCAGCGCGCCGAAGCCTGCCTGCTGGACGTGCGCTGCGCCAGCCCCGGTGGCGAAGACCGCTTTGCCGCGGCGGCGGCCAGCACCTCGAACTGCCCCAGCGGTGCCGATGGCGGCGCCTTGGGCTGGCTCACCACCGACGATTGCGCGCCCGAGTTCGCGCGCGAGATCTTCGGCAAGCCCGAGGTGGGCGTGCTGCCGCGCCTGGTGCACAGCCGCTTCGGCCTGCATGTGGTGGAGGTGCTGGCACGCGAGCCGGGCCGACAGCCGGGCTATGAGGCCGTGAAGTCGGCCGTGGCCCAGACCCTGCGCCAGCAGACCTTCACCACGGCACTGCGCCAGTACCTGCAACTGCTGGCGGGCCAGGCGCGTGTGGAAGGTGTGGACCTGGACGCCGCCGACTCGCCGCTGGTGCAGTAGCCCGCCACCAGAGAGCGCCGCCGTGCCCGACGAACTGCTGGAGCGCCTGAAGCGCTTCCAGAGCGAAGCCTTTCCGCAGCACCGCTCGCACTTCCGGCTGCTGGTGGACGACGGTCAGCATCCGATGACGCTGTTCATCGGCTGCAGCGACTCGCGCCTCGTGCCCTACCTGCTCACCGGCGCCGGGCCGGGCGAGCTCTTCCTGGTGCGCAACGTCGGCGCCTTCGTGCCGCCCTACGACCAGTCGCAGGGCTTCCACGGCACCGCTGCGGCCATCGAGTTCGCGGTGCTCACCCTGCAGGTGCGGCGCATCGTGGTCTGCGGGCACAGCCACTGCGGAGCCATCCGCGCGCTGTATGGCGAGGTGCCGGCGGCGGCGCAGAACCTGGTGCGCTGGCTGGAACTGGGCCGCGAGGCGGCCTTGCCGGTGGCCGAGCCCGGCGCCGAGGTGCTGCGCCGCACCGAGCAGCGTGCCGTGGTGCTGCAGCTGGAACGGCTGATGGACTACCCCATGGTGCGTGAACGTGTCGAGGCCGGCACGCTGGGCCTGCACGGCTGGCACTACCTGATCGAGGACGGCGAGGTCCACGTCTTCGACGTGCAGCGCGGCGGCTTCGTGCCGGCGGCGCTGGCCGACAACGCCGGCACCGGGCCCTATCTGCCCCATGACGAGGGCAGCAGCGGCCTGGACCCGAGCGGTGTGCCCGCGGGCGCCTGATGCGGGAGGCCCTGGCGGCGCCCCCCGTGCGCCAGACCTTGAGGCGGATCAAGACCATGGGCCCGTGCTCCCGGCACGCTGCTGCCCATGGCTCAGCTTCATGCCCTCACGGGCAGCCTCATCGACGTCCAGCCCCTGGGGGCCGCCTTGCCCGGCCAGGTGACCACGGCGCTGCTCAAGTCGGCGCAGCTGGAACTGGTGCGCGTGGTGCTGCCCGCCGGCAAGCTGATGCGCGAGCACAAGGCGCCCGGCGAGGTGACCGTGTTGTGCCTGGAAGGCCTGATCGAGTTCACGACGCCCACCACCACGCTGCGGCTGGGGCCGGGGCAGCTGATTCACCTGGTGGCCGGCGAGCCCCACGCCTTGCTGGCGCTGGCCGACGCCTCGGCACTGGTCACCATCTGCCTGCTGCGGCCAGGCAGCGCCGCCGGCGCGCCTTGAAGCGCCGCACGATCGTGGCTCAGCCGAGCTGCACGGCCTGGCCCTGGCGGTCGAACGGAATCAGCCCGGCGAGTTCCCCGCGCTTGACCGCTTCCACCAGACGCTGCAGCGCGGCGCCGACTGCGCTGGCGCTCGGCGCCTGCCCGCCCTGGCCCGACATCGCACCGGCAAAGACCAACGCCCACTCGGGGCCCAGCGTGGCGGCTTCGGTCACCAGCGCCTGGAAGTCGGCCAGGTCTGCGGGGTCCTTGTCGACGCACATCAGCGGCGCTAGCTCGCCGGACTCGCCGGCTTCGAAGCGGGCACGCTGTTCAGCCGTGGCGCCCGCGGGCAGGCTGGCACCTGCAAACACCAGCAGCAGGCGCTGCGGCTCGGCTTGCTGGCGCGCGGCGGTGAGCAGGTCGTCGAAGCAGCTGATGTTCATGCGGCCGAGCTTAGCTGCTCCGGTACATTGAGGCGATGCGCCGCTCCTGGACTCTCTCCGCCAAGCTGGGCGCCATCGGTGGCACGCTGCTGCTGCTGGCGCTGGCCTCCATCGGCCTCACGCTGTGGGTGGCCTGGCAACTGGAAGGCGGCGCTGCAGCCGTCAACGAGGCCGGGCGCATGCGCATGCAGACCTGGCGCCTGGCGCAGAACCTGGCCGGCGCCGATGCGCAGCGCGTCGAAGGGCTGATGCAGCAGTTCGACCAGAGCGTGGCCGTGCTGCTGGCGGGCGACCCGTCGCGGCCGCTCTTCGTGCCGCGCGACACGCGCTCGCAGCAGGCCTTTGCCGATGTGCAGGCCGGCTGGCGCGAGCTGCGCAGCAACTGGTCGGGCATGCCGGCACCCGCGGCGCCCCTGGCGGCGCAGCAGGCCGAGGCCTTCGTCACCCGCATCGACGCCTTCGTCAGCGCCATCGAGCACCAGCTGTCGCAGCTGACGAGCATCCTGAATGCCGTGCAGTTCATGATGGTGGGCTTCACCATCGTCAGCGCGGTGGCCTTGCTCTACTCGGCCTACCTGTTCATCTTCAACCCGTTGTCGCGGCTGCAGGCGGGCCTGGCGCGGGTGGAAGAGGGTGACCTCGCGGCGCGCGTGGAGGTGGGCTCGAACGACGAGTTCGGTGCCCTGTCGGCCGGCTTCAACCGCATGGCGCACACGCTGCAGGGTCTGTACCAGAACCTGGAGGCCAAGGTGCGCGAGAAGACGCTCGGCCTGGAAGCCCAGCACACGCGGCTGGCGGCGCTGTACGAGTCGGCGGCCTTCGTGGCCCATGCCGGCACGCTGGATCAACTGGCCAAGGGCTTTGCGCAGCAGGTGCGCCGCGCCGCGCGCGCCGATGCCTCGGCCGTGCGCTGGTCGGACGAGTCGAACCAGCGCTACCTGCTGCTGGCCTCGGACTGCCTGCCCCAGGCCCTGGTGGACGAAGAGCACTGCATCCCCACCGGCGCCTGCTTCTGCGGCCAGGCGCAGGGCCAGGCGGTGACGCGTGTGATCCCCATCAAGGCCGAAGGCCACGACGGCTTGCTGGGCCACTGCGCGCGTGCCGGCTACGAGACGGTGATCAGCGTGCCGGTGCGCCTGCAGGAGCGCATGGTCGGCGAGCTCAACCTCTTCTACCGCGAGCCGGCGCAGCTCAGCGGCGACGACCGCGCCTTGCTGGAAACCATCGCCAGCCACCTGGCCGGCGCCATCGAGGGCCTGCGCGCCGCTGCGCTGCAGCGCGAGACGGCAGTGGCCGAGGAACGCGGTTTCATCGCCCGCGAACTGCACGACTCCATCGCCCAGAGCCTGGCCTTCCTGAAGATCCAGCTCGGCCTGCTGCGCAGCGAACTGAAGCGCGGCGACACAGTACAGATCGACAAGACTCTGAGCGAGCTCGACGCCGGTGTGCACGAAAGCCTGGGCGACGTGCGCGAACTGCTGGTGCACTTTCGCACCCGGACCAACGCCGAGGACATCGCGCCCGCGCTGCGCACCACACTGCAGAAGTTCGAACATCAAACGGGCCTGGCCACGCACCTGGCGATTGACGGCGACGGCCTGCCGCTGGCCACCGACGTGCAGGTGCAGGTGCTGCACGTGGTGCAGGAGGCGCTGTCCAACGTGCGCAAGCATGCCCACGCGCGCGAGGTGTGGGTGGACGTGCAGCAGGCGCCGCAGTGGCGCGTGGAAGTGCGTGACGACGGCTGCGGCTTCGCCGCCGGGGGCGCCGAGCCCGACCAGACCCATGTCGGCCTGCGCATCATGCGGGAACGCGCGCAGCGCATCGGCGCCACCGTGGAGGTGGCCTCGGTGCCGGGCTCCGGCACCTGCGTCGTGCTGAAGATGCCCGAGCACCAGGCAGTGGCGGCGTGATGGCGGCGCCCGCGGTGCGTGTGCTGGTGGTCGACGACCACACGCTGTTCCGGCGCGGGCTCATCGCGCTGCTGGCCGGCGACGCGCGCTTCGAGGTCGTGGCCGAGGCCCGCGACGCCAACGAGGCGCACCGCCGCGCCGCGGCCACGCAGCCCGACGTGATCCTGCTCGACAACCACATGCCCGGCGTCAACGGCGTGGACGCGCTGGCGGGCTTCAAGGAACTGGCGCCCGCAGCGCATGTGCTCATGCTGACGGTGAGCGAGGATGAGCGCGACCTCGCCGCAGCGCTGCGCGGCGGCGCACGCGGCTACCTGCTGAAGACCATGGACAGCGACATGCTGGCCGCGGCCATCCTGCGCACCATGGCCGGTGACTCGGTGGTCAGCCCCGAGATGACGAGCAAACTGGTCAGCGCCTTCCAGGCCAGCCGGGGCGACGCGCCCGAAGCTGCCGCAGATGCCGACCCCATCCACAGCCTCTCGCCGCGCGAACGCCAGATCCTGGCCCACATCGCGCGTGGGGCCAGCAACAAGGAAGTGGCGCGCGAGCTGGGCATTGCCGAGACCACGGTGAAGATCCACGTCCAGCACATCCTGCGCAAGCTGAACCTCAGCTCGCGCGTGCAGGCGGCGGTGTACGCGGCGGGGCGGCCGGGATGAGCCTGGAGCCGGCGTTGACCGAGGCGCTGGACGCGCTGGCGCTGCGCTATTCGGTCGGCCCCAAGTTCCTGGCGCCGCCGGCACCCAGCGCGGCGCAGTGGCAGCGCGTGGCCGAACTGGCGCTGCGCGCGCCCGACCACGGCGGGCTGCGGCCCTTCCGTTTCGTCATCGTCGGCGATGCGCAGCGCCCGGCTCTGGCGGCGCTGTTCGCGCAGGCGGCGCGGCGGCGCGGCCAGCCGGCTGCGGCGGTGGACCAGGCCCGCGCACGGGCCTGGAACGGCCCCGGCCTGGCCGCCCTGGTGGGGCGGGTGCGCGAAGGTGTGGTCGACGTGCCGCCGCACGAACAATGGCTGTGCATCGGCGCCGCGCTGATGAACTTCCTCAACGCCCTGCACCTGATGGGCTATGGCGCCAAGGCGCTGAGCGGCGCCTCGGTCGCCGACCCGGCCATGCGCGCGGCCTTCTGCGGCGAGGGCGAGACGCTGGTGAGCTGGGTGGTGGCCGGGCGGCCCACGCGGGCGGCGCACCCGAAGCACGAGGACGCGGCCTCGTCCGTGCTCGCGGACTGGCCGGGCGCTGCTACGGCGGCGTGACGAGCCCGCGCCGCGCGCGCATGGACCGCCCCAGTCGGTCGAGTTCGGCATCGCTCAGCAGGCGTGCGGCCAGCGGCAGCAGTTCGGCCTCTTCGCGCGCGATGTGCTGTTCGTAGCCATCGACGAAGGCCTCGATGCTGGCCGCGTTCAGCGTGGCAGCACGGCCTTCGGCCACGAGTGCCAGCAGCACGCGCAGTGCGCGCCAGCGCGCTTCCAGCACGCGGTGGTCGGCGCACAGGGCTGCGGTCAGCTCACGCAAGCAGACGGCGTCGGAGCCGGCCATCGAGTCGATGAGGGCGGGGAAGAGGTCCTGCTCTTCGTCCTCGTGATGATGACGCGCGGCGGTGTCGAAGTAGCGCATCACCGCGGTGGCTGCTTCGCGTGCCGCGCGGTCGGCACCGTTCACCACCCAGTGCGGCACCAGGCGCAGCAAGGTCGCGCACTGGCTCTGCACGCGGCCGTGGCAGGCCGCCAGCATTTCCAGCGGCACCTCGAAGCCGACGGCGGGTGCCGAGTGGCCGGGCAAGCTGATGCTCATGATGCGGCCTTGCGGTGTGGGACGGGCAGGGACACCGAGGCCGGCGCGTGGCGCCCGCGGCGCGACGTGGCGGGTCGGGGTGCCATGTCGGCCAGCGTGGCGCCATCCAGCGCCTGGAAATAGGCGCGCAGGGCGACGTCGAAGAGCTGCTTGAGTCTGCAATGTGCCGTCAAGGTGCAGGTGTCGGTGGCGGGGTCGAAACACTCGACGAGCCGGAAGTCGGTTTCCGAGGTGCGCACCACGTCGCCGATGCGGATGCTCTCAGGCTCCTTCAGCAGACGCAGGCCGCCGCCGCGGCCACGCGTGGTTTCCAGCAGGCCCTGGCGCGCGAGGTCGTTCACCACCTTCATGAGGTGATTCTTCGACAGGCCGTGGTGCTCGGCCAGTTCGGCGATGGTCACCAGCCCATCGCGATGGGCCGCGCAGTACATCAGCACGCGCAGGGTGTAGTCGGTGTATTCGGACAGACGCATGAGCAGGCGCAAGGGCAGGCCAGAAGATGCATGCAGTGTATTGCTTTGAGCAGATCGGATCGTTAAGATGCATAGACACTACATCTTTTCGACGACGCCATTGCCCCGCCGGTCGAAAGCCGGGTCCGACCATGACACCGCCAGCCCCACCCCTGACTCCGCTGTCTGCCCGCATCGCCACCGCACCGCACGGCTGGCCGTTGCTGCGCCTGGGCTTCCGGCCCTTCTACCTGGGTGCGGCGCTGTTCGGCATGCTGGCCGTGCCGCTGTGGGTGGCGCTGCTGCTGGGCGGCATATCGCTGGCGCTGCCGGTGCCGCCCCTGCTGTGGCACGCGCACGAGATGCTGTTCGGCTTTGCAGCGGCGGTCATCGTCGGCTTCCTGCTCACCGCGGGCCAGGCCTGGACCGGCCTGGCCACGCCGCGCGGTGGCGCGCTGGCTGCGCTGGCCCTGCTGTGGCTGGCAGCGCGCCTGGCCGGGGTGCTGGGGCCTTACGCCGTCTATGCCGCGCTCGACCTGCTCTTGCTGCCGCTGGTGGCCCTTGTACTGGTGCGGGTGCTGCTGCGCGCGGGCAATCGGCGCAACCTGCCCATCGCGCTGATCCTCGCCCTGCTGGCGCTGGCCAATCTGCTGTTCCACCTCTCGGTGATGGGCCGGCTCGAGCTGCCGCCGCTGCGCACGCTGCACGCCGGTCTGGCGCTGATCGTGCTGATCGAATGTGTCATCGGCGGGCGCGTGATCCCGGCTTTCACGATGTCGGCGCTGCCGGGGCTGCGCTTGCAGGTGCCGCAGTGGCTCGAACGCGCCACCTTGGCCAGCACCGCGTTGGCGCTGGCGCTGTGGGTGCTGGCCCCGCCGAACGCGGCCACGGCCATGCTGTTCGTCGTCGCCGCAGCCCTGCACGTCGCGCGCCTGTGGCACTGGCAGCCGTTGCAGTCGCGTGGCCGTCCCATCCTGTGGGTGCTGCATGCGGCCTACGCCTGGGTGCCGGTGGGGCTGGCCTTGCTGGCACTGGCTCAGCTCGGGGTGGTGGCGGCGTCGGCCGGTGTGCATGCGCTGGCGGTGGGCGTGACCGGCGGGCTGGTCATCGGCATGGTGACGCGCACGGCGCGCGGCCACACCGGCAGGCCGCTGCGTGCGTCGCGCCCCGAGGTGCTGGCCTATGGCCTGGTGATGGTGGCTGCCGCCGTGCGCGTGCTGCTGCCGCTGGCCGCGCCTGCGCTGGGCCAGGCCGCGCTGCTGGTCGCCACGCTGGCCTGGAGCGCGGCCTTCGGCATCTATCTGGTGGTCTTCGCGCCCTGGCTGCTGCACACGCGTTTCGACGGCAAGGACGGCTGAGCGCTCTCAGCCGATGTCGAGCAGCACGTGCCCGATCTTGGCCCCGGCCTCCACGGTCTGGTGGGCCTCGACGATGCGCGCCAGCGGAAAGCGCGCGGCGATGGCGAACTGCGCCTGCCCGCTGGCCATCCACGCTGTGGCATCGGCGATGGCCGCGTCCCGGGCCGCCTGCGGCAGGGTGTAGACGAGCACGAAGCGCAGCACGAGGTTGCGCGCCATCAGCTGCGGAAACGGGACCGTGGGCTCGCGCTCGACCGAGCCGTAGCTGGCGATCACGGCGCCGACCTTGGCGATGCGCAGGTTGAGTTCCAGGTTGGCCGCGAACTCGACCTCGACAATGCGGTCCACGCCTTGCCCGCCGGTGAGTTCGAGCACACGTTCGGCCACATCCTCGCGCCGGTAGTCGATCACCCCGTCGGCGCCTGCTGCGCGTGCATGGGCCGCCTTCTCGGCCGAGCTGACGGTGCTGAGCACGCGCGCACCGGCCCACTTGGCCAGCTGGATGGCGTAGTGGCCCACCACACCCGCGCCGCCGCTGACGAGCACGGTGCGGCCGGTGGGGGCGCCGTCGGCGAACACCGCGCGGTGCGCGGTGAGCACCGGGATGCCCAGGCAGGCGCCGGCCGCGAAGTCGATGTGATCAGGCAGCGGCACGGCCTGCGCCGCCGGCAACACGACCCACTGGGCCGCCGTGCCCCAGGGCCGCTGCCACGCGGCATTCCAGGTCCACACGCGCTGGCCGATGCGCGCGCCATCGACACCCGCGCCGACCTCGTCGATGACACCGGCGCCGTCGCTCTGCGGCACCTGGCGCGGGAAGGCGATCTTGCGCGCCGTGCCCGCGCGCGATTTGACGTCGGACGGATTGACCGCCGACGTGGCGAGCCGCACGCGCACTTCGCCCGGGCCTGCCGCGGGCAACGGAAGGTCACCGACCGTGAGCACCTCGGCCGCGGCGCCGTTGCTTTCGTACCAGGCTGCCTTCATGGCTCTCCCATTCAACAGAGTGCGGAGCCCTGCATCCTGCAGCGTCGAGATCGGATGCCCGCCACTGAGATGCTGGACCGTATCCACGAGTCTAGGTTCGAAACGACGCGCTGGAGGCGCCGGGATCCCGCGCCATCACTCGGCGCAGTGACAATCGGGGCTTCGACCCTCCGACAACACCCATGGCCAACCTCATCGTCCACGGCGGCACGCCGCTCACCGGCCGCATCGTGCCCAGCGCCAACAAGAACGCCGTGCTGCCCATCCTGTGCGCCACGCTGCTGACGCGCGAGCCGGTGCGCCTGCTCGGCATCCCCGAGATCACCGACGTGCGCAAGATCCTGGAGATCTTCCGCATGCTGGGCAGCGAGGTCGCCGTCGACTACGCCACCGGCGTGCTGGACGTGCACCACGCCAAGACCCACTTCGACCCGAAGACGCACCACCTGCCCGAGGAAATGCGCAGCAGCGTGATGCTGGTGCCGCCGCTGCTGGCGCGCTTCGGCGTGGCGCGCATCGAAAACGACGTGCAGGGCTGCACGCTGGGCGTGCGCGAGATCGACCCGCACGTGGAGGTGATGGAACGCTTCGGTTGCCATGTCGAGCGCGGCGGCGCGCACCTGTTGATCCAGGTGGGTTCAGGTTCGGGCGGCCTGAAGGCCAACCATCACTGGCTGGACTATGCGTCGGTCACGACGACCGAGAACTTCGTGCTGTGTGCCGCGCTGGCCCACGGCACCAGCACGCTGATGAATGCCGCCAGCGAGCCGCACGTGCAGGAGTTCTGCGCCTTCATGACGATGCTGGGCGCGCAGATCGAAGGCATTGGCACCAGCCGGCTCACGGTGCATGGCGTGGCGACGCTGGGTGGCGGTGAATTCCGCTTCGCCGAGGACTTCCACGAAGCCGTCACCTTCATGGCGCTGGGCGCCATCACCGGCGGCTGCATCACGGTGAAGAACTCGGCGCCCGAGCAGTTCCCGCTCATCGACCGCACCTTCGCCAAGTTCGGCGTGCAGGTGGTGCATGAAGGCGGCTGGAGCCACACCGTCGTCGACGGTCTGCTGCGCGTGAAGGAGCCCTTCACGAAGAACATCCTGCAGAAGATCGAGGCTGCGCCCTGGCCTTATCTTCCGGTGGACCTGCTGCCCATCTTCGTCGCCCTGGGCGTGCGCGCCGAAGGCAGCGTGATGTACTGGAACAAGGTCTACGAAGGCGCGATGGGCTGGACAAGCGAACTCAGCAAGTTCGGCGGCCATGCCTTCATGGCCGACCCGCACCGCATCATCACCTTCGGCGGCAAGCCGCTGGCGCCGGCCGAGGTGGAGAGCCCCTACATCATCCGCGTGGCCATCGCGCTCTTGATGCTGGCGGCCAGCATCCCGGGGCGTAGCGTCATCCACAACGCCACGCCAGTGCGGCGCGCGCACCCGCGTTTTGCCGAGAACATCCGCAACCTGGGGGCGCAGATCGAGTGGGTCGAAGGCGACTGAGTCCGGCCCGGCCATGGCGAAGAAGGACAAGCATGTCAGCGAGACGCCGGCCACGCAGATGCTGCGGCAGGCCGGCATCGCCTACACCGAGCACCCCTATGACTACGTGGCGCACGGCGGCACCGCCGAGAGCGCGAAGCAACTCGGCGTGCCTGAACACGAGGTCATCAAGACCCTGGTGATGCAGGACGACCAGGCCCAGCCGCTCATCGTGCTGATGCACGGCGACTGCCAGGTGAGCACCAAGAACCTGGCGCGCGAGATCGGCGCCAGGAGCGTGGAGCCCTGCAAGCCCGAGGTGGCGCAGCGCCACAGCGGCTTTCTGGTCGGTGGCACCTCGCCCTTCGGGACGCGCAAGGCCATGCCGGTCTACGTGCAAGCCACGGTGCTGGACCTGCCCCGCATCTGCATCAACGGCGGCCGGCGCGGCTACCTGGTGGGCATCGCACCGCAGGTGCTGGTGGACCTGCTGGGCGCGCGGCCGGTGCGCTGCGCCTTGATGGCATGACACCTGCAGCCTGAACGTACACTGCGCGCCCCATGACCCACATCCTCGCGCTGCTGGCTGCCCTGCTGGGCGGCTACCTGATCGGCTCGCTGTCCTTTGCCGTCATCCTGAGCCGCGTCTTCGGTCTGGCCGACCCGCGCAGCTACGGCAGCAAGAACCCCGGCGCCACCAATGTGCTGCGTTCGGGCCACAAGCCGGCGGCGCTGTTGACCCTGGCCTTCGACGCGCTGAAGGGCTATGTGCCGGTGCTGCTGGTGCTGATCTTCGGGCCGCGTCATGGCCTGGGCGAGACGGCGGCGGCCTTCACCGGGCTGGCCGCCTTCATCGGCCACCTGTGGCCCGTGTTCTTCCGCTTCCAGGGCGGCAAGGGCGTGGCCACGGCGGCTGGCGTGATCATGGCCGTGAACCCGGGGCTGGGGCTGTGCACACTGGCCAGCTTCGCCATCATCCTGGCCTTCTCGCGCTATGTGTCGTTGGCGTCCATCGTCGCGGCGGTCTTCGCACCTTTCTACCAGGCGCTGATCTGGGGGCTGGAGCCTGCGATCCTGGCCATCGCCGCGATGAGCCTGCTGCTGATCTGGCGCCACGAAGGCAACATCAAGAAGCTTCTGGCCGGCACCGAGAGCAAGCTCGGCGCCAAGGCGCTGCCGCAGGGTGCGCTGCCGCCAGCCCCACCGCACACGCCGCATGGTCACACGCATGCCCACGGCAAACCCAGGAAAGGACACCACCGATGACCACCATCCAGCGTTTCGACGTCGGCGCGCGCCTGTCGGAGATGGCCGTGCACAACGGCACCTGCTACCTGGCCGGCCAGGTGCCGGCTGACGCCACGCAGGACATCAGCGGCCAGACGCAGCTGGTGCTGCACGCCATCGACGCCCTGCTGGCGCGCGCCGGCAGCAACAAGCACAAACTGTTGCGCGTGGAGATCTTCCTCAAGGACCTGGCCGACTTCCCGGCCATGAACGCGGTCTGGGAGGCCTGGCTGCCGGCCGGCTGCGCGCCGCCGCGCGCCACGGTGCAGGCCCAGCTGGCCAAGCCCGAATGGCGCGTGGAGATGGTGGTCACGGCCGCGCTGTGAGGCCGTCGCCGCGCGCAGTGGCCGGGCTGGGCCTGCTGGTGCTGGCAGCCAGCGGCGCCAGCACCTGGTGGGCACTGCGGCACTCGGCGCAGCTGGGGCGCGACGTGGCCGCCCTGGCGCGGCCCGGCGACATCCGCATGCTGTCGTCGGAGACCTGCGCCATCTGCGGCGCTGCCCGCCAGTGGTTCACGGCCCACGGCGTCAGCTACACCGAATGCACCATCGAGCGCGACGCCGCCTGCCGGGCCGACTTCCAGGCCAGCCTGTCGCCGGGCACGCCGGTGCTGCTGGTGCGCGGGCAGACTTTGGTCGGCTTCTCCCCTGAACGCGTGCTGGTGGCCCTGGCACCGTCTGTGCGATAGCCGACAGACTTTGCGGCGCACAGCTCGAACCATGCCGAGCCGACAACCCCGTCCAGGAGAACCCCCGATGAGTCACAGCCCGAACCGCGCCGTTGTCCGGCCCCTGGCCCTGGCCGTAGGGATGCTGGCCGGCGCAGGTGCCGACGCGGCCACGCTGGACACGCAGCTCGTGGCTTCAGGGCTCACGAACCCGGTCTACGCCACCGCGCCGCTGGCCGGCGGCCCGGTCTTCGTGCTGGAAAAGGGCGGCACCATCAAGACCGTCTTCAACGGCGCGGTCAGTACCTTCCTGACGGTGCCGGTCAACAGTGGCGGGGAACAGGGTCTGCTCGGCCTGGCCTTCGACCCCGGCTACGGCGTGGTGGGCTCGGCCGGCTACGGCCGCTTCTTCGTCAACTACACCGACCCGACCTCGCTCGACACCGTGGTGGCCAGCTACCGCACCGGCGCCAACCCGCTGCTGGCCGACCCCACCAGCCGTGTCGAGGTGCTGCGTGTGGACCAGCCTGCCGGGCTGAGCAACCACAAGGCAGGCTGGCTGGGTTTCAAGCCGGGCGATGCCAACAACCTGTACATCGCCACCGGCGACGGCGGCAGCAGCAACGACCCCTTCAACAACGCGCAGAACACCAACAGCCTGCTGGGCAAGATGCTGCGCGTGAACATCAACGGCGACGACTTCGCCGACCCCAACGTCAACTACGCCGTGCCCACCGACAACCCCTTCTTCGGCCAGGCGGGCGCGCGCGGCGAGGTCTACGCCTACGGCCTGCGCAACCCGTGGCGCAACGGCTTCGACCGCGCCACCGGCAACCTGTGGATCGCCGACGTGGGCCAAGGCGCGCGCGAGGAAGTGGACTTCATCTCCGCGGCCAGTGCCGGCGGCCAGAACTTTGGCTGGCGCGTGCGCGAAGGCGACATCGCCACGCCGGGCGTGGGCGGTCCGCTGCAGGCCGGCATGGTGGACCCGCTGCTGGCCTACGGCCGCGCCTTCGGTGCGTCCATCACCGGCGGCTACGTGGTGCGCGACGTGACGTCGCCGCTGTTCGGCCAGTACGTCTTCGGCGACTTCATCAGCGGCCGCATCTGGACCATCGCCGGCGACGGTACTGCGCAGAGCCTGGGCAGCGCCACCGAACTCACGGCCTTGCTTGACGCGGGCGGTGGCGGCGCTTTGGGCAACATCGCCTCCTTCGGTGAGGGCGCCAACGGCGAGATCTTCGTCGTCGACTATGGCGGCAAGGTCGTGCAGCTCATATCGGTGGTGCCCGAGCCGTCGACCTGGGCGTTGTGGCTGGCCGGCGGCGTGGCGGTGGCCAGCGTGGCGCGCCGGCGGCGCCGTCAGGCGTCGGTGGAGAGTGCCTCGGCGCAGTGGTAGGGCATGACCAGCCGGCCGTCGGGGCCGGGTAGCGCTTCGATGGTGATGCGCGGCGCTGAAGAAGCCACGGTGCCGAAGATGGTGGCGAAGGCCACGTCGGCGGCGTCGCGCCCGGTGCCGAAGCGCACGAAGCCCATCGGGATGGCGGTGCCGGAAGGATCGAAGATGTACCAGCGGTCGCCGAGGTAGACCTCGGCATAGGCGTGGAAGTCGGTGGGGCCCAGCGCCGGGTCGGCACCGTAGTCGATGCCGGTGCCCAGGCGCGCCGGGATGTTGACGGCGCGGCACAGCGCGATCATCAGGTGCGCGAAGTCGCGGCACACGCCCACGGTCTCGATCAGCGTGTCCACCGCCGAGGTGCTGGAGTTGCTGGTGTTCTGCGTAAAGCGCGTGTGCTGCAGCACCCAGTCGCGGATGCCCTGCACGCGCGCATAACCCTGCCAGCGCTGGCCGAATTCGCGCATCGCGAACCGGTGCAGGCGGTCGCTCTGGCAGTAGCGGCTGGGGTAGATGTAGCTCAGCACCGAAGCCGGCAGCTGCGCCACCGCCACCTCCCCGATCTGCATCGGGTCGGCCATGTGGTGCAGCAGGTCGACGGTGGCGCTGTAGCTCACGCGCAGCGGCCCGGGGCCGGCCGTCAGGCGCAGGTAGCGGTTGCGCGTGACGGGGTCGGTCTCCACGCGCGAGGCCAGGTTCTGGCTCAGGTGCAGCGTTTCGGCCAGCACCTGCTGGCGGTCGGTCTGCGCGGCGTGGATGTTGAAGATGAAGTCACAGCTGGGGCCGAGTACTTCGTAGTCGAGTTCGATCGTGAGTTGCAGGCGAATCATGTCGCGGGGCCTCCTTGGGGAGGTCTAGCATGAGCGATCGCCGTGCGCGCGTCTGTGCGACAGCCCACCGATGAGCGGCCTACAGCCCCAGCCGGCCCAATTCGCCACGCCCCTGGCGCACCAGCACGGGTTCGTCGCCGCTGAAGTCGACCACCGTGGTGGGCTCCATCGGGCAGGCACCGGCGTCGACCACGGCCTGCAGCACCTTCTGGAAGCGGTCGCGGATCTCGGCGGCGTCGTTCAGCGGATGGGTCTCGCCCGGCGCGATGAAGGTGGTGGCCAGCAGGGGTTCGCCGAACAGGGCCAGCAACTCCTGGGTCACGCGGTGGTCGGGCACGCGCAGGCCGATGGTGCGGCGGCTGGGGTGGCTGAGCCGGCGCGGCACTTCCTTGGTGGCTTCGAGGATGAAGGTGTAGGGGCCGGGCGTGCCCAGCTTGAGCAGCCGGTACTGGCGGTTGTCCACGCGTGCGAAGCGGGCCAGTTCGCTCAGGTCCTTGCACAGCAGCGTGAGGTGGTGCTTGTCGTCCACCTGGCGGATGCGGCGCAGGTTCTCGGCCGCCGTCTTGTCGTCCAGCCGGCACACCAGCGCATAGCTGCTGTCGGTGGGCACGGCGGCGATGCCACCCGTCTGCAGGATGGCCGCGGCCTGCTTCAGCAGCCGCGGCTGCGGGTTCTGCGGGTGGACTTCGAAGAATTGCGACACACCGGAATTGTCGCCCGGCCCGTGCCACCCGACTGCGGGCTGTGCTCAGCGCGCCGGGCGCACGCCCCGGCGCCGGACCACGAAGCCCACACCGGCCAGGCCGGCGGCCATCAGCGCCCAGCGGCCGTTTTCGGGCACGGCGCTGATCTGCATCAGGTTCTCGGTGTAGGTGGTGACGAGGTGGTGCTCGTCGGTGATGGCGCCGGGGTAGTACTCGGCCTGCCACTCCCACATCGCGTAGCGGATGGTGTCCCAGCTTTCGTTGTCGCCCAGGCCGCCCACGGTGCTGAAGCCGCCGTAGGGGAACTTCAGGATGGTGTCGCTGCCCAGCTGGTAGGTGATGCCGCCGGCACCGCCGTTGGCCATGCTGTGCGTGAAGGCGCCAACGATGCTGTTGCCCGAAAAGCTGAGCGAGAAGTCGCTCACCTCGTAGGGCAGCAGCCAGCCGTCGCCGTTGTCGTCGTGGCCGACGAAATAGCCGCTGACCACGGCGTCTTCGAAAAAGCCGGTCTGGGTGAAGGTGAAGGTTTCGGCGCGCGCGAAGGGGATGCAGGCCAGGGCGATGGCGGCGGTGGCGGCCGCGCGCAGCAGGGCGGTGTTCATGGGGGTCTCCTGGGAAGGCTGGAATGACGAGAACGTCAGTCTGCCCAGCCAGGGGTGCCGTCACATCGGCCGAACGGGCCAGCGACTCCAGCGCGTGGAGCCATGGCCCGGGCTCACGGGTTCAGGCGATGGCCACCGGGATCTTGCCGATCTTCGCCTGCCACTCCTTCGGCCCGGTGTTGTGCACGCTGGTGCCGCTGGCGTCCACCGCCACCGTCACCGGCATGTCCTTGACGTCGAACTCGTAGATGGCTTCCATGCCCAGGTCGGCGAAGCCCACCACCTTGGCGCCCTTGATGGCCTTGGCCACCAGGTAGGC
>JANNFE010000356.1:0-23346 GCA_031379415.1 Betaproteobacteria bacterium | reverse complement strand
CCCGACGCCGCCCAGTTGATGGGCGCGTAACGCGGCAGCAGGAACGCCAAGGCCACGAAGGCCCAGGCCGCCGCCAGACCCAGCGCGCTCGCACGCAGCGCCGCCGACCCATGCCGCGGCGCCCACACCAGCCAGACCAGGCCGCCCAGCACCAGCAGCGGCTGCGCCGGCCACCAGGCCTCGTTGTGCAGCTCAAACAGGCGCCAATAGGTGCGCGGCGCAAACATCAGGAAGTCGGCCGGGCGGTAGGTCCACCACTCGCTCATGGCGTGCCGGGTGTCACAGTGCGGCCACCTCGGCAGCCATGCGCGCGCGCAGGGTCGCGTCGGGCAGGCGGCCGCGCGCCGCGCCCATGTTCTGGCGCACGTGTGCCACCTGGCTGGTGGCCGGAATGGCGCAGGTCACGGCCGGGTGCGAAACCACGAACTTCAGCGCCACCTGCGCCCAGCTGTCGCAGTCGATCTCGGCGGACCAGCCCGGCAGCCGGTGGCGGCGCAACGCGTCGAGCAGCCGGCCTTCGCGAAACGGGCGGTTGACGATGACGGCGACACGCCGCTCTTGCGCCAGCGGCAGGATGCGCTGCTCGACCTCGCGGTCCAGCAGGTTGTAGCTGAGCTGGACGAAGTCGATCGGCTGCGTGCGCAGGATCTGTTCGATCTCGGCATGGCGCCGGCCTTCGGAGGTGGTGATGCCCACATAACGAAGCCGGCCCGCGGCCTTCATCGCCAGCAGGCGCGGCAGGTGTTCGGGCCAGGCCAGCAGGTTGTGCACCTGCATCAGGTCAAAGCGCGGCACGCCCCAGAAGGCACGCGACGCCTCCATTTGCGCCGCACCGCGACCGACGTCGCCGATCCACACCTTCTCGGCTGAAAACAGCGCCGCCGGCCGACCCAGCCGCGCCAGCGCGTGGCCGATGGTCGGTTGCGACGAGCCGTACATCGGCGAGCTGTCGATCAGCCGGCCACCGGCCGCAAAGAAGGCGCGCACCACTTCGGCACAGGCGTCACGCGCTGCGTCGTCGTTGCCGACGTTGAAGGTGATCCAACTGCCCAGGCCGACCAGCGGCAGCTCTTCGCCACTGGCGGGGATGGGTCGGGTCAGCACGCGGCTGGCGTCGGCTGTCGCTGCGCGGGCTGTCGACGGCCAAGCCGCTGCGATGGCCGCCGCGGCTGGCAAGGCCAGCCAACGGCGGCGGCAGGTGTTGGCATCGTCGCGTGCGTTTGCGTCCTTCATGGTTTGCCATGCTGCACCAACGGCGGCGCAACGGGTGCGGTGCTGGAAAGAGAATTTTTGCAGGCTGACCATGCACCGTCTGTCCGATCGTCGTCGAGCTGCGGGCACATCGCCCGTTGCAGCGCCTGCAACGCAGCCAGTACTTCTTTGAAATGGTCAGGCCCCGGACAACGCGACAAAGTCACGCCCCATACCCATTCCCACCTGGAGTCCAACCATGGCCAGCTTTCACTTGCGCACCCGCCTTGCCTTCACCGCGCTTGCATCGGCGTTGGCCGTGTTGGCCGCGCCCGCCGTGGCGCAGGAGCGCACGATAAAGATCTACGGTTTTGGCGCCAAGAGCGGCGTGGTGCGCATCTTTGGCCTGAACAGCGAGGCCGCGATGAAGGCCGCCGCTGAGCAGATCAACAAGGCCGGCGGCGTGACCCTGGCTGATGGCGCCAAGGCCAAGATCGTCATCGAGTACCTGGACGACCGCTGCAACGCCGAAGAAGGCATCAACGCGCTGCGCCGCATCGCCTCCCAGCCCGACGCCATCGTCGCCGTCGGGCCCACTTGCAGCAACGTCGCCGAGCCGGTGTTCGGCATTCTGCAGAAGAAGGCCGGTGACACCAGCGACTCGGGCCTGCAGTTCCCGCTGTACACCGACGTGGCGGCCAAGGGCGGCCTGGCCTCGGTGTCGCAATGGGCGTTTCGCAACGTGCCCAGCGAATCGGCCATGTACAAGTCGCTCTTCGAGTGGATCAAGGCCACACGCCCCGACATCAAGACCGTGTGGGGCGGCGTCGAGAAAGACTTTGCGCACAGCAACGCCACCTACAACGTGCTCAAGGGCCATGCCGAGAAGACCGGCTTCGAAGTCCAGGGCCAGAGCGAATGGCTGCTCGCCGACACCACGTTTTCGACCCAGGTGCGCGAGATGAAGCGCGCTGGAGCCGACTTGGTGGCCATCTCGGCGCACCCGTTCACCACCTGCGGCGTGCTGAAGGAAATGCAGCGTCAGGGTGTCAAGCCCAAGATGCTGGTTGGCCTGACCAGCTCGTCGAGCATGGAAACACTGCAGGGCTGCGCGGCGCAGGCCGAGGGCATCCTCATCCCGACCAGCTTTGCGCCCGTCACGCCCGAGGCCAGAAAAGCCGCCGAGACGCTTTTGGCCGTGGGCACCAACATGGACTTGCACAACGCCGCCGCCTGGGAAAACATCTTCACGCTGAAAGACCTGATCGAAAAATCCAAGGTCATCGGCAAGCCCGAAACGGTGCAGGCCGACCGCGCCAAGATTCGCGAGGCGCTGGCGTCGATGAAAGAGACGCAGGGGCTGCTGGGCAAGGTCGGCCGCACCGACGACCGCGAGGCCGTCAAGCCCTTCCTCTTTGTGCAGGCCAGCAAGGGCGCCTGGACCGTGGCCCACACGCCTGCCCGCTGATGCCCGTCTGGATGATGCCCATTCGAATGACGCTGGCCGCAGGCAAGGCGACATGAAGCTGCAAGACGCACTGGACCTCACGCAGTCGGTCATCGACGGCGTGATGTTCGGCTCCATCTACGCGCTGATCGGCATCGGCTTTACCTTGATCTTTGGCGTCATGCACAAGATCAACTTGTCATACGCCGCAGCGTCGATCGGCGCGGCCTACCTGAGCTTGTTGGTGGTGCCCCTGGTGCCCACGCCTTTGGTGTATGTGGCGGCGGCGCTGCTGGGCGGCGTGCTCGGCGGCGTGATCTACATCGTCTGTTTCCGCTTCCTGCCGCTGGACAAACCGCTGGCCACGCTGATGTCCACCGTGGGCATGCTGCTGCTGCTGGAAGAAGCCATCGTGCATGCCACGGCCGGCATGCCACGCGATTACCCGGCCATGTTCGCGGGCGCCAATTTCGACATCGGGCCCTTCATGGTGCGCGGCGACCTGCTGTTTGTGTTTGCGCTGGGTGGCGCCGCCATGGTCGGCCTGAAGCTGCTGCTGCAGCGCACTCGCCTGGGGCTGGCCACCCGCGCCGTGGCGCAGCAGCCGGTGGCCGCGCGCCTGTGCGGCATGGGTGTGGACGCCACCAATGCCAGCACCTTTGTCATCGCGGGTTTGCTCGGTGGCACCGCCGGGGCCATGGCGGGTGCGACCATCGGCGTGCTGTCGCCGCTGCTGACGCTGCCGCTGACGGTCAAGGGCCTGGTGGTGACGGTGATCGGCGGTCTGGGCAGCGTGCCTGGCGCCATCATTGCGGGGCTGGTGGTGGGCGGTGCCGAGAACCTGTTCCAGTCTTTGCGCGGCGTCAGCGAGCGCGACATCTACGTCATGCTGCTGTTGTTCGCCTTCCTCGTCTTTCGGCCCGGCGGCCTGTTTGCCGCGCCGGGTGGCCGCGACTGACCCCGGGCGAAGGCGATGGACTTCTACCTGGGCTTGGCGCAAGTCATCGGCGTGCATTCGCTGCTCGGCCTGTCGGCTTGGTGCGTGTTGCACACCGGCCAGGTGTCGCTGGCGCAGGGTGGCTTTTTTGCCATCGGCGCTTATGGCGCCGGCATGCTCACCACCTTGGCCGGCTGGCCGCTGTTCTTGGCGTTGCCGCTGGGCGCCGCGGTGGCTGGGCTGGTGGCGGTGGCGGTGGGGTTTCCGGCGCTGCGGGTCAAAGGTCTGATGCTGGTGGTGGCGACCACGGCCTTTGCCGAGATCGTGCGCCTGGTGTTTTTCAATTTCAAGTTCCGCATCGAGACCCCGGCCGGTCCGATGGGGCCTGACGGCGGTCTGGGCTTTGGCGGCATCCGTTACCTGCAGGCCCATGCCTGGACCGCGTGGCAGGTGCTGGCGCTGATCTGGGCCCTGGTGGCTGGGGTGATGGCGCTGCTGTGGTGGCTGGACCGCTCGCGCATCGGCACGCTGTGGCGCGCGGTGGGTGAGGACGAAGTCGCGGCGCAGGGCGCGGGCATCGACCTCACCGCCGCCAAGGTGTCGGCCTTTGGCATCGGCGGCGCGATTGCCGGGCTGGCGGGGGGCCTCTTTGCGCACACCACGACCCACATCGAGCACAGCAATTTCACCATCCTGCTGGCCACCTTCGCCATCGCCTATCCCATCCTGGGTGGGCTGGGTAGCTTGGCCGGCACGCTGGTCGCTGTTGTCTTCATCCAGGGCTTCCTGGTCGAAGGCCTGCGCTTTCTGGGCGACTGGCGCAGCCTGCTGTTTGGCGCACTGATCTTGCTGGTGATGCTGGTGCGGCCGTCGGGTGTGCTGACACAGGCGCTGCGCTTGCCGCGCCGCCAGCGCGCGGCGCGTCAGCCGCAAGCAGGAGGCGCCTCACGCCATGCTTGAAGCAAAAAATCTCAGCCGCCACTTCGGCGGTGTGAAGGCCGTCGATGGCCTGGACTTCACGGTGCGCCGCGGCGAGATCCTGGGCCTGATCGGGCCCAACGGCTCGGGCAAGAGCACCACCGTGAACCTGATCGCCGGGCTCTACGCACCGACCACGGGCACGCTGTCCTTCGAGGGCCGCGACATCGGCCCCTTGCCGCCGCACCGCCGGGCCGAACTGGGCATCGCGCGCACCTTCCAAAACATCCGTTTGTTCACGCAGCTCACCGTGTGGCAGAACCTGTGGGCTGCCGAAGTGGTGCGCGAGCGCGGCTGGGCCGGCTTCAAGCGCCGCTGGTTGGCCGGTGCCGATGCGGCGCGCGAATCGACCGAGGCCCTGCTCAACTTCAGCGGCCTGGCCGACAAGCGCGACATGTTGGCCGGCAACCTGGCTTTCGGCGAGCAGCGCCGGCTGGAACTGGCACGCGCTGCCGCCTCGGGCGCGCCGCTGCTCTTGCTGGACGAGCCGGCGGCCGGCATGAACGCCGAAGAGATCGACGAACTCGACGAGCGCATCCGCCGCCTGCGCGAACAGGGCCGCACCATCGTGCTGATCGAGCACCACATGGAGCTGGTGATGGAGGTCTGCGACCGTGTCGTGGTGCTCAACTTCGGCCGCAAGATCGCTGAAGGCACACCGGCCGAGGTGCAGGGCCATGCGCAGGTGCGCGCGGCCTATCTGGGCAGCGATCAAACCAGCGATGAAACCAGCGTGACTGGCTGAGGACAAGCGCCATGCTCGAGATCCAGGACCTCGCCACCGCCTACGGCAAGATCGAAGCACTGAAGGGCGTGAGCCTGTCGGCCAGGCCCGGCGAAGTGACCTGCCTGCTGGGCCCCAACGGCGCCGGCAAGACCACGCTGATGATGACGCTGGCGGGCATCCTGCGCCCCAAGCGCGGGTCGATCAAGCTCGACGGTGAAGAGCTGGTCGGCAAGAGCCCGGCACAGATCGTGGCACGCGGCTTGGCGCTGGTGCCGGAAAACCGGCTCGTCTTCCCGGCGCTGACGGTGCGCGAAAATCTGACGGCCGGCGCCTTCCGCCGCCGCGACCGCGCTGGCATCCGCGACGACATCGATCGCTTGTTTCAACGTTTTCCGCGCCTGCAGGAGCGCGCCGCACAGCTGGCCGGCACGCTGTCCGGCGGCGAGCAGCAAATGCTGGCGGTGGCCCGCGCCCTGATGTCGCGCCCGCGCCTGCTGCTGATGGACGAACCCTCGGTCGGCCTGGCGCCGCTGGTGGTGGCCGAGATTTTTTCCATCATCCGCCAGCTGCATGCCGAGGGCGTGAGCATCTTCCTGGTCGAGCAAAACGCGCACATGGCGCTGAAGGTGGCACAGCACTTCTACCTGATGGAGCAGGGCCGCGTCAGCTTCTCCGGCACGCCGGGGCAACTGGCCTTGGACGATGTGGTGCAGCGCGCCTACCTCGGCCAGCGCAAGGTGGCCTGAGGTGGCGGTGGTCGAATTGCTGCAGACCACGCTCGATGGGCTGCTGGACGGCTCGGCCTACGCGCTGGTCGGCTTGGGGCTGGCGCTATCCTTCGGCACCCTGCGCCGCTTGAACTTGGCCTACGGCGCGGGCGCCATGCTGGCAGCCTATGTCGGCGCCTGGTTGCATCAACAGCACGGCGCGCCGGTGGCCGCGGTGGCACTGGCGGTCGTGGCCACAGCGGTGGTCGTGGGCCTGTATGTCGAGCGACTGTGTTTTGCCGATGTGTCCCTCACCGCGCCGGACGCCCACGCGGGCCGCGCCGCCTTGCCGGTGGCCGGGCACGACGGCCGCGAGGTCGTGGCGCTGGCGTCAACCTTCGCGGTGTGGATGCAACTGGAGCAGTTGGCGGTGAACCTGCTGCCGCGTCACTTGAACCCGTTCCCTTCGCTCGCCACTTCAGGTGAATGGTCGCTGGCCGGCCTGGCCGTGCGGCCTGACCGCGCTGCGCTGGCGGCGCTGGCGGTGGCACTGACGCTGGCGCTCATCTGGTATCTGCGCCGTGCGCGCGGCGGGCTGGCCTGGCGCGCCACGGCGGACCGACGTGTCGCGGCGCACCTGGTCGGCATACCGGTGGCCGGTGTGCAGCGGCTCGCGTTTGCCGTGGCCTGCGCACTGTCCGGTGTGGCTGCGTTTGCCGTGCTGGCGATCGACGGCCAGGTGACGCCGATGTTTGGCATGTGGGTGCTGGTCAAGGGGCTGGTGGCGGCGATGCTGGGCGGCCTGGCATCGATGGGCGGCGTGCTGGTGGGCGGTTGGGTGCTCGGCCTGGTTGAAGCCCATGCACAGAACCTGTTCGGCGCCCTCGGCCGCGAATTTGCGACCTGGGCACTGCTGCTGTTGGTGCTGATCCGGCGTGGCGGGCTGGCCCGTGGCGCTTGAGCACGCCATCGGCCTGGCCACCGACATCACGATCATGTCGCTGCTCGCCTTGTCGGCCTACCTGCTGTTGCTCGTCGGCCGCGTGTCGTTTGGCCAGCAGGCTTTTTTTGGCATCGGCGCCTACACGGCCGGCATTGCCAGCGCCATGGCGTTGTGGCCGCTGCCGCTGGCGCTGGCTGCGGGCATGGCGGTTGGCGCGCTGGCGTCGGTCGCACTGGCCTGGCCGACGATGAAACTGTCGGGCCTGTCGTACGCGGTGGCGACACTCGCCTTTGCCGAGATGGCCCGCATCACGCTGCTGGGCTGGCACTGGCAGGTGGTGCGCGACGGTGTGGCGCTGGGCCCGGCGGGCGGTGAAGGCCTGCGCGACATTCGCTGGCTGTTTGAAAACGATGTGTCGCCGGCGTCCTTCCTGGCACTGTGCCTGGGTGTTCTGGGCGCCGTGCTCCTGCTGCTGGCCTTGACCGAGCGCACGCGCATCGGATTGGCCCTGCGCATGACCGGCCACGACGACACGCTGGCCGTTGCGCAGGGCTTGCCCGTGGCGCGGCTGCGCCGGATGGCCGCCACCGCAGCAGGCGCGCTCGCCGCGCTGGGCGGTGGGCTCTACGCGCACCGCACCACCTACATCGAACCGGCCTTGTTCGACCCGATGCTCGGCGTGCACGCAGTCGGCTACGCACTGATTGGCGGCCTGGGCACCGCGCTGGGCCCACTGGTCGGCGTGCTGTTTGACATTGGCTTGTTGGACGCGGCACGCATCTTCGAAGGCTGGCGCATGGTCGTCTTCGGCGGTGTCGTCGCGCTGTTCCTGCGCTGGCGGCCACGCGGCCTGCTCGATGAAGCGCTGGTGCACCGCATGGTGAACTGGCGTCGTGGCGACGCAGCGCTGCCCAAGCTGGAGGCTGTGCGATGAAGGTGGCGTGTGCCCTCGCTGCGCTGGCCATCGTGCTGGCCATGCAACCACGGTCGGCCCAGGCGCAAGCTCCTCAAGCGGCACCAGCGGCAAAAACGGCCCGCGCCAAGGTTGACTTGCGCTGCGAGGCGGTGGCGATCGGCCCGACGCTGGACTGTGTCGCGCAAGTCAGCACCAGCGACGGCCAAGCGCTGCGCGGCGCCCAGGTCACCTTCGGCGCGACGATGCCGTCGATGCCGATGGCGCACCGGGTCAAGCCCGCCGTGGCGGCGCCAACCGGCAAGCCCGGCGAGTACCGCGGCACGCTGGCGCTGGAAATGAGCGGCGTGTGGGCGTTGCAGGTTGACATCGCGGGCCCGCTGCGTGACCGCGCCGTGGTGCGCCTGCAAGCCGATGAATGCCCGCAGGGCCAAAAACGCTGCGCGGTGCGCTCCGCCGGCAAGTCTTGAAAACCGCCAAGGAAAACCCATGCCCGCACAACACCTGCTCGACCAACACACCATCGTCGTCACCGGCGCAGCCACCGGCATCGGCCAGGCCTTCGCCGTCGGCGCCGCGGCGCAAGGCGCCAACGTCGTTGTCGCCGACATGAACACGGCCGATGAAACCGTGGCGCTGGTCGAAGCCGCCGGGGGCCAAGCGCTGGCGCTGCGTGTTGATGTGGCCGACGACACCTCGGTGCGCTCGATGGCCGAAGCCGCACTGCGCCGCTTCGGTCGCATCGACGGCCTGATCAACAACGCGGCCTACTTCCGCGAGGTCAAGTTGACGCCATTCGAAGAACTCGACCCGGCGCAATGGGAGCGCATCTTCGCCGTCAACGTCAAGGGTGTGTGGCAATGCTGCAAGGCGGTGATGCCGGCGATGCGCGAGCGCAAAAGCGGCTCGATTGTCAACATTGCCTCGGTGGTGGCGGTGGCCGGGCAGCCGGGCTACCTGCATTACGTGGCCACCAAGGGCGCCGTGCTGGCCATGACCAAGGGCCTGGCCAAGGAGTGCGGCCCAAGCGGCGTGCGCGTCAACGTCATCGCGCCGGGCTTCGTGATCACCGGCGCCACCCAAAACCGACCCATCGAGTGGCAACAAAGTTTCTTGAAGGCGCGCGCCATCGCGCGCGAACAAAAACCCGAAGACCTGGTGGGTACCGCGCTGTACCTGCTGTCCGACCTCGCGGCCTTCGTGTCGGGCCAGACCATCGTCGTCGACGGCGGTCACATCATGTATTGAAAAAGGAGACCCCCATGAGCCAACTCATCCTGCACCACTACGCCTTCTCCACTTTCTCGGAAAAACTGCGCGCGGTCCTCGGCTACAAGGGCTTGGCCTATGGCTCGGTGGACATTCCTGGCCTGCCGCCACGGCCCTTGCTGACGCCACTGACCGGCGGCTACCGGCGTGCGCCGGTGCTGCAAGTGGGCGCCGACATTTACTGCGACACCAGCCTGATGCTGCCGGCGCTGGACCGGCTGGTCCCCGCACGCCCGCTCAACAGCGAAAGTCTGGCCACGGGCCTGGCCTTCGGCTGGGAACGCCAGATGTGGATTCCGACCATCGGCGTGCTGGTGCACTTCATTGGCGAACACATTCCGCCCGAGTTCATCAAAGACCGCAAAGAAGGTTACCTCGGCATCGACATCGGCAAGGCCGCCATGGCGCCGCAGTTCGAACAGCATGTGCAGTTCCTGCGCGGGCAGTACGCCTGGTTGAAAGCAGCCCTGGCCGATGGCCGGCGTTTCCTCTTTGGCGAGACACCCAGCGCGGCCGATTTTGCTTGCTGGCAGACGACGTTTTTGCTGCGCAAAAATTGCCCGCCTGAAGTGGATGAGCTGCTCGGCCTGCAGCCAAATTCACCGCTGGTGGCGTGGTATGAGCGCATCGTCGCCTTTGGCCATGGCCAGCCCTCGCCCATGACCCCCGAGCAGGCCTTCGAGGTGGCCCGCGCCGCCCAGCCCGCACCGGTGACCCATCTGGATCTGAATGGCGACCCCGGCGGCTTGCGCGCTGGATGCCCGGTGACCGTGACGCCCGACGACAACGCGCGTGTGCCGGTCAGCGGCACCCTGGTCGCCGCCAGTGAAAGCGAAGTCGTGATCCACCGCCGCGACCCCACTGCCGGCGAGTTGCACATCCACTTTCCCCGCCTCGGCTTCGACGTCGTCGCAGCCTGAACCCCGATCAAGGAGCCCCCATGAGCCTCGAATCCAACAAACAACTCTGCCGCGACTACTTCCAGGCCTTTCTGGCCGGCGACACGGCCTGGATGCAGCGCCACATTGCGCCCGACTTTGTGCGCCACGATCCTGGCCTGCCCTTTGAAGTGCGCGGCCCCGCTGGCGTGAAGCAGTTGCACGACGCGTTGATGCCGGCCTTCCCCGACATGAAGTTGCCGCTGCAAGACTTTGTTGCCGAGGGCGAAAAGGTGCTGGTGCGCTTGCGCGTGCAGGCCACCCACACCGGCGCGTTTGGTGACCTGGCTGCCACCGGCCGCCAGATTGACATCGGCGTGCTCGACCTGTTCCAGATCCGCGACGGTGTGCTGATCGAACATTGGGCCTTGCTCGACAACCTGGGCATGATGAAGCAGCTCGGCGCGATCGCCTGAGCCACCAGCGAAGGACGCTTGACCATGCAACTGCTCGCCAACACCACCTCGCCCTTTGTGCGCATCGCGCGCATCGCGATGCTCGAAAAGGGTCTCGACATCGAACCGACGATCGTCGACCCCTGGGCCGATGACGCGCGGCTGCGTGGCGCCAATGCCGCCACGCGCGTGCCGACGCTGGTCCTCGACGACGGCACGCCACTGGCCGAGAGCCTGCTGATCGTGCAGTGGCTTGAGCGCACCCGTCCGGCGCCCGACTGGCCCGACCTGCTGGGGCGCGACGCGGTTGCGACCGCTGGCGTGCTGTCACGCGCCGGCATTGCGCTGGGCGTGATCGACGCGGCGGTGCACACCATCATCATCCGCAAGGTGACGGCGCCGGCGCTGTTCGACGACACCCCCGTCGGCCTGCGCCGCCGCCGCACGATGGCCGAGGGCATGGGCCGGCTCGAGGCCATGGCCGCGTCCACAGCGATGTGGACTTCGGGCGCACCCACACTCGATGCGATCACCGCCGTGGTGGCTGTTGACTACCTGCGCTTTCGCTTTGCCGGCGCCGCGTGGCTGCCGCCGCTGCCGGCGCTGGATGCCCTGTCGCTGGCGCTGCGCGCGCGGCCTGCGGTGGCCACCACGATGCCACACTAACCCCCTTTCACTGAATCAAGGCCCATCAACATGAAGACGATGTTCATCGGTGGCCAATGGCTGCCCGCCCGCGACCACCGCACACTGCCGGTCATCTCACCGGCCGACGGCGAAACCTTCGACCAGATTGCGCGCTGCACCGCGATTGAAGTTGATCTGGCGGTGACCGCCGCCCACACGGCACTGGCGGGACCCTGGGGCCGCCTGAACGCCACCGAGCGTGGGCGTCTGCTCATGAAGATCGGCCAGGCGGTGCTGGACCACGCCGAAGAGCTGACGCAACTGGAAGCGCGCGACACCGGCAAGCCCATCAGCACGGCGCGCAATGACATCAACGTGCTGGCGCGCTACTTTGAGTTTTACGGTTCAGCGGCCGACAAGGTGCATGGCGAAGCGATCCCGTTTTTGAACGGCCACCAGGTGACCTTGTTGCGCGAGCCGCTGGGCGTCACTGCGCACATCATCCCGTGGAACTACCCGGCCCAGATGCTCGGCCGCTCGGTGGCGCCGGCGCTGGCCATGGGCAACGCCACGGTACTCAAGCCGGCCGAGGACACCAGCCTGTCGGCGTTGCGCTTTGCGGAGATTGCCGCCGCGTGCGGCCTGCCCGACGGTGTGCTCAACGTCGTCACCGGCCTGGGCGAAGAGGCTGGCGCTGCGCTTGCAGAGCACCCCGGCATCAACTTCATCTCGTTCACGGGCAGCAACGAGGTCGGCACGCTGGTGCAGCAGGCGGCGGCAAAAAACGCGGTGAAGTGCACGCTCGAGCTCGGCGGCAAGTCGCCGCAGATCGTGTTTGATGATGCCGATCTTGACCGTGCGGTGCCGATCATCGTGCGCGCCATCATCCAGAACGCGGGCCAGACCTGCACCGCGGGCAGCCGCTTGTTGGTGCAGCGCTGCATTTTTGATGGTTTTGTCGGCCGCGTGGCCGAGGCCTTTGCGAAGGTGCGTGTCGGTACCCCGGCCATGGACCTGGACTGCGGCCCGGTAATGAACCCGGCCCAGCACCGGCGGGTGCAGCGCTACATCGACAGTGCGCGTGCCGCCGGTATCCCGGTGCTGGCTGAAGGGCGGCTGGCCGACGGCGTGCCCAGCACCGGCTACTACGTCAAGCCCACTTTTTTTGGCCCGGTGCCACGCGGCGCGGCGCTGGCGTGCGAAGAGGTCTTTGGCCCCGTGCTGGCCGCGATGCCTTTCGACGACGAGGCCGACGCCATTGCGCTGGCCAATGGCACCGACTACGGCCTGCTCGCCGCCGTGTGGACCGAAAACGCCGGCCGCCTGCAGCGTGTGGCCAAGGCCGTCAAGGCCGGCCAGGTGTTCATGAACTGCTATGGCGCCGGTGGCGGTGTCGAGCTGCCCTTTGGCGGCACCAAACGCAGCGGCCATGGGCGCGAGAAGGGCCTGCTCGCGCTCGAAGAAATGAGCACCACCAAGACGCTGGTGCACTTCCACGGCTGAGGCCGGGAAACGGGTGAACAAGCGGGCCGAGCAACGGGCCGAGCAACGCGCCGACCGACGCGCCCATCTAAGCGTCTGGCGCGTTGCCGAGCAAGGCGTGCGCGCGCAGCAGCACGGGCTTGTCCACCATCTTGCCGTCCACCGCAACCGCCGCGCCGCCGGACTGCGCCACGGCCGCCAACACGCGACGCGCCCAATCGATCTCTGCATCACTGGGCGTGAAGCCCGCATTCACCACCGCCACTTGGCGCGGGTGAATGCACAGCTTGGCGCCGAAGCCCAGCCGCCGCGCCCTTTGCGCATCACGCGCCGCCGGCGCCACGTCGTCCAGCGCCGTGGTCACGCCGTCGATCGGCGGCAGCAGTGACGCCAGGCGCGAGGCGAGCACGAGTTGCGAGCGGAAGAACAACAGCTCGGTGCCGTCGCTGTCATCGCCCGCGCTGATGCCCAGGTCCAGCTGGAAGTCGATGGAGCCGAAGGCCAGGCGCTGCACGCCCGCGGTGCCCGCCAGCGCGCGCAGCTGCTGGAAGCCTTCTGCGGTTTCGATCAAGGGGATCAGCACCCGGCCGGGCGCTGCGCGGCCAGCGGATTCGAGGTCGGCCACGCGCTCGGCCTTGGGCAGCATCACGCCGCTGACCGCAGGGCTGGCGCCGCACAGCGCCAGGTCGTGGGCCCACCATTCGGTGCCAGGCGCGTTGGTGCGCACGAACAAGGGCACGGTCCTGCCCGCCCCGGCCCCGGCCGCCGGACCCCGCAGCCACTGCGCGAGCGCTGCGCGTGCCGCCACCTTCGACGGCGGCGCCACCGCGTCTTCCAAGTCCACGATCACCGCATCGGCGCCGCTGGCCAGCGCCTTGGCAAAACGCTCGGGTCGATCGGCGGGCACAAAGAGGTAGGAGCGCGGCTGCATTTTGGCAAGTGTGGGTGCGGCAAGTGCGGGTGCGGCACTGTGGCGCGCCGCTCGCGGTCGTGCCATTGCAAGCTGGTCAATGCAGGATTCGCGCAAAAGCAATGGCCCGGCGCGCTGGGTGTTTTCACAATCGGCGCCATGAGCAGACCGCTTCAGGAGCACCCATGACAAACAGCCCATCGCCTCAGCAGGGTGGCACTGCGAGTGCTGAGCTGCCGCTCGCCGGTGTGTTGGTGGTGGCGCTCGAGCAGGCGGTGGCCGCGCCCTACTGTTCGAGCCGTCTGGCCGACGCCGGCGCGCGCGTGATCAAGATCGAGCGCCCTGAAGGTGACTTTGCACGAGGCTACGACACGGCTGTGCATGGCGAGTCAAGCTACTTCGTGTGGATCAACCGCGGCAAGGAGTCGGTTGCGCTGGACCTCAAGCGCGAGCACGACCTGCAACTGCTGCGCCGAATGATCGCGCGCGCCGACGTGTTCATCCAGAACCTGGCGCCGGGCGCGACAGAGCGCATGGGGCTGGGCAGCGCCGCGCTTCGCGCGCTGCATCCGCAACTCATCACCTGCGACATCAGTGGCTATGGCGACCGCGGCCGCCTGTACAAGATGAAGGCCTATGACCTGCTGGTGCAGGCCGAAAGCGGGCTGGTTTCGGTCAGCGGCGCGCCGGGCGACTGGGGGCGCATTGGGGTGTCGTTGTGTGACATCAATGCCGGGCTCAACGCCCTCGTGGGCATCCAGCAGGCGCTGCTGGCGCGCGCGCGCACCGGCCGCGGCTCGGCCGTGAAGGTGAGCCTGTTTGACTCGGCGGCCGAGCTGATGGCGGTGCCCTATCTGCAGGCGCGCTACGGCGGTCGCCCACCGAGCCGTGTCGGCCTTAAGCACCCGACGATCGCGCCTTACGGTGGCTTCACGTGCGCCGATGGGCGCGACATCGTGATCTCGATCCAGAACGAGCGCGAATGGGCCGATTTCTGCCGCATCGTGCTGCAAGAGCCCACACTGCTCGGCGACGCTCGCTGCACCACCAACGCCGCTCGCGTGCAGCACCGCGACTGGCTCGATGGCAAGGTGGCGGCGGTATTTGCCGCGCACACCAGCGGCGAGATGATCGACCGCCTGACGGATGCGCAAACGGCCTATGGCAACGTCAACTCGCTCAACGATTTGATCGAGCACCCGCAGTTGCGCACGCGCCGCATGCCGGTGGGGCTGCGCAGTGTGGAGGTGCCCGCGATTCCCTGGGCCAGCGAATGGGATCGCGAGAGCTACCCTGCCGCACCGGCGATCAACGAACAAGGCGCGGCGATCCGAACGGAGTTTGGCGTTGCGGTCGGCGAGCCTGTGGCTGCGAAGTCAATCGCCGACTAGTCGCTCGGTCGATCAGTCGGGAATTCGATCAGTCGGTCAGGCGCAGCGCGATGGAGCCCAGGACGCCGAAGTCGGCCTCTGCGCTGCTGCCGGGCGCTATCGCCATCGGGACCATGCAGGTGCCGGTAGACACGAACTGGCCCGCTTCGAGCGTGATGCCGAGCGACGACAACTCGTTGACCAGCCACGCCAGCGCCACGCCAGGGTCGCCCAGAGCGGCGCGTCCTTCGCCCTCGCGGGTCCATCGCAGGCCCTCGGCGTTTGACACGCTGCCAAGCACGCGGTGCGCGCGCAGGTCGACCTGGCGCCAGGACGCTGGCGCGGCGGGGCCGAAGGAAAACGGCCCGCAGCAGGCGTCGTCGGCGATCAGCTGGGCCAGCCCAGCGCGCGTGAACTCGGCAAATCGCGAGTCGGGGATCTCGAAGGCCGGGTGCAGTGTGGCCACCGCAGCCAGCACCTCAGGCACGGTGTAGGGCACCGCGCGCGGCGGCAGGTCGCGCCCCATGCAGAACGCAAACTCGGGTTCGATCACGCGCATGCGGTTGCCGGCCAGCGACAGCGCGCCGCCGTTGTCGACCACGAAGCTCGCCAGGATGCGCCCGGCCAGGGGCCCACTGACGTTGATGTGCGTCTGGCCGGCCTGGCTGGTGGCCGCGATCTTCCAGCCCACCACGCGCTCGCCTGCCACGAGTGGCAACTGGGCTTGGATGGCGTGGCCCTGCGCGTGGTCGGCCGGGCGCAGCTCGGGCGGCAGCGTGTCCAGCACCGTGCCGGCGCGGCGATGGCGCCAGAGCACTTCGGCCGCTTGGCGGGCACTGTCGGTGATGACACCCTTGACAGACCCTTCGCTGGGATCAGGGTGAACGGGTATCAGGTCGGCCATGTGCGGTAGCGTTGCAGCGCTTTCAGGTCGGGCTCGGCACCCAGGCCTGGTGCACTGGGGATCGGCACCTGCCCATTGTGCAGCGGCAGCAAGTCGCCCACGATGGCCTCACGGTTCGGGTTGGGGTGGGCGTCGAACTCCAGCAGCCCGCTGCCGCCGGCGGCCGCCAGCACATGCAGCGAACCGAGCAGAGCCAGGCCGCCGCTGAAATAGTGCGGGCAGTAGCGTTTGCCGGCCGCCACGGCGGCGCGCGCGACGCGCAGGTTGCCGGTGATGCCGCCCCACTTGGTCACGTCGGGCTGGATCACCTGCAGCGCGCCGAGTGCGATCGCGTTGTCGAAGCCAGTGCCTTGCAGGTTCTCACCGCCGGCCAAGGGAATCGTGGATTCGCGCGCCAGCTTCAGCCACTCGCTGTCTGGCGCGTCGACGCGGATCGGCTCTTCCAGCCATTGCAGATTCAAGCCCTGGGCCTCGCCTACAAAGCGCCGGGCTTCGGCGAGTGACCAGGCCTGGTTGGCGTCGCAAGTGATCACCGCGTCGGCGCCCAGGGTCTCGCGCATCGCGCGCAGGTTGGCGAGATCCTTGACCATCTCGAAGCCAACCTTGAGCTTGAACGCGCGGTGACCCTCGGCCTGGCGCGCCTGGGCAAATTGCTCGGGCGCGTCGGGGTTGATGCCGGTCACGTAGACCGGTACATGGGTCTTGGTCGTGTCGCTGCCGAGGTAGCGGTGCAGCGGCACGCCGTCGCGGCGCGCGGCCAGGTCCCACAGCGCGATGTCGATGCCGGCGATGGCCGCGGCGATCGGCCCTTGCTCGCCCGTCTGCAGCGCGAGCACCTCCATCTCGCGCGTGTGCTGTCCGAAGGCCTGCGCCGGGCCCTGGAAGGCGCGGCCGACGAGGCGTTCGCCGATGTCTGCGGTCAGGCGCGCGCGGTGTTCGGCCGTCACGGAAGGCCAGTTGCACCAGACCTCACCCCAACCCTCGCTGCCGTCTTGTTCGACCGCGCGCACCAGCACCATCGGCCGGTCGCGAAAGGTGCCGAAGGCGACCTTGATCGGGTTGCTGATCGGCACGCGGTAGGCGTAGGCCTCGAGGCGGGCCAGTCGGAGGGTGGACATGTCAGCGCAGCTCCATCAATCGGGGTTCGGGCAAGCCATGGATGCCCCACTCGCGGCCGACATCAAAGGCCAACAGCGCCCCAGCCAGTGGGTCTGCGGCGCGCTCGACGTCGCTCATGCTGTGGCTGACGCCAGTGACAAAGAGCGTGCCGAAGTCGGCGCCGCCAAAGGTGCAGCAGGTGGGGCGCTTCATCGGCACGGCCAGCGTGCGGTCGACACGGCCGTCGGGCGCATAGCGCAGCAGGCGCGCGTTGTGGAACTGGGCGCTCCACAGGAAGCCTTCGGCATCGACGCAGGAGCCGTCGGGAAACGCGGGCGGCTCTATCGTGGCCAGCGCGCGTGCGGCGCCACGCTGGCCGGTAGCGGGGTCGTACGCATGTGCATCGATGCGGTGCTGCAGCGAATCGGCGAAGTACATCGTGTGCCCGTCGGGGCTGAAGGCCAGGCTGTTGGGAATGGCAATGCCGCCGGCGATCACTTCGTGCCAACCCTGCCGGTCCAGGCGAAACAGGCTGCCCTCGGGCGCACGGGTGAGGTGGTGCATGGTGCCGACCCAGAAGCGCCCCTGCCGATCGCAGCGGCCGTCGTTGAAGCGGTGGTCTGGTGGCAGTTGGGCATCGACCAACGTCTCAAAGCGTCCGCTGGCGCTGTCAAACAGCGCCAGCCGCGAGCACAACGCGACCAGCACCACGCCGTCGTGTTCGGTCAGGGCGATCGAGCCGACCAGCTCGGGCATCGGCCAGGTCTGCAGCGCCTGGCGTGCCGGGTCCCAGCGCCGCAGCGCCGGGGCGCGGATGTCCACCCACCACAGGCATTGCAGGCGCTCATCCCACAAGGGGCATTCGCCGAGCAGGTCGGTCTGGGTGCCGACGCGCACCGGACGTGGCTGGGCAAGGGTCATGGCGCGCATCGTAGACAGCGCGGCTGGTGGCGGCCATCAACAAAACGGCAAGACACGATTGCCCGAATTCGAATTCACGCCCTGGAGGTGGTTGCCTAGGATGCGTTTGCCACCCAAGGAGCCCCGGCGCATGTTCGAGCACCTGTCCCCCGCCACGCTGTTCTCGCTGCAAGGGCAGGTGGTGTTTGTCACCGGCGCGGCGGGTGGCATCGCTGCGGGCTTGATCCCAGGTTTCGCCGCCGCCGGTGCTGCGCTGGTGCTGGCCGACCGCAGCGAAGCGGTGTTGGCGCGCGCGCAGGCGCTGGGCGAGGCGGGGGTCGAGGTGCTGCCGCTGATGTTCGACGTGACCGACCGCAGCGCTGTCGATGACGCGTTTGCGCAAGCCGTGCAGCGCTTTGGCAAGATCGATGTGCTGGTGAACAACGCGGCCGTGATCGTGCGCAAGCCGTTTCTCGAAGTCACGGCCGAAGAGTGGCAGCGTGTGATCGACACCGACCTCACGGCCTGCTTTCACATCGCGCAGCGTGCGGCGCGGCTGATGGTGGCGCGCAAGAGTGGTCGCATCATCAACATGAGTTCGATCATGAACCACGTGTCGCGGCCGAACCTCACGCCCTATGTCACGGCCAAGGGTGCGCTCGCCGCCATGACTCGTTCGATGGCGGCTGACCTGGCAGGCACGGGGGTGACGGTCAACGCGCTGGCGCCCGGCTACACCGCCACCGAGTTCAGCGAAGCGGGTAAGAAGGAGTTCCACGACTTCATTGCCGACTGGACACCGGCCAAGCGTTGGGGTGAGCCCGAAGACTTGGTCGGCGCGGCCTTGCTGCTGGCCTCGGCCGCAGGCGGCTACATCAATGGCCAGGTGCTCTACGTCGACGGCGGCTTTCTGGCCGTGACGAAGTGAGCGGCCCGATGAACGCAACACTGCCTGCCGCCGCCGTACCGGCAACGCGGCGCAGCCTGCCGGCCTGGCTGCGCAGGACCGGTGTGGTGCTGCGCAGCTTCACGATCTTCTTTGCCGCCTGGTGGTTGCTCGCGAAGTGGAACGGCAACCCGATCCAGCTGCCCGACCCGCTGAGTGTGGCCAAGGCGATGATGGAGTTGGCGCGCGAGGGCGAGGTCTGGGAGCACGCCTCGGTCAGCACCGGTCGCTTGTTCTTGAGCCTGCTGGTCGCGACGCTGATCGCCGTGCCGCTGGGCTTTGTGATGGGCCTGTCGCGCCGCGTCGAGGCCTATGTCGATCCGCTGGTTGAGCTGCTGCGGCCGATCTCGGGCATTGCCTGGATTCCGCTGGCGCTGTTCATTTTTGGCGTCGGCAATACGCTGCCGGTTTTCATCATGGTCTATGTGGCGATCTTCCCGCTGCTGCTCAACACCGTGGCGGGGGTGCGTGGCGTCGACCCGAAGCTGCTCGCTGCCGCGCGCACGATGGGCATCTCACCCCGCGCCACGCTGCGCCATGTGGTGGTGCCCGCCGCGCTGCCCACCGTGATGGTGGGCCTGCGGCTGGCCTTCGCCGGCGCCTGGTCTGCCGTCGTCGCCGCCGAGTTGATCGGTGCGCCGAGCGGGCTCGGGTTTGCAATCGAGTGGTACCGACAGTTGTTGATGAGCCCCAAGGTGTTCGGCTTCATCGTGCTGATCGGCGCTGTTGGCTTTGTCTGCGACAGCCTGCTGCGCGCGCTGCAACGCTGGCTGACGCCGTGGAATGAAGGGACCGGGCTGTGAGCAGCATCGCGCTCAAACCGCAGACGCGCTCAAGCACGCTCTGGCAAGCTGTCGCGCTGCCGCTGCTGCTGCTCGCGGCCTGGCAGATCTGGGCCATGAGCTTGCCGCCCGACACCCGCGCGCCGTACCCGAGCAAGGTGCTGACGACCTTCTTCGCACTCACCGCCAGTGGCGACCTGCCGCTTGCGCTGATGCAGAGCCTGGCCCGCGTGTTGGCCGGCTTCAGTTTTGCGTTGGTGCTGGGCGTGGGCCTGGGCGTGCTGATGGGATCGAGCCGCGCCTGGCGCGACAACCTCGACCCGATCATCGAGAGCTTCCGTCCGATCGCGGCGATTGCCGTGCTGCCGATCGCGATCCTGTGGTTCGGCACCGGCACGCCAGCGGCGCTGGCCATCGTCACCTATGCGGCGTTTTTTCCACTGCTCGTGAACACGGTTCATGGCGTCAGTCGGGTCGACCGCAAGTTGATGCAGGCCGCGCAGACGATGGGCGTGCCGCGCTGGCGCCTGTTGCGCCATGTGCTGCTGCCGGCGTCGATGCCCGCGGTGATGCTCGGCGCGCGCCTGGCGATGGGCGTGGCGTGGACGGCAATCATTGCCGCCGAACTCGCGGTGGGTGCGAAGTCAGGCGCCGGCGGGTCGGGCGGCATCGGCCAGATGATGTTCATCTTTTATGCCTACAGCGTCGACCTCAACGCGATCGTGGTTTGCATGATCGTCGTCGGCATCATCGCGCTGGGGATCGATCGTTTGTTCCGAATCGTCGAGCAGCGCCTGATGCCGTGGAGGCCATGACATGAGCACCCCGAAGCTGCGCCTGCGTGGCGTCTCAAAACAGTTTGCCGCTGCGCGTGCGGCCATGCCGACGCTGGCCGTCGCCGACTTTGCGCTCGACGTGCAAGTCGGCGAATTTGTCTGCATCGTCGGCCCATCGGGCTGTGGCAAGAGCACCGTGCTCAACCTCATCGCCGGCCTGGATACGGCCAGCAGCGGCACCATCGAGATGGACGGCCGCGCGATCGTCGGCCCCGGCGCCGACCGCGGCGTGATGTTCCAGGACTACGCGCTGATGCCCTGGCAGACGGTCGATGGCAACGTCGGCTTTGGCCTCGCGCACGGCACGCCAGGGCAGGGCATGAGCAAGGCCCAGCGTGAGGCGCGGGTGCGCGAATACGTTGAGCTGGTCGGGCTGCAGGGTGCAGAGACAAAGTACCCACACCAGCTTTCCGGCGGCATGCGCCAGCGTGTGGCGCTTGCGCGGCTGCTGGCCAACGGCCCCGACATCCTGCTGCTGGACGAGCCGCTGGGTGCGCTTGATGCGCAGACGCGGCTGATCCTGCAAGTCGAGCTGTTGCGCATCTGGGGCGAGACGCGGAGCCGCGAGCAGAGAAAGACCGCCATCTTCATCACCCACGACATCGAAGAAGCCGTTTTCCTAGGCGACCGCGTGGTCGTGATGAGCAGCCACCCCGGGCGCATCAAGGCCGACATTACGATCGATCTGCCGCGCCCGCGCAGCGAGCACGTCCGCACCGACCCGCGTTTTGGCGAACTGAGCGAACGCATCTGGAGCCTGATCCGTGATGAAGCGTACCGCGCCATTGGCGGCGGCGTCGTCGCGCAACCCCCCAGCCCCATCACCGAGGAGACCACGCGATGAGCGAGACCACGAATACGATGATTGCGCGCCGCCGCGCGCTGCAACTGCTGAGCGGCAGCGCTGCGGCCGTTGGCTTGCCGCGCCTGGCGCGCGCGCAAGGCGCCAGACAAGCCTTCAAGGTGTCGATCGGGCGCATTCCTTGGGCGGCGGGCAATTCGCCGATGACCCAGTACATGATCAACAACAAGCTGATGGAAAAGCGCGCTGCCGAACTCGGCTACGACCTGACCATCGAGTGGCGCGAGTACCCGACCGCACTGCCGATGGTCGAAGCCATCGTCGGCAACAACCTCGACATGGGGATGTGGGGCAACACGCCCATCATCCGGGCCATCTCGGCCAAGCTGCCGATCAGCCTGATGGTGGTGGGCGAGGGCCATCTGCGCTTTGTCATGGCCACGCGCAAGGGCTCGCCGATCCGCACGCTGCAGGATCTGAAGGGCAAGACGGTGGGCACGCTGCTGGGCGGCGACCCGTACAACGCGATGAGCCAGATGTTCCGCCACGAACTGGGCAGCGCCAACCCGAAAGACCACGACATCAAGATCGTCAACATGACGACGCTGGCGCAAGCCGCGTCGGTGCCCACCGGCACCGATGCCACCTGCTCGATCTACCCGGCCTACCTGGCGGCAGAGTCGACCGGCACCGTGGGCATCATGAATTCCTTCGGCTACACCGAAAACCACTACGAAGGGCCGCTCGGCAAGGGTGCCGGGATCCTGCTGCCCTCGGTCAAGAAGTCGGCCTTCTATCCCGATGGCTACTACCTGCACCGTTCGTTCTGGCTGTCGCACAACGCGCTGGTGGAAAAACATCCGAACGTCGTCGCGGCTTTCCTGATGGCGCAGCAGGAAGCGGTGGCGGCGCTGACGGCGATGAACCCTGGCGCGGTATCGCAGCTGGTCAAGGACTACTGGAAGCTCGACCCCGAGGCTGGGGCCAAGGTCGTCAAGGACGATGTGCTGTTCTCGCGCGGCTGGAGCTGGCCGACCGAAAACGATGCCCGCGCCGTGCTCGAAACCAGTAAGTACCTGGTCGACAACAAAGTCATCCCCGAGCCGCTGGCCTGGGCCCAGGTCAAGGGCGCATTCGAGCGCACCGCGCCGCTGGTCAAGCAGGCCTACGACCGACTGGGTGGCAAACCGAGCGCGGCCGAATTCATGCGCACCGACACCGCCGACCTGCGCGGCCGGCCGCTGTGGCAGATGAGCCAATGGACCGAACGGAGCTGAAGCCATGAAAGTCGGATTCATTGGACTGGGTGTGATGGGCGGCCCGATGGCGGCCAACATCTTGAAGGGCGGTCATGAGCTGACGGTGTTCGATCTGAACGCCGACGCGGTGGCAGCCTTGGTGAAGGCGGGTGCGAAGGGCGCCATGTCGCCGAAGGAGGTCGGCGCGGCCAGCGAAATCGTCGTCACCATGCTGCCGCTGCCCTCGCATGTGGAGCAGGTGGTGCTGGGCCCCAACGGCGTGGCCGAGGGCCTGAGGCCGGGCGGCCTGGTGATCGACATGAGCACGATCGACCCCCAGACCGGCAAGCGCGTCGGGCGCGGCTTGCGCGAGCGCGGCATGGCGATGGTCGATTCGCCGGTCGGCAAGACCAGCGAGCATGCCGTCACCGGCACGCTGACCTTGATGGTCGGCGGCGAGCCCGCCGACATCGCGCGCGCCAAGCCGGTGCTCGACTGCATGGGCAACCAGACCTTTCTCTGCGGCGGCCCCGGCGCCGGCCACGCCATGAAGATGACCAACAACCTGTTGGCCACCACCATCATGTGCGCCAACACCGAGGCGCTGGCGATCGGGGTCAAGGAAGGCCTGACGCTGGAGCTGATGGTTGAGGTGATGAAGACCACGATGGCGTGGAACCAGCAGCTCGCGGTGGCGATGCCGAAGAAGGCCTTCATCGGCGACGACAGCCCCGGCTTCATGGTCAAGCTCGCCGCCAAGGACGTGCGCCTGGCCTGCGATGCCGCCAAGGGCCTGGGCTTCCAGGCGCTGGTGGGCGAGGGCGCGCTGGCCACGCTCGACCGCGCGGCCGCCAAGGGTTATGCCGAGCGCGACACCGCGGCGCTGATGAAGATCCGCGAGGACGAGCTGGGCATCCAGGTGCGACCGCTGGTGCCGGGGCGCCCGGCATGAGCACCACCCACACCAAACGTCTTGGCCTGGTGAAAAAGCGCGAGGACATGACGC
>JANNFE010000353.1:0-23819 GCA_031379415.1 Betaproteobacteria bacterium | reverse complement strand
GATCAAGAACCTGAACTCCTTCCGCTTCATGCAGCAGGCCATCGACTTCGAGGTGCAGTGGCAGATCGACCGCGTCGAGGACGGCCTGGCCATCGAGCAGGCCACCGTGCTCTTCGACCCCGCCAGCGGCGAGACACGCGCCATGCGCAGCAAGGAAGACGCGCACGACTACCGCTACTTCCCCGACCCCGACCTGCCACCGCTGGTCATCGCGCCCGAATGGGTGGAGCGCGTGCGCAGCCAGATGCCCGAGCTGCCCGCAGCCATGGCCACGCGCTTCCAGCGCGACGACGGCCTGCCCGAGGCCGATGCGGCGCTGATGACGCAGAGCCTGCCGTTTGCCCGTTACTACGAAGCTGTACGCGACGATTCCGGCCAGGCCAAGCTGGCCGCCAACTGGCTGATGGGCGAGGTGAGCAAGCGGCTGAATGCCGACGACAGCGGCATCGAAGCCGCGAAGCTGCAGCCGGCCACCTTGGCGGCGCTGATCCGCCGCATCGCAGACAGCACGCTGTCGAACAACGGCGCGCGCCAGGTCTTCGATGCCCTGTGGTCGGGCGAGGCCACCGATGTCGACGCCGTCATCGAGGCCAGGGGCCTGAAGCAGATGAACGACAGCAGCGCACTGCTGGCCATCGTCGACGCGGTGATCGCCAAGAACGCCAAGTCAGTGGAGGAGTTCCGCGCCGGCAAGGACAAGGCCTTCAACGCCCTGGTGGGCCAGGTCATGAAGGCCAGCCAGGGCAAGGCCAACCCGGCGCAGGCCGGCGAACTGCTGCGCCAGCGCCTGGCCGCAGGCTGATCGATCAACGCGAGGCCGGCTTGCCGGCCGACGCCGGAGATACGGCCGCGGGCCCCAGACTGGGCGGCAGCGGGCCCAGCGACCCCGCCGGTGCCCCACCCCACAGCTTGCGCAGGCGCTCGAGCTCGGCGTCGTAGAGCTTGTTGATGCGGCCGAGTTCGGTTTCCTGGTTGGTGGCCGCGGCGCGCTGCGCGTCTGCCGCTGCGTCATTGGCGTCGATGGCCGCCTTCAGCCGCGGCGGCAGTGGCTTGCCCTGGTAGAACTCGGCCTCGTCGCGCAGCGGCTTGCGCTCGGTGGCGAGCTCGCGCATGCGCAGTTCCGTCGCCTTCACCGCCAGGCGCACCGAGTCGAGCGCTGATTCACGCGCGCGGTTGTGCGCCGCCTCGGTGGGGTAGCGCGCCATCAGGTTGCGGTCGCGCCGCACGGCATCCGACGCCGCGGCGCGGGCCTCTTTCTCGGCGCGTTCGCGCGCTTCCTTGTCGGCGCGTTCGTCGGCGGTCAGCGTGGGCGGGTGAATGGCGCGCAGCGAGCCGTCGCGGTTCAGCACCTGCTGCTCCTTGGCCGAGCACTCGGGGATGGGGCGGTCAGCCGTCAGGCGCCGGCCCTTGTCGTCGATGCAGGTGTAGATGCCGCCGGCGGCCTTGCCGCCCGGCACCTGCGCATGCGCTGCGCCAGCCGCCGCCAGCAGCGGCAGCAGACTCAGGACGACAGGCAGGCGCCAGACCGGCATTCAGACTCCGTAACGTTCACGATAGGCCTGCACCGGCGCGGCAAACCCGCGCAACGCGGGCTCGTCGGTGCTGCGCAGATATTGCAACAAATCGGCCAAGGTCGCGATGGCGAGCACGTCCAGTTGCAACTGCGAAGAAACGTATTGCACGGCACTCCAGGCGGCGTCCCGGCCGTTCTCGGTGGCGCGCTCCTGGCGGTCGAGCGCGATGGCCACGCCGCAGGGCCGGCCGCCGGCGGCCGTGATCATGGCGATGGACTCGCGCACCGAGGTGCCGGCAGAGATCACGTCGTCGACGATGAGCACGCGGCCCTGCACCGGCGCACCCACCAGCGTGCCGCCTTCACCGTGGTCCTTGGCTTCCTTGCGGTTGTAGGCATAGGGGCGGTTGTGGCCGCGCCGCGCCAGCTCCACCGCCAGCGCCGAGGCCAGCGTGATGCCCTTGTACGCGGGGCCGAAGATGAGGTCGAAGTCGAGCCCGCTGGCGAGCAGGCGCCGTGCATAGAATTCCGCCAGGCGGCCCAGCTTGGCGCCGTCGTCGAAGAGGCCGGCGTTGAAAAAGTAGGGCGACAGCCGCCCGGCCTTGGTCTTGAACTCACCGAAGCGCAGCACGCCGGATTGCACCGCGAACTGCACGAACTCCTGCGCCAGCGTGGGGTCGGCAACGGTGCTCATCGGGGTCTGCAAGAAGGGGGTTCCTGTGGCGTTTCGACTCATCACGCTCAACGTCAACGGCATCCGTTCGGCCGCCAACAAGGGCCTGCGGGCCTGGGCCGAGAGCGCGGACGCGGATTGTATGGGTGTGCAGGAGCTCAAAGCCCAGCCCGAAGACGTGGCCGGCCACCTCGACACCGTGGCCGGGCTGCGGGGCCACTTCCACTGTGCTCAGAAGAAGGGCTACTCGGGCGTGGGCCTGTTCGTGAAGAAGGCGCCCGGCGCCGTCATCACTGGCATCGGCAACCCCGAGTTCGACGCCGAAGGCCGCTGGGTGGAAGCGCGCTATGACACCGCCCGGCGCAAGCTCAGCCTCATCAGCTGCTACTTCCCCAGCGGCTCCAGCAGCGCAGAGCGGCAGCAGGCCAAGTTCCGCTTCCTGGCGCTGATCTACCCGCACCTGCTCAAGCTTCAGCGCGAGCGCGAGTTCATCCTGGTCGGCGACGTGAACATCGCGCACCACGAAATCGATCTCAAGAACTGGCGCAGCAACCAGAAGAACAGCGGCTTCCTGCCGGAGGAGCGGGCCTGGATGACGAAGCTGCTCACCGAAGGCGGGCTGGTGGACGTGTTCCGCACGCTGAACACGCAGCCCGAGCAGTACACGTGGTGGAGCAACCGCGGCCAGGCCTGGGCCAAGAACGTGGGCTGGCGCATCGACTACCACCTGGCCACGCCGGGCCTGGCCGCGCTGGCGCGACGCGAATCGATCTATCTGGACGAGCGCTTCAGCGACCACGCGCCGCTGACCATCGACTACGACTTCACGTTGTAGCCACAAAGCGCAGCGCTGGGTGCGCTGGCCGACAGACTCCGCAGGGCCGCGGGCGCCAGATGCACGACCAGGGACGGACACCGTGTCCCCCCGCCGCCTTGCTGGAGAGCGCCATGGCCTGGATCCTCGTGCTGTACTGGTCGCTCAACGGCGAGATCGTGCTGAACCACGAGGTCTTCACGAACAAGGTGGCGTGCGAGGCGAAGGTCGAAGCCATGCGCCGCGTCTTCGAGTTCATGGACCACACCGATTGGGCAGCGCGCTGCCAGGCCGAGAAGAAGGCCTGAGTCGGCCCGCGCGCACCGGCTTCAACGCAGGCCCGGTGTCGCCCGTGGAGCGCGGGCCGTGATGGCGTCGTCGGCGGGGGCTTCTTTCGCCGGCGCTTGATTCGCGTCGAGCCGCCGCCCGGGCATCGGCAGCAGCATGCCCACCTGCCGACGGTACTGGCGATAGCGGTCGCCGAAGAGCGTGATCAGATCCCGCTCCTCGAACCAGATGTCGATGAGGATGTAGCCCGTGGTGGCCACCGTGAACAGCAGGTGCCCGGCGCTCATGACCGGCGCCGACCAAAAGGCGATGAGGAAACCCAGGTAGATGGGGTGGCGCACGCGCTTGTAGAACAGCGGCGTGCGGACCACCAGTGCGGCCGGCAGGCGTCCTTGCAGCTGCGCCAGCACCTGCTTCATGCCAAAGAGCTCGAAGTGGTCGATGAGGCAGGTGCTCACCAGCACCAGACCCCAGCCCAGCGCCTGCAGCGCAGCCAGCGCCATGGCCGTGGCGCCCTGAGTCGCCCACACCGTGCCGGCGATGGGCCGCCAGAATTCGAACAGCAAGATGAGCATGCTGCTGGCCAGCAGCACGTAGGTGCTGCGCTCGATGCGCTTGGGCTCATCGGCCAGGGTCGGTAACTCCGGTTCGGGCCGAGCCGGCTTCCAGCAACATCAGCAGCTGTTCCACGGCGTCCAGCGCCTTTTCGTGCCGCGCCTGTTCGGCGCTGCCGCCGATCAGCCGCGCGAACTCCATGCCGAGCCAGAACTCCGACACCAGGCTGGCGATGGCCTCGTCGCTGCAGGCCGGCGGCAGCTGGGGCGCGTGGACCTGCAGCGCGTCGCGCACGGCCTCCAGCACCACCGGCTTCCAGGCGTCTAGGCGTCCAGGCGCGGCAGGACCTGCTCGCGCAGTTCGGCGTTGGACAGGCTGGCCGCGTAGAACTCGGCCTGCATGCGCACGAAGCCCGAGGCCAAGTCCTGCTCGTAGAAGCGGCGCGCCTGCCGACACTTCCGGGCCAGGCCGCCGGGCTCTGCGTACATGCGGCACTGGCGTTCCAGCAGCTGGCGGTTGGCCTCGTCGAGCACGGCGATGACGAGCCGATCCTTGCCGCCGAAGTAGTAGCTGATGAGGGCGTGGTTGACCCCGGCGTCGCGCGCGATGTTGCGCACCTTGAGCGCGGCGTAACCGCGCGGCGGCGGGCAGCGTGGTCGCGATGTCGTGCGACATCGGCGGGTGCTGGAGGCGTTCTCAACCAATCGGTTTATCCGTTTGGTTCACTCAGTCCGAGCCTCGACCTGCGCCAAGCACCCATCCCTGGGTTGTCAGACCTGCGGCTAAAGCCAGCCAGGCGCGGGCGACACCGCACACCAGCGCTGGCTGCGTGAACAGACGAAGGACACCAGCCCTTCCTGGCGCAGCGGTGGCACGTCGTGCAGCAGCACCACCCAGCGGCCGCGCGCCAGTTCGCGCCGCAGCTTGCGGTCGAAGCGGCGGTACTGCGGCTGCTGGCGGCCCAGCACGGCCATGTAGACGCAGACGAGCGTCAGGCCCAGGGTCAGCAGCAGCAGGAACAGCATGGCCGCGCCGTTCAGCGCTGCCTCGTCCAGCGCCAGCCACGCGAAGACGGTGCCCACCGCGGCGACACCACCCAGCAAGGCCATCAGCGAGCGGTCGTCGAACCAGGAACGGCCTTCGGCGTCGGCGCCCTGCGCCCACTGGCGGGCACGCAGCCTGAAGCGCAACCAGCCCCCTTCGGCGGGACCCATCACCGACACCTGCGTCGGCGCCAGGCCGAAGGCCTGCGTCAGCTGCCGCGCCACGGCCTGGGCCTCGGATGCACCCGGACAGATGCCGGCCAGCGTGGTGAAGGCGCGTCCATAGGGCACCTGCGCGGCGCTGCCGTCCAGCTTCAACGGTGCGGCCTGGGGCTGACCGTCGGAGGTGGAAGTGCGAAACACGGAGGTCACGGCAGTACCTTCGTGCTGCGCACGGGGGTATTCGCCTTTCGGGCGGCCGGGCAGGCTCATGGCGTTGACGAGTTAGCAAGCAGTCCGTAGCGTGCCCGCGCGGCGCCGCGCAGACTGTCTGCCAGCGCACAAAGCGGGCGCCGTTTCATGCGGCGACCGACAGTCGGGCGTTGCAGCTGTGCGCCACAGCCGAGGCGGCGCTGCCGCCGGACAACTGGCGGTCGTAGGCGCCCTTGACCACGGCATAACACTCGCAGCTGCGGCGCTCCAGCCCGGCGCGGTCGAGGATGGCGATGCGGCCGCGGCCGTAGCGGATGAGGCCCGCCTTCTGCAGCTTCAACGCACCCACGGTCACGCCTTCGCGGCGCACGCCCAGCATCTGCGCAATGCGTTCCTGGGTGATGTTCATCTCATCGCTCTGCTGGCGGTCCCGGTGCTGCAACAGCCAGCGGCACAGTTGCTGGTCCAGGGCATGGTGGCGGCTGCAGGCTGAGGTCTGCGCCATCTGCGCGAACAGCGCCTGCGTGTAGCCCAGCAAGGCCTGCATGAAGGGCGGCGATGCGGCCGAGGCGGCGCGGATGTCCTGGGCCCTCATGCGCCAACCGTGCCCGGCGCTCTGCACGACGGCGCTGCTGAGAGAGCGCCCGCCGCCCATGTAGGCACATATGCCCACCAGGCCTTCGTTGCCGACGACGGCGATCTCGGCAGAGGCACCGTCCTGCATCGTCGAGGTGAGCGAGACGATGGCGCTGGTCGGAAAGTGCACTTCGGACAGCACCATGCCGGCCTCGTAGAGCGCGGTGCCGGCGCGCAGTTCGACCAGTTGCAGCAGCGGCTCGATGTGCGCCCGGTCGGACTCGGGCAGCGCGGCGAGCAGATGGTTGTACGGGTAGCCGTTGAACATGATGGCAGGGTCGGACAGAAGGGTGGCGCCACGCGAACCCGGCGGGGATGGTTGCCGGCTTCTACGGGGCGGGTCGGGTAGGACCGACATCAATGTAGGACGCGGGTTCGGCTCGTTCTGTGTCCTAAGACGTAGCGTGGTGTTCATGCATCCCTCCTGTTCAAACCAGTGGGCGGCGCGGCGGACGGCCATCGCCATAGAGGTCGGCCAGGCGTGCCAGCGCCTTCACGTCGCGCATGAACAGCCGGCCGTCGGTGATGCGTTGCAGGCCGCGCTTCTCCAGCTTGCGCAAGGTCTTGTTCGTGTGCACCAGCGACAGCCCCAGGCCGTCGGCCACGTGCTGCTGGGTCAGCGGAAAGGGCACACCCGATGCACCGGCGTCGGCCTGCAGCGCGGCAGCACGTTTGAAAAGCAGAATGAGCAGCATGGCGATGCGCTCTTCGGCGCTGCGCCTGCCCACCGACAGCAGCGTGTCGTCGACCAGCGACTCCTCGTGCGCCGTCAGCCAGGTGATGTTGAAACCCATGCTCGGCGAGCGGCGGTGCAGCTCCCACAGCGAGTCGCGCTGGAAGACGCAGAAGCTGGCGTCGGTGAGCGTGTCCACGCCATGCGCCGCGGCGTCGCCCATCTTCTGCTGCACGCCGATGAAGTCACCGGCCAGCAGGAAGCTCAGGATCTGCCGGCGGCCGTCGCTCAGCGTCTTGTAGCGGAAGGCCCAGCCCTGCAGCAGCGTGTAGAGCGGCGCGTCGGTCTGGCCTTCGTGGATCAGCGTTTCGCCGGCCGCCAGCGCCAGCTCGCGGCGCTTGAGCGACTGCACCAGCGCCAGCTCGTCCGCGTTGTGTTCCATGAAGAGCGGCAGGCGGCGCAGCAGGCAGTCTTGGCAGCTGGCGCTCAACGACACGGCGTTCACGAGGCTGCCCTTTCCGCAAGCGTGCCGCGGCGTTCGTATTCGCTGATGACCTGCGCGCCCAGCAGCAGCAGGGCCGCGGCCAGCTCCAGGCTCAGCAGCACGGCGATGGCGGTGGTCAGCGAGCCGTAGACGGTGCCGATCTGCGACAGCGTCGAGAAGTACCAGACGAGCACGTGGCGCGTGATCTCCCACAGCACGGTGGCCGCCAGCGCACCCATCAGCGCGTGCGACAGCGGCAGCCGGCCCACCGGCATCACCAGGTAGACCGAGGTCAGCACGAAGATCTCGCCCGCCAGGCCCAGGCCGTAGAGCAGCAGGCCCGAGACATGGCCCAGCGACCAGCTGCGGAACAGGAAGTCGATGCGCCGCTCGCCCATGGCCTGCAGGCTGCCGGCCACCAGCGTCACGAGCAGCAAGCCCACGCCCAGGCACAGGATGTAGACGTAGGGAATGAGCGCCGAGGTCACGAAGTGCCGGTGCCGCACCGGCACGCGGTGGCGGAAGATCACCGCCATGGCGTTCTCCAGCACCGAAAACGCCAGCGTGCTGAAGAACAGCATGCTGCCCAGCAGCACCCAGCCGAGCACATCGCGGTGCGCCAGGAAGCTGGCGAGTTCGGCCAGGATGGCCCGCGACTGCCCCGGCACCAGCCATTCCAGGTAGCGGCCGATGGTCTGCAGCAACTCGGCCTGGTCGACCACGTGCGACAGCGCGATCACCGTCAGGATGAGCAGCGGCACGATCGACAGCAGCGCGTAGTAGGCCACCGCGCCCGCCAGCAACAGGCCCTGGTTGGCGCGGAAGGCCTTCAACACCTGCCAGGCAAAAGCGCCCGGCCGCAGCAGGATGCCGGCGTGGGTGGCAGTCATGGTGGCGTGGGTCGGCATCGAACCCATGGTCGCGGCTGGCCGCCGCAACGGCATCCGGACAGCAGCGCGTGATGGTGTCAGCCGTCGCCTACGCGGGCACCCGGCATGCTCCAATGCAAGCGCGTATCGACAGCCGCAACAAGGAGATATCGATGATCGGCTACGTCACTCTCGGCACCAACGACCTGCCGCGTGCCTGCACCTTCTACGACGCCCTGCTCGCCGAGATCGGCGCCAAGCGCCTGATGGATCTCGGGCGCGGCATCGCCTGGGGCGTGTCGTGGACCACGCCCAGCCTGGGCCTGATGAAACCCTACGACGGCCAGCCCGCCACGCGCGGCAACGGCACCATGGTGGCGCTGGTGGTGAAGACGCCGGCGCAGGTGGACGCGCTCTACAAGAAGGCGCTGGAACTCGGCGCCACCGACGAAGGCCCGGCCGGGCCGCGCGGCGAAGGTTTCTACGCCGGCTACTTCCGTGACCTGGACGGCAACAAGCTCAACGTCTTCTGCATGACGGGCGCGCCGGCTTGATCGAGACGCTGGCCGCGCGCGACGGCCTGGCCTTGCATCTGCAGCGCTGGCCGGCGTCGGGTGCTGCGCGGGGCATGGTGCAGATCGTGCACGGCCTGGGCGAACACATCGGCCGCTACGAGCACGTGGCCATGGCGCTGAACGCCGCCGGCTGGCACGTGGCCGGCCACGACCAGCGCGGCCATGGCCACAGCGCTGGCGAGCGCGGCAGCATCGCGCACGACGACGACCTGCTGGCCGATCTGGCGACCGTGTTCGACGCGCTGCACCCGGCACAGGGCGCGCATGTCGGCCCGCATGTGCTGCTGGGCCACAGCATGGGCGGCGCAGTGGCGGCGCGCTTCGTCGCCGAGGCGCTGGTTGAAGAGCCGCAGGCTTGGTCGCGCGCGGTGGGCGGCCTGGTGCTGTCGTCGCCGGCGCTGGATCTCGGCCTGTCGACACCACAGCGCCTGCTGCTGGCCGCGCTGGGCGGCACGACGCCCGACCTGCGCGTCGGCAACGGCCTCGACCCAGCGGGGGTGAGCCGCGACGCCGAGGTCGTGCGCCGCTACCGCGCCGACCCGCTGGTGCACGACCGCGTGACGCCGCGCCTGGTGCGCTTCATGCTGGACGCCGGGCAGCGGGTGCTGGCCGACGCGCCGCGCTGGCGCACACCCACGCTGCTGATGTGGGCTGGCGCCGACCGCTGCGTGGCCCCGGCCGGCAGCGCCGCCTTCGCCGCCGCGGCGCCCGCCGGCGTGGTGCAGGCGCAGGCCTGGCCCGGGTTCTTCCATGAGATCTTCAACGAGCCCGAGCAGGCGGCGGTGCTGGAACATCTGGCCCGTTGGCTGGCACGGTTCTAAACTCGACTGCTTCGCCTCGCAGAGACCCGCCATGAACGCTCCCACCCGACCTGCAGAAGCCGCCGCCCTCGCCGCCCTGGCACCCTTCTGCGACGATGCCTGGGACCACCGCATCGTGCCGGCGCTCACCGACTACATCGGCGTGCCCGCCAAGAGCCCGATGTTCGACGCCGACTGGGCGAAAAACGGCTTTGTCGAACGCGTGGTGCGCGACGCCGCGGCCTGGGTGGAAGGCCGCAAGCTGCCCGGCCTGAAGCTGGAAGTGGTGCGCCTGGAAGGCCGCACGCCGGTGATCTTCTTCGAGCTGCCAGCCAGTGGCTCGACCAGCCCCGACACCGTGCTGCTCTACGGCCACCTCGACAAGCAGCCTGAATTCAACGGCTGGCGCAATGATCTGGGCCCCTGGACGCCCAAGTACGAAAACGGCCTGCTCTACGGCCGCGGCGGCGCCGACGACGGTTACGCCGTCTACGCCGCCATCACCGCGCTGGAAGCGCTGCAGCAGCAGGGCCTGCCGCACCCGCGCTGCGTGGGCCTCATCGAAAGCTGCGAAGAGAGCGGCTCCTACGATCTGCCAGCCTACATCGCGGCGCTCACGCCGCGGCTGGGCAATGTCGCACTCGTCGTCTGCCTGGACAGTGGCGCCGGCAACTACGACCAGTTGTGGCTGACGACCAGCCTGAGGGGCATGGTCAGCGGCGTGCTGAAGGTCGAGATCCTCAGCGAAGGCATCCACAGCGGTGATGCCAGCGGCCTGGTGCCCAGCAGCTTCCGCATCCTGCGCCAGGTGCTCGACCGCCTGGAAGACAGCAAGACCGGCGACCTGCTGCCGCAGAGTTTCCACTGCGAGCTGCCAGCCTCGCGCCTGGCGCAGGCGCAGGCCACGGCGGCCATCCTGGGCGATCAGGTCTGGAAGCGCATGCCCTGGGCCTGCGGCGCCGACGGCGGCCCGGCGCTGCCCACCACCACCGACCCGGTGCAGGGCCTGCTCAACCGCACGTGGCGGCCGACGCTCAGCGTCACCGGCGCCGACGGCTTCCCCGAGCTGAAGAGCGCCGGCAACGTGCTGCGCCCCTGGACGGCATTCAAGCTCTCGCTGCGCCTGCCACCGCTGGTGGACGGCCATGAAGCCAGCCTGAAGCTGAAGGCGCTGCTGGAAGACAACGCGCCCTACAACGCGAAGGTCACCTTCCACCCCGATGGCCGTGCCGGCGCTCTGGGCGCCACGGGCTGGAACGCGCCAGAACTGGCGCCGTGGCTGGAGCAGGTGATGAACGAAGCCTCGCAAGCCCACTTCGGCGCGCCGCTGGGCTACATCGGCCAGGGCGGCACCATCCCGCTGATGAGCATGCTGCAGAAGGGCTTCCCGGCGGCGCAGATGATGGTCTGCGGCGTGCTCGGCCCGAAGAGCAATGCCCACGGGCCCAACGAATTCCTGCACGTGCCCTACGGCAAGAAGCTCACCGCCGCCGTGGCACGCGTCATCACCGCCTGCCCCTGATCAGCTGGCCAGGCCCTGCACCTTCTTCTGGCGTGACGCCTTCCAGACGCCGAAGATGACGATCAGCCCGGGCACGATGATCATGGCCCAGATGATCTTCGACAGGTTCTGCTGCACCCAGGGGATGTTGCCGAACAGGTAGCCGGCCAGCGTGATGCCGCACACCCAGAGCAGGCCACCGGCCACGTTGTAGGCGGTGAACTTGCTGCGCGTCATCTCGGCCACGCCAGCCACGAAGGGCGCGAAGGTGCGCAGGAAGGGCATGAAGCGCGCCACGATGATGGTCACGCCACCGTAACGCTCATAGAAGGCGTGCGTGCGGTCGAAGGCGTCTCGGTTGAACCAGCGCGAGTTCTGCCAGCCGAAGACACGCGGCCCGAAGTGGCGGCCGATGCTGTAGTTCACCTGGTCGCCCAGGATCGCTGCCACCACCAGCAGCGCCATCGCCAGCGGCAGGCTCATGAGCCCGGCACCGCACAGCGCACCCACCACGAAGAGCAGCGAATCACCGGGCAGGAAGGGCATCACCACGAGGCCCGTCTCGACGAAGATGATGAGGAAGAGCAGCGCGTAGACCCAAGCGCCGTAGGCCTGCACGAATGCGGACAAATGACGGTCGACGTGCAGGATGAAGTCGACGAGGAAGGCGGCGTATTCCATGGCGCCGCGATTGTGTCCGCTCAGGCTTCGGCCGTTGCCTCGCTCAGGTCTTCGGCCAGGAAGCCGCCGCTCTGGTGTGCCCACAATTTCGCGTAATGGCCGCCGGCCTTGCCCTTGGCCAGCAATTCGGCGTGCGTGCCCTCTTCGACGATGCGGCCCTGCTCCAGCACGATGAGGCGGTCCATGCGCGCAATCGTGCTCAGGCGGTGCGCGATGGCGATCACCGTCTTGCCTTCCATCAGGCCCAGCAGCTGGCTCTGGATGGCCAGTTCGACTTCGCTGTCCAGCGCGCTGGTGGCTTCGTCCAGCACCAGGATGGGCGCGTCCTTCAGCACCACACGCGCGATGGCCACCCGCTGGCGCTGGCCGCCGCTGAGCTTGACGCCGCGTTCGCCGACGTGCGCCTCGTAGCCGGTGCGGCCCTTCCAGTCCTGCAGACCCAGGATGAACTCGTGGGCCTGCGCCTTCTTCGCCGCGGCCACGATCTCGGCCATCGTCGCGCCGGGCCGGCCATAGCCGATGTTGGCGGCGATGGAGCGGTGCAGCAGCGAGGTGTCCTGCGTCACCATGCCCACCGCGGCGCGCAGGCTCTCCTGCGTCAGGCTGCGCACGTCGTGGCCGTCGATGCGCAGGTTGCCGGTCTCCAGGTCGTGAAAGCGCAGCAGCAGATTGACGAGCGTGCTCTTGCCGGCGCCGCTCCGGCCGATCAGGCCGACGCGCTCGCCGGGGTGGATGACGAGGTTGAGGTCGTCGAGCACTCGTCTGCCGTCGTCGCGGCCGTAGGTGAAGCTCAAGTGCTCGAAGCGCACCTCGCCGCCAGCGGGTGCGGGCTGGATGTCGAGTTCATGCGCGTCGGCGCGGTCGACCATGGCGTGCGGCACGGCAATGGTCTCCATGCCTTCCTGCACGACGCCGATGTTCTCGAAGATGCCGGTGACTTCCCAGCTCACCCAGCCGGCCACGTTGGCGATGGTCCAGGCCAGCGGCAAGGCCGTGGCCACGGTGCCGGCGTCGATCTGCCCCTGCCCCCACAGCGTGATGCCGATGGCCGCCGTGCTCACCAGCAGCAGCGCGTTCAGCGCCGACAGCGTGGTCATGAAGGTGGTGATGAGCCGCATGTGGGCCTGGATGGCGGCCGTGTGCTCGTCGATGACCTCGCGCACGTAGGCGTCCTCGTCCATCGAGCGCGCGAAGAGCTTGACGGTCAGGATGTTGGTGTAGCTGTCGACCACGCGGCCCATGACCATGCTGCGCAGTTCGCTGCTGGTCTTGGCCAGGTCACGCATCTTCGGCACGAAGTGGCGCAGGAAGAACACATAGCCCGCAAACCACAACGCGGTAGGGACGGCCAGGCGCCAGTCGGCCAGACCCATCAGCAACAGCGAACTCAGTCCGTAGACCAGGATGTACCAGACGGCGCGGATCGAGCTCACCACGCAATCGCGCAGCGCATTGCTGGTCTGCATCACGCGGTTGGCGATGCGGCCTGCGAAGTCGTTCTGGAAGAAGGGCCAGCTCTGGCGCACCACATGCCAGTGGCTCTGCCAGCGGATCAGGCTGGTCACGCCGGGCACCACGGCGTTGTTGCGCAGCAGGCTGTCCGCCATCAGCGCCAGCGGCCGGCCCAACAGGATAAGCAGCGCCATGCCGATGAGCAGCGGCATGGCGTCGGCCAGCGCGGCGGCGCGGTCCGTGGCCTGCATCAGGCGCACCAGTTTGCCGATGAAGACGGGGATCAGCGTGTCGATCAGTGCCACCGCCAGGCCGGTGGCGAACATGGCGGCGAACAGGCCTCGCGTCTGGCGCACGTAGTGCCAGTAGAAGGCCAGCAGGCCTGAGGGGGGTGCGGTGCCCGGTAGTGCGGTGGGCCGGATGCGGGTTTCGAAGAAGGCGAACATCAATGCGCCGGCCGCCCTGCACCCGGGGTGAAGGCGCTGGGCAAACTGGTGAAGTGGGCGGTGCGGGATTGTCGCAGCCGCAGCCACATCGCGCTTCGACAGCGCGGTGGAGCGCCGGCATGCGGCAACATCACGCCGTCACGAAGATCGGCCCTGCCGGCGGGAGAAGCACGATGGACCAGCTGAAGGCGATGCGCGTGTTCGCCCGCGTCGTCGATGAAGGCGGCTTCGCGAGGGCGGCGCGCGCGCTGGACATGGCGCCGCCGGTGGTCACGCGCATGGTGGCCGAGCTGGAGAACCACCTCAGCGCGCGGCTGCTGAACCGCACCACGCGCCGCCTGGCGCTCACCGAAGTGGGCGAGCAGTACCTGGACAAGGTGCGCGCCATCCTCGTCGACATCGACGAGTCCGAAGCCCTGGCCAGCGCTGCGACCCAGGAACCGCGCGGCCACCTGCGCCTGCTGTGCCCGCCGGCGGTGGCCGTGCACCAGCTGGCCAAGCACCTGCCGCGCTTCCAGGCGCAGTATCCGCAGGTCACGCTGGAGCTCGACGCCCCCGGCCCCGTGGACACCGTCGACCCGGACTACGACCTCACCGTGTTCTCGCGCCGCGACGCGCCCGATGGCGACTTCATTGCGCGCCGGCTGGCGCGCACCGAGGTGGTGGTGTGCGCCTCGCCGGCCTACCTGGACCTGCGCGGCCGGCCGCAGCACCCCAGCGAGCTGGCGCAGCACGAAGCCATCATTCCGCCCATGGCGGCCATGCAGAGCCGGCTCGTCTTCTACAGCGGCCCGCCAGGCGCCGACGCCACGCAGGGCGAACGCTACGAACTGGCGCGGGCGCTGCGTCCGGCGCTGGGCACAACCAGCATCGACCTCATGTACGCCGCGTCGCGGGCCGGTCTGGGCATCGCCGGGCTGCCGTCCTACCTGATCGAGGATGCGCTGCGCGACCGCACGCTGGAACGTGTGCTGCCCGGCTGGCGTCTCTTCGACATGACGCTGTGGGCCGGCATGCCGACGCGCCATCACTTGCCGGCGCGCACACGCGCCTTCCTCGATTTCCTGCTGCACATCTTCGGCGGCGAAGACCGCGACCCGTGGCTGGCCGCTGCGGGCTGCGCGACACAGAGCCCGTGACCGGGTCGCAGCGAAAGCTGCCTGGTTGATACCAATTAGTTACAATAAGACCGTACAGTTGCTCATGTGAACTCATGCGTTCACACTCCGGCGTCGGCGGGTGCAAACAGGCGCCCGCCCCATGGGCCCAGGCCCGCCCTACATCGGAGAGACCAACATGCTCATCAAGAAGTGGATGAACCTGCTGCTCCTGGCAGCGACTGCCAGCTTCCTGGCCGCCTGTGGCGGTGACGACGACGATCACCCCCCGCCAGCCGCCCCCAACATCGTGGGCACCGCGCAGGCCGACCCGCGCTTCTCCATCCTGGTCGAGGCAGTGACCGCGGCCGACCTCGTCACCACGCTGTCGCAGCCGGGCCCGATCACCGTCTTTGCGCCCACCAACGACGCCTTCGCCGCCCTGCTCACCGAGTTGGGCCTGACCAAGGCACAGCTGCTGGCCGACAAGCCACTGCTCACCGCCGTGCTGAAGTACCACGTGCTCGGCACCCGCGTCTTTAGGTCGCAGGTCCCCATCGGCGCCGCCATTGCCACTGCCGAGGGCGGCATCTTCAAGGTCGAGCAGGTCGGCAGTGACCTCGTGATCACCGATGGCCGCAACCGCAAGTCCAAGATCACGGCCACCGACATCAGCACCAGCAACGGCATCATTCACGTCATCGACAAGGTCCTTTTGCCTGCCGACAAGACCATCGTGCAGACGGCGCAGGCCTTGCCCCAGTTCAGCATCCTGGTCGAGGCGGTGGTCGCGGCCGACTTGGTGGGTGCGCTGTCGGGCACCGGGCCCTTGACCGTCTTCGCGCCGACCAACGACGCCTTCGCCGCGCTGCTGGCCGAGCTGGGCGTCACCAAGGACGCGCTGCTCGCCAACAAGCCCTTGCTCACGCAGGTACTCACCTACCACGTGCTGAACGGCCGCGTGCTCAAGGCCGGCGTGCCGGTGGGCGCGGCCATCACCACGCTGCAAGGCGGCACTTTCACGGTGAACGCCAGCCTGGCCATCACCGACCAGCGCGCCCGCACGTCGAACATCACCGCCACCGACGTGCTGACGAGCAATGGCGTCATCCACGTCATCGACAAGGTGATCCTGCCCGCACCTTGAACTTTCCCACCCGTTCTCAACCCCGCAAGGAAACCGACATGAAGCAGTACCTGATCGCCGCCGCCCTGAGCGCGGCCGCCCTGGCCGCCCAGGCCAAGGACATCGTCGACACGGCCGTGGCCGCCGGCAACTTCAAGACCCTGGCCACTGCGCTGCAGGCCGCCGGTCTGATCGACACGCTCAAGGGCAAGGGCCCGTTCACGGTGTTCGCGCCCACCGACGAGGCCTTCGCAAAGGTGCCCAAGGCCGACCTCGACGCCCTGTTGAAGGACAAGGCCAAGCTCACCGCCGTGCTCACCTACCACGTGGTGCCGGGCACGGTGATGGCCAAGGACGTGAAAGCCGGCATGGCCAAGACGGTGCAGGGTGGCAGCCTGACGCTGGCCACCATGGGCGGCGTGACGGTGAACGGCGCCAAGGTCACGGCAGCCGACATCGTGGCCGACAACGGCGTCATCCACGTCATCGACACCGTGCTGCTGCCGAAGTAGGCCGCCACCCTGGACGTATAGCCCGCGCCGACTGCGGCGCCTGTGAGCCGGGCGCCAGCCACTTCATGAGCGGCGGGTGCGGGCCGTCTGGCAAAGCCACCTTGTTGACCTGCACCAGCAGGTAGCTCAGGGTGGCTTTTTCCTGGGCCGTACGGCCCGCTACCGGGTGGGTGCCGAGCTCGAAGCCCGGCTGCCTGCGCATGCTCATGGATAATCGATTTCACGAATCCGGCCGTGCTGCCCCTCGCGCCCGCACCCTCTTGTCTCCCCTGTGTCTCACCCCGCTGGCCCTGGCGGCGGGCCTGCTCGCCGGCGCAGCCACGGCTCAAAGTCCACCCGCTGCGCCACCTGCGCCCGCCGCTGAACTGGTGCCCAGCCCGGCACTGCAGCCGCTGCCGCGCGGCGACACGGCACGCCAGCAACCCATCGTGCTGCGCGCCGACCGCATCCGCAGCCAGCCCGAGCTGGAAACGGTGGCCGAAGGCGCCGTGGAATTCCGCCGCGGCGGCCTGGTGATCCGCGCCGACCGCCTGGCCTACGACACGCCGCAAGACCTGGCCAGCGCCACCGGCAAGGTGCGCGTGAGCCGCGGCGGCGCCATCTACACCGGGCCTGAACTGCAGCTGCGCGTGCAGCGCTTCGAGGGCTACTTCCTGCAGCCCGAGTTCGAATTCACGCAGCTCGGCGCCGGTGGCCGCGCCGAGCGCATCGACTTCCTGGACAGCGCGCGCGCCCACGCCACGCGCGCCGAGTACACGAGCTGTCCGCGCGAAGGCCCGGAAGAGCCGGCCTGGCTGCTGCGTGCCGACAGCGTGCGTCTGGACCTCGACCTCAACGAAGGCGTGGCCGAAGGCGCAGTGCTGCGCTTCCTGGGCGTGCCCATCCTGGCTTTGCCCGGCTTGAGTTTCCCGCTGTCGGACGCGCGCAAATCGGGCTGGCTGCCGCCTTCGGTGAACACCGACAACCGCAGCGGCATCGAGCTTTCGGTGCCCTACTACTGGAACATCGCGCCCAACCGCGACGCCACGCTCACGCCGCGCCTCATCACACGCCGCGGCCTGGGGCTGGACACCGAATTCCGCTACCTGGAAGACCGCGACGAAGGCACGCTGGCGCTGGACTGGCTGCCGAATGACCGCCTCACCGGCACCTCGCGCGAGGCGCTGCAGTGGACGCACGAGGGCAGCGCCTTCGGCCAGCTGCGTTATGGCGCCGACCTCGTGCGTGTCTCCGACGACGAGTGGTGGAAGGACTTCCCCAACGCAGGGCGCAGCCTCACGGCACGCCTGCTGCCGCTGCGCGCCTACGCCGAGCGGCCCTTCCAGTTCAGCGCCGGCGAAGGCTTGGTCTACGCCCGCGCCCTGCAGTGGCAGGTGCTGCAGGCCAACGATGCGGTGGTGGTGTCGCCCTACGAACGCACGCCGCAGCTGGGCCTGCGCATCAGTGGCCGCGCAAGTGGCTGGCAGTACGGCGGCGAAGCCGAGTTCAACCGCTTCACCTTGCCCACGGGCACCGCTGCGCGTGCCGAGCGCAGCGGTGGCGACCGCCTGCACGTGCTGGGCCACATCGCCCGGCCCTGGCGCGAGCCGGGCTGGTGGGTGGTGCCACGCCTGGCCGTCAACGCCGCCGGCTACGCCTTGCCGGAATCCGGGCCGGGTGCGCAAAAGCGGGCCTCGCGCGTGATCCCCAGCTTCAGCGTCGACGCCGGCTTCGAATTCGAGCGCCAGACCCGGGCCTTCGGGCGCCCGGTGCAGCAGACGCTGGAGCCGCGGCTGTTCTACGTGCGCACGCCCTACCGCGCGCAGAGTGGCCTGCCCAACTACGACGCCACGGCCAAGGACTTCAACTTCGTCTCCATCTACACCGACAACCAGTTCTCGGGCGTGGACCGCGTGAACGATGCGCACCAGCTCACCGCCGGCGTGACGACGCGCTTCGTCGACAGCGCCAGCGGCGCCGAGGCGCTGCGCCTGGGCCTGGTGCAGCGCGTGCTCTTCCGCAACCAGCGGATCACGGCGCAGCCCGATGGCACGCCCGATGGCGTGCCGCTGGAACAGCGCTTCTCCGACGCGCTGCTGCTCGGCAGCACCAGCGTGCTGCCAGGCTGGAACCTCGACGCCGCGGTGCAGTACAGCCCCGACCTCCAGCGCTCGGTACGCTCGATCATCGGCGCGCGCTACTCGCCCGGCCCGCTGCGCACGGTGAGCACCACCTATCGGCTGACGCGCGGCCTGAGCGAACAGATGGAACTGGGCTGGCAATGGCCGGTCTACGGCGCCAGTGCGCGCGGCGAGCCCGGTGCTGCGACGGGCGGCAGCTGCAAGGGCACCTGGTACTCGGTGGGCCGGGTGAACTACAGCATGAAGGACAGTCGCATCACCGATTCCGTGCTCGGCCTGGAGTACGACGCCGGCTGCTGGATCGGCCGCTTCGTGGCCGAGCGCCTGTCCACCGGCCGCAGCGAGGCCACCACGCGGCTGATGCTGCAGCTGGAGCTGGTGGGCCTGTCGCGCATCGGCTCCAACCCGCTCAGGGTCTTGAAGGACAATATCCCCGGTTACCGCCTGCTGCGCGAAGAGCGCCGTGGTGCGTCGCCCGCCGACGACCGGCCCTCTGCCCCTTTCTATGACTGACCATTCCTTCCGTTGGACGAAGCTTGCCTGCCTGCTGACCGCCCTGGGCGCCGGCATCGCGTTGACGCCTGCGGCGCAGGCCCAGGGCCGCCTGCGCAGCGGTGACTACATCGCCGTCATCGTCAACCAGGAACTCGTCACGGCCGGCGAGGTGGAACGCCGCCTGGAGCGCGCCATGGCCGAAGGCGCCCGCGGCGTGAAGCTGCCGCCGGCCGAAGAACTGCGCCGCCTGGCGCTGGATGCGTTGATCGACGAGCGCGTGATGATCAGCAACGCGCGCGAGAACGGCATGCGCGTCGACGAACCCGAGGTCGACCGCGCGGTGCAGAGCATCGCGGCGCAGAACCAGATCACGCTGCCGGTGCTGCGCGAACGCTTGCGCGCCGAAGGCACCGACTACGTCCGCTTCCGCGCCAACGTGCGCGACCAGATCATGATCGAGCGCCTGCGCGAGCGCGAGGTCTACCAGCGCATCAAGGTCAGCGACGAAGAGATCGACGCCTTCCTCGACCAGCAGCGCGCCGCCGCCAGCGTCGACGCCGAGACCAATCTGGCGCAGATCCTGGTCACCGTGCCCGAAGGCGCCGACCCCGCTACCGTGGCCGCGCGCCGCGCCGTGGCCGAGCTGGCGCTGACGCGGGTGCGTGGCGGCGAGCCCTTCGACGTGGTGGCCAAGGAGGTGTCGGAAGACGCCAACCGCGCCACCGGCGGTGTGATCGGCATGCGCCCGGCGTCGCGGCTGCCCGACGTTTTTGTCGAGGCCACGAGGAACCTGAAACCGGGCGAGGTGACGCCGCAGCCGCTGCGCACCGGCGCCGGCTTCCATGTGCTGAAAGTGGTGGAGCGCAAGGACGCAACGCCGGGGCGCATCACGCAGACGCGTTCGCGGCATGTGCTGCTGCGCACCTCGCCGCGGCTGACTGCCGAGGTGGCGGTGCGCCGGCTCGGCGAATACCGCGAGCAGATCGCCAGCGGCAGCAAGAGCTTCGAGGAGATCGCGCGCCAGTTCAGCGAAGACGGCTCCGCCGCGGCCGGTGGCGACCTGGGCTGGGCCAGCCCCGGCACCATGGTGCCGGAGTTCGAAACGGCGATGAACGAGCTGGCCATCAACGGCCTGTCGGCGCCGGTGGTTTCGCGTTTCGGCGTGCACCTGATCCAGGTGCTGGAACGGCGCGAGGTGGCGCTGGAGCCCAAGCAGGTGCGCGAGCAGGCGCGCAACGTGCTGCGCGAGCAGCGCTTCGAGCAGGCCTATCTCGACTGGACCAAGGAATTGCGCTCGCGGGCCTACGTGGAGTACCGCGAGCCGCCGCAGTGAGGCGCGGGGCGTGAGCCATATCGCGCGCAAGCGCTTCGGCCAGCACTTCCTGGTCGATGAAGGCGTCATCGACGGCATCGTGCGCGCCGTGGCGCCGCAGCCCGGCGACGCGCTGGTGGAGATCGGCCCCGGCCTGGGTGCCATCACCGGGCCGCTGCTCGAACGCTGTGGTGCGCTGACCGTGATCGAACTCGACCGTGACCTCGCCGCCCGGCTGCGCCGTCGCGCTGGGCTCACGGTGATCGAAGCCGACGTGCTGAACGTCGACTTCAACGCGCTCGCCGCCACGGCCGGCCGGCCGCTGCGCGTGGTGGGCAACCTGCCCTACAACATCTCCACGCCCATCCTCTTTCACCTGCTGCAGAGCTGCGAGCACGTGCAGGACCAGCACTTCATGCTGCAGAAGGAGGTGGTGGCGCGCATGGCCGCAGCACCCGGCGGCAAGGACTACGGGCGCCTGAGCGTGATGCTGCAGTGGCGCTACCGCATCGAGAGCGTGGTGGACGTGCCGCCGAGCGCCTTCGACCCGCCGCCGCGCGTGGACTCAGCCGTGGTGCGCATGGAGCCGCTGCCAGCCGACGCCAGCGTCGACGCCGAGCGTCTGCGCGCGCTGGTCACGGTGGCCTTCTCGCAGCGGCGCAAGATCCTGCGCGGCACGCTCGGCCGCTGGATCGAGCAGCAAGGCCTGCAGGTTGACTTCGACCTGCAGCGCCGCGCCGAGGAGGTGCCGGTGGCTGAATACCTGGCACTCGCACGCACACGAGCATGAAAAGGGCTCCCGCAGGAGCCCTCCATCAAGCCGCTTGCGCGGATCCGGCTCTGCCGGGCCGCTGCAAGAGCCCCCTCGGGGGGCAGCGACCAGCGGGAGCGTGGGGGCTCAATTTCAGGCCGCGTTCAACCACGCCGCCGTATCGAAGGCGCTGCTCATCATCGGCATGTTCATGCCGAAGTTCGGGTTGGTACCGTTCTTCGGCACCACCTTGACGGCTGGCTTGACTGCTGCGCTCGCGGGGGCCACTTCAGTAGCCCGCTCCCATGACCCTATTTCCTGGGAGCGGGCTACTGAAAAGAATAGAAACACCTGAACGGTATTCGTCGTTCCCCCCAGAACTCGGCGGCGTCGCGGAAGACTTCCAGCAGCTGCTCGCGCGCCTCGCGGTCGAAGCGCGGGTTGTCGGGCAGCTGTTCGAGCACGACAACGAAGCCCGGCTGCTGGCCGGCCTTGTTGACCAGGTCGGTCATGCAGTCGTACAGGGCGTCGAGGTTCTTGCCGAAGTGCGCCGGGAAGGTGAAGGCCTGGGCGATGCCTTCCAGCACCTCCTGCTTCGACTGCGCGGACGACAGGTTGGCGTAGAGGAAATGCTGACCGGCGGTTTGGGCCGCCGTCATCAGATCATCGACGCGGTAAGCACGGATGGCTTGGACGAGGTTGGGGCGGATGGTCTGCAACTCCATGGTCGCGATCCTCCTAGCAGGGCGAAACGAAGATTCGATGGTGGACTGGCTGACGTTCATGGCGTGATGCGGCGAAAGCTAGCGTAATGATCGGCGGTGTAGTAACAGGCTTCCGGCTGGGTCGGCGGTTTGCCGCCGCAGACGATGCGGCGGGCACCGCGGTTGCGCGAGCCAGGGGTCTTCACGGTGTATTCCCTGTAGTAGCCACGGGCCTGGGTGGGCAGCCGGCGTTCGAAATTGCCGAACACGATGCCGTCCTTGGGGTAGGGAAAGGGCCCACCGCTGTAGATGAGCCGGTGAGTCCGCTGCGCTTCTGCCGGCAGCGTGGCCAGTGCAACGGCCGCCAAGGCCGCCGGGTTCTCAGGCGTACGCGCCGAACTCGGAACCGCACCGGTTACCAAGCCCGAGGCCACCACGACGGCAGCCCCCCACTTGTGCAACGTCTGCCAAGGCCGACCAGTCACCTGACTGCCCGACGAGGCCAAACCGGTCCGAAACACGGGTTTACCCTGAAAAAGCAAACCCGAATGTTATCTGAACCCCCCTAAAAACTCAAGCCGCTGCCCAACATTGGGGCAGTGTTGAAGGGATATCAGTAGGCGCTCACATGCTGCGAAAGGATTGATTCCACGGGGCTCAGCCCAGCCGTCCGGCACGCCCGGCTTCGGCGTCGGCCACCGTCAGCGCCGTCATGTTGACGATGCGGCGCACCGTGGCCGACGGCGTGAGGAGGTGCACCGGCTTGTCGGCGCCCAGCAGCACGGGGCCGATGGCGATGCCGCCGCCGGCCGCCGTCTTGAGCAGGTTGTAGGCGATGTTGGCGGCGTCGATGCCCGGCAGCACCAGCAGGTTGGCTTCGCCGTGCAGCGTGCTGCCGGGCATCCGCTTCTTGCGCTCGGCCGCATCGAGCGCCACGTCGCCGTGCATCTCGCCGTCGACTTCCAGCCATGGCGCCTGCTCGCGCAGCAGCGCCAGCGTGCGCCGCATCTTCACGGCGCTGGGGTGGTCGCTGGTGCCGAAGTTGGAATGCGACAGCAGCGCCGCCCTGGGCTCGACACCGAAGCGCTGCATCTCCTCGGCCGCCATGACCGTGATCTCGCACAGCTCCTCGGCCGTGGGGTCGGCGTTGACGTGGGTGTCGACCAGGAAGATCTGGCGGCCGGGCAGCATCAGCCCGTTCATGCAGGCATAGACCTGCACGTCCTGCGGCGTGCTCGGGCTGCCGCCCTGGCGCTTGCCGATGACCTGGTCGATGTAGTGCAGGTGCTGCGCCGTGGTGCCCCAGGTGCCGCAGAGCATGCCGTCGACTTCGCCCTTCTTCAGCAGCATGGCGCCGATGAGCGTGAGCCGGCGGCGCATCTCGATCTTGGCCACCTGCGCTGAAACGCCCTTGCGTTCGGTGAGGCCGTGGTAGGTCTGCCAGAAGTCGCGGTAGCGATGGTCGTTTTCGACGTTGACGATGTCGTAGTCCAGCTCTTCCTTCAGGCGCAGGCCGAACTTCTCGATGCGCGCCGCAATCACCGCCGGCCGGCCGATCAGCGTGGGCCGCGCCAGGTCCTCGTCCACCACCACCTGCACGGCGCGCAGCACACGCTCTTCTTCGCCCTCGGCATACGCCACGCGCTTGTGCAGCGCGCGCTTGGCGAGCTGGAAGATGGGCTTCATCGTCGTGCCCGACGCGTACACGAAGGTCTTCAGCTTCTCGCGGTAGGCATCCAGGTCGGTGATGGGGCGCTGCGCCACGCCCGACTCCACCGCCGCCTGCGCCACGGCCGGCGCGATCATCATCATCAGGCGGTGATCGAAGGGCTTGGGGATCAGGTACTCGGGGCCGAAGCTGAGCGTGGCGCCGGCGTAGGCCGCGGCCACCACGTCGCTTTGCTCGGCCTGCGCCAGCGCGGCAATGGCGCGCACGGCGGCGATCTCCATGGCATCGGTCACCGTCGTCGCACCGCAGTCGAGCGCGCCGCGGAAGATGTAGGGGAAGCACAGGACGTTGTTGACCTGGTTCGGATAGTCGGTGCGGCCGGTGGCGATGATGGCGTCGGGGCGCACCGCCTTGGCGGCTTCGGGCGCGATCTCGGGCGTGGGGTTGGCCAGCGCGAAGATCAGCGGGTCCTTGGCCATGTGCGCCACCATCTCGGGCTTGAGCACGCCGCCGGCACTCAGGCCCAGGAAGATGTCGGCGCCCGGCATCACGTCGGCCAGCTTGCGGTGCGGCGTGGGTTGCGCGAACTGCGCCTTGTCCTCGTCCATCAGCTCGGTGCGGCCTTCGTAGACCACGCCGGCCAGGTCCGTCACCCAGA
>JANNFE010000342.1:0-11275 GCA_031379415.1 Betaproteobacteria bacterium | reverse complement strand
GGCGACTGGGCCTTCCACTGCCACAAGAGCCACCACACGATGAACGCCATGGGCCACAACGTGCCCACCGCGATGTCGGTGGTCACCTCGTACTGGCGCGTGCTCTTCGGTGTCGGCCCGCCATCGGTGCCGGTGACCAGGAACTCATGGCCGTGCAGATGGATGGGGTGGTTGGTCATCGTCAGGTTGCCGATGCGCAGCCGCACCTTGTCGTTCTTCCTCGCCACCAGCGGGCTGATGCCGGGGAAGATGCGGCTGTTCCAGGCCCACAGGTTGAAGTCGAGCATGGTCATGATCTTCGGCGTGTAGCTGCCGGGGTCGATGTCGTAGGCGCCGAGCAGGAAGACATAGTCGCGGTCGACCTCGTCGATGAGCGGATGCTTCTGCTTCGGGTGCGTGACCCAGAAGCCCATCATGCCCATCGCCATCTGCACCATCTCGTCGGCATGCGGGTGGTACATGAAGGTGCCGGGGCGGCGCGCCACGAACTCGTAGACGAAGGTCTTGCCCGGCGCGATGGCCGGCTGCGTGAGCCCGGTGACGCCGTCCATGCCGCTGGGCAGGCGCTGGCCATGCCAGTGCACGCTGGTCACCTCGGGCAGCCGGTTGGTGACGAAGATACGCACGCGGTCGCCTTCCACCACCTCGATGGTGGGCCCCGGGCTCTGGCCGTTGTAGCCCCACAGGTGCGCCTTGAAGCCGGGCGTCATCTCGCGCACCACGGGCTCGGCGACGAGGTGGAATTCCTTGACGCCCTGGTTCATGCGCCATGGCAGCGTCCAGCCGTTGAGCGTGACCACCGGGCGGTAGGGCCGGCCGGTGTTCGGCAGCAGCGGTGGCAGCGTGTCGGGTGTGGTCTGGATGACGGGTTCGGGCAGGGCGGCCATGGCCACCTTGCTGACGCTGGCGGCCGCCGAAGCCGAGGTGATAGCGGCGGTGATGGCACCGGCGCCGCCGAGCAGGTTTCTGCGGGAGAGCATGTGAGCGTCCTTCATGGTGTTCAGTGGCCTCCCGCGGCTTCGGCAGCCGGCGCTGCAGCCGTGGCGCCCATCGCGGCAGCCAGGCTGGGCTTGCCGATGAGCGCCATGTCGAGCTCGGCTTGCGCCAGCCAGAAGTCGCGCTTGGCCTCGATGGCCGCGTTGACGCTGGCGATCTGCGCGCGCGCGTCGGCCAGCAACTCGAACACACCGATCAGCATGCCGTTGTAGCGCAGCAGGTTCTCTTCGGAAATCTGCTTGCGCAGCGGCACGATCTGATCGAGGTAATGGCGCGCAATGTCGTGGGCCGAGCGATAGGCCGTGTAGGCCTCGCGCACTTCGGAGCGTGCGTTGATGGCCGTCTCTGCTGCACGGTGCACAGCCTGCATGTACACCGCCTCGGCCCGCGCCACGCGTGCGCCGCCCCAGTCGAAGAGCGGCAGCTCGAAGCTCAGCTCCCAGCCGCGCTGCGTCGGCGCCTCGTTCGAGCCGTTGCGCACGACGCCGAGTTCCAGCACGTTGACGAAGCGCGTCGTGCGTGTGAGGCCGAGGCTCTTCGCCGTCTGCTCGGCCAACAGCTTCGCGCCCTGCACGTCCAGCCGCTGCGCGATGGCCACGCGCTCGACATCGGGCAGGTCCAGCGGCACTGGCGGCAGGTCGGGCAGCCGCTCGGGCAGCACGAACCTCGTCTGTTCGCCCCACAGGCCCAGCAGGCGGATCAGGCGCTCGCGCGCCGCGCGCTGCGCCTGCTCGGCGCGCGCCAGGCCCAGCGCGGCGTCGGCCGCGAAGCCCTGCTCGCGCGCCCGTTGCAGCTTGTTGAAGTTGCCCACTTGCTCCATGCGCTGCGCCAGTTCGGCGCCGGCCGTGCTGACCTGCTGCACCTGGCGCAGGTAACGCACCGTCTCCTCGGCGGCCAGGGCCTGTACCCAGGCCTTGCGCGTGTCGGCGGCCAGGCTCAGCACCTGCATGGCCACCAGCCCCTGGGTCTGCCGGAAGCGCCGCGCTTCGACGGCGCCCAGCATCGGCAGCGCCAGCAGGCGTGCCAGGTTGACGTGGAGGCTGCGTTCGATTTCGACCTCGCTGCCGCGCGTCAAGCGCCCGAGGCTGAAGCCCGGGTTGGACAGACGGCCGGCCTGCACCCGTTCGGCCTCGGTGATGCCCAGCTCCTGGAAGCTGGCCTGCAGGCCGCGGTTGTTCAGCAGCGCCAGCTGCACGGCTTCGTCCATGCCCAAGGGCTGTTTGAGAAGTTCGGCCACCCGCCGGGTGATGGCATCTTCGTCCGCTGCGCTGCGGCTGTAGCGCAGCTCCTTGCCCAGACGGTCCTTCGCGATCTGCGCGACGTTGTCGAAGCCACCGTCGGGGCTGAAGGACGCGCAGCCCGTGAGCAGCGCGGCGGCGACACAGGTGGTCAACGCAGCGGGCCTCATGGCTGCTTCGCCCCGGCAGCGGCAGGCACTGGCTGCTGGGCCTCGCGGGCATAAACACGCCAGCCGCCGATGCGTGCCGTTTGCTCGTTCGCCTCGCGCCACGACACGGCGGCGCTGATCGGTTTCGCGGCAGCCAGCGACGAGCGATAGACCACGGCCGGCACCGGTGCCCGGGCATCCAGCGGGTCGCGGTGGGCGGGCTGCGCCTGCAGCGCGGCGCTGGGAAGGAAAAGCGCAACCGGCAACAGCCAGCGCGGACGTGAACAGACCATGAGTTTCTCCGGTCCAGGCCATGACGCCTGCGCGGCGGCCAGGGCCGCGCAGGGAAGGACGGGCGCGCCAGCGGCGCGCCGGCTAGGCGCGGATGGCTCGAGGCGGGCGATCGGGCCCGCTGGCCGAGAACTTCTCGACCGTGGGCACCACGGCCACGAAGACCGGTGCGGTGATCCCGGGCTCGGGCACCTGCAGCACCATGCTGTGCACGGCGCCCGCCGAGCAACAGGCCGCGCAGGCGCTGCACTTGTGCGCATCGGCCTGCACCTGCGGGTTGGCCTGGGCAGGCGCGGCATGTTCGTCGCAGTGCGGCGCCGAAACCGTGGCCACCGGCGCCGCATGGCCGGTCTGGCAGAAGACCATGGTCGCCGCGGCCAGGCCCTGCGCGGGCAGCGCCAGGGCCAGCAGCCAGATCAGGGTCACCCGCAGCCACATGCTCATGCCTTCACTCTAGCGCAGCGCGGCCAACGCGGCCGCCGGCCTGTCTCGCAGGGGCAACCGGGGCGCAGCCGCCGGGCGCCAGCGCCGCAGCAGCAGCGCGTTGCCGACCACGCTGACGCTGCTCAGTGCCATGGCCGCCCCGGCGATCACCGGGTTCAGCAGCCCGAAGGCGGCCAGCGGGATGCCGACCACGTTGTAGGCAAAGGCCCAGAACAAGCCGCGCCTGAGCGTGGCATAGGTGCGGCGCGACACGTCCAGCGCATCGGCCACGCCACGCGGGTCGCCGCGCATCAGCGTGATGCCGGCCACCTCCATCGCCACGTCGGTGCCCGTGGACATGGCGATGCCCACGTCGGCCGCCGCCAGGGCCGGCGCGTCGTTGATGCCGTCGCCGACCATCGCCACCACTTCCCCGCCGGCGCGCAGTTCCTGCACCACCGCGGCCTTGTCGCCGGGCAGCACCTCGGCGCGGAAGTCGTTGATGCCCAGCTCGCGGGCCACGGCCTGGGCGCTGCCGCGGTTGTCGCCGGTCAGCATCACCGTCTTCACGCCCAGCGCGTGCAGGCGCAGCACGGCCTCGCGCGCAGCCGGCTTGACGGCGTCGCCAAAGGCCAGCAGGCCCAGCAGTTCGGTGCGCGGGCCAACCGCACGCATCAGCCATGAAATGGTGCGGCCCTCGCCTTCCAGTCGCCGTGCGTCTTCCGCCAGGTCGGCGGCTTCGACACCGCGTTCGTGCAGCAGCCGCGTGCTGCCCAGCAGCAGCGTGTGGCCGTCCACCACGGCCTGCAGCCCGCGGCCCGGCAGTGCCTGGGCACCGCTGGCTGCGGGCAGATTCAGCCGCTGCGCCCGGGCTGCTGCCAGCACGGCGCGCGCCAGCGGGTGTTCGCTGGCCTGCTGCAGTGCGGCCGACAGCAGCAGCACCTCGTCGCGCCCGTGCCCCGGCGCCGCGAGCACGGCGGCCAGCGTCGGCCGGCCTTCGGTCAGCGTGCCGGTCTTGTCGAAGGCCACGGTCGTGACGGCATGGGCCAGCTCCAGCGCCTGCGCGTCCTTGATCAGGATGCCGTGGCGCGCAGCCACGCCGGTGCCGACCATGATGGCCGTGGGGGTGGCCAGGCCCAGGGCACAGGGGCAGGCGATGACCAGCACCGCCACGGCGTTGATGACGGCCTGCTGCCAGTCGCCGGTGGCCAGCGCCCAGCCGGCCAGCGTGAGCAGCGCGATGCCCAGCACCACCGGCACGAACACCGCACTCACTTTGTCGACCAGGCGCTGGATGGGCGCCTTGCCAGCCTGCGCCGACTCGACCATGCGCACGATGCGCGCCAGCACCGTCTCGGCGCCGATGGCCAGCGTCTTCACCGTGAGCAGGCCTTCGCCATTGATGGCGCCGCCGGTGACGCGGTCACCCGGGCTCTTGGCCACAGGCAGGCTCTCGCCGGTGATCAGCGCTTCATCGACATGGCTGCGGCCGTCGAGCACCTCGCCGTCGACGGCCACGCGTTCGCCGGGGCGCACGCGCACGTGGTCGCCCACGGCCACCTGCGCCATGGGCACTTCGACCTCCACGCCGTCGCGCAGCACGCGCGCGGTGTCGGGCCGCAGCGCGTTCAGCGCGCGGATGGCTTCGGTGGTCTGGCGCTTGGCGCGGCCTTCCAGCCACTTGCCCAGCAGCACGAGCGTGATGACGGCGGCCGAGGCCTCGAAGTAGAGGTGCGGCGTGCCGTGTTCGGCATGTTCGAACAGCAGCCACAGCGACAGCCCGTAGGCCGCGCTGGTGCCCAAAGCCACCAGCAGGTCCATGTTGCCGGTGCCGGCACGCACCGCCTTCCAGCCGGCGCGGTAGAAGCGCGCGCCCAGCCAGAACTGTACCGGCGTGGCCAGCGCCAGCTGCAGCCAGCCGTTCAGCATCCAATGCAGGCCGAACAGCTGCAGCAGCATGGGCGCCAGCAGCGGCAGCGTCAGCACGCCGGCCACGGCCACGGGCCACCACTCGGGGCGCTGCGGCGGCCCGGCGGCCGCTGCGCCGTCCACTTCACGCGCGGTGTAGCCGGCCTTTGCCACTGCCGCCTGCAGTGTCGCCACGCTGACGGTGGCCAGCGCCTGCACCGTGGCACGCTCGGTCGCCAGGTTGACGATGGCGCCGCTGACGCCGGGCAGCTTCAGCAGCGCCTTCTCGACGCGGCCGACGCACGAGGCGCAGGTCATGCCTTCGATCTGCAGCGTGGTCTGGGTGCTGGCCACCTCGTAGCCGGCTTGGCGCACCGCTTCGACCAGCAGCGCGGCCGTCACGCCGGGGCCGGCCTGCACGGTGGCCCGCTCGGTGGCCAGGTTGACGCTGGCTGCGGCGACGCCGGGCAGCCTGCGCAAAGCTTTCTCGACACGCCCCACGCACGATGCGCAAGTCATGCCCAGGATCGGCAGTTCGATGGTTTGCAGCAGGGCCGGGTTGGCGGTGGCGTGGGACATGGCCTGAAGTGTCGCGCAGTGAGCTTGCGCAAAGCGTCAGGCTTACAACGGTGGCAAGGTCAAGCGCTTTCTGGCGGCCTGCTCAAACCTTGTGACCCAGCAGCCGCGCTGGCAGCATGAGCACCGCGCGCAGCAGCGCGAACACGGCCTCGAAGCCGATGCCGATCAACCTGAAGGGCAGCGAAAGCAGCCACACGACCAGCCACACGAGCGGCGCCAGCACCAGGGCCAGCAGCGCCAGCGGCCAGCAGACCACCAGCAGCAGGCACCAGACGACGAAGAAGATCAAGGTCTTCATGGCGCGCTCAGGCGCGGGTGGGCGTGGTCTGCGCCCACTGCCGCGGCCCGTCCTCGCGCTCGCTCAGGCTGTGGATACCGCCCAGCATGGCCCCCGTCAACATCACGGCCAGGCACAGGGACAGGCTGCGTTGCAAGAGGCTGGTGGACATGGCGGGCTCCGGGGCTGACGGTGAAACGATGCCTGCACTATCGTCACTGCCGCCCCGTGCCGCCATGCCGATGCGACAAACCGCAGCCGGGGCGCACTGAAGCGCCACCACGCCGGTACGAACGGCGTCAGGCCGCTGCCGCCCCGGCCGCCCAAGCTGCGAAATGGCGATGCAGTTGGGCCAGGCCATCACCCAGCGCCGCCGGCCCGGGCTGCAGGATGTCGCAGGACTTGATCTCGTGCAGGCGGCCACCCTGCACCGCCGGCACGCCGGCCCAGCCGGCGCGCGCGGCCACTCTCTCGGGCCGGAACTTCTTGCCGCACCAGCTGCCGACGATGATGTCGGGCGCCCGCCGCGCTGGTTCCTGCAGGTCGGCAATCACCCGGTCGCGGCCCATGCGCATGCGGCCCAGTTCGGGGAAGACATCGTCGCCGCCGGCAATGCCGATCAGCTCCGATACCCACTGGATGGCGCTGATCATGGGCTCGTCCCACTCCTCGAAGTAGACCCGCGGGCGCCGCGGCCAGCCCGCCGCCACCGCGGCGATGGCTGCGTGCTGCGCCTGCGTGGCGGCGATCCAGGCTTCGGCCCGCGCCTGCGCACCCACGAGCCCAGCCACCAGGCGCAGCGTGCCGAAGATCTCGGCCACGCTGCGCTGGTTGGTGATCAGGACGTTCAGCCCGGCACGGATGAGCTGGTCGGCCAGCGCCGCCTGCATGTCGGAAAAGCCGATCACCAGGTCGGGCTGCAGCAGGGCGATCTTGTCGATCTTGCCGCTGAGGAAGGCCGACACGCGCGGCTTCTCCTGCCGCGCCCGCGGCGGCCGCACGGTGTAGCCGCTGATGCCGACGATGCGCGCCTCTTCACCCAGCAGGTACAGCCACTCGGTGGTCTCTTCGGTCAGGCAGACGATGCGTTGCGGGCCCATGTGCGTGTCCTTCATCACCGTCATCCTGCCAGCAGGCGCTGCAGCAGCGTCGCGTCGAGGTGTTCGTCCACCAGGTCGGCCAGGCCTTCGAAGGCATCTTCCAGCGTCGGCACGGTGGCGCCGAAGAGAGAGCGCAGCACGGCCGGTGCCTCGAACAGGCCATGCGCGTAGACCCCCAGCACGTTGCCGGCCTGCCAGCCGATGGCCTGGCCCTCGGCGTCGTGCAGCACCGCGCTGGCGGCTTCGGCCACGGTGCGGCCGCAGCGGATCTCATAGCCCGGCGCGCGCACGCCACGCAGCGCCGCCCAGGCGCCTTGCGGGTTGGCAAAGTCCACCTCGGCACGGCGCAGCCGCTTGCTGGCGCCGAAGTGCGTGGCCAGCGGCAGCAGGCCCAGACCCAGCCGATGGTCGAAGGCCGCACCGTCGTGGCCTTGGGGGTCGTGCAGCGCCTGGCCCAGCATCTGCAAGCCGGCGCAGATGCCCAGCAGCGGGCGCCCGGCCGCGGCGTGGCGGCGGATCGGCGCCTCCAGCCCGCGTTCGCGCAGCCAGGCCAGGTCGCCGCTGACCTGCTTGCTGCCGGGCAGCACGATCCAGTCCACGCCTTCCAGCTGGGCCGGCTGGCGCGCCCACACCAGGCGCAGGCCGGGCACACGCGCCAGCGGCTGAAACTCGTCGAGGTTGCTGATGTGCGGCCCGGCCAGCACGGCCACGCGCAGCCGCGCGGCAGCGTCAACCGGCGAGCCTTCGTCGAACAGGCCGTCTTCCTCTGGCAAGCCATGGTCACGCCGCATCGGCAGCACGCCGGCCAGCGGCACGCCGGTGCGCTGCTGCAGCATCTGCGGGCCGGGCGCCAGCAGCGCGGCGTCGCCACGGAAGCGGTTGAGCACGAAGCCGGCAAGCAGGCCGCGCAGGTCGTCGGGCAGCAGGGTCCAGGTGCCGTGGCAGGAGGCGAAGGCGCCGCCGCGGTCGATGTCGGTGACCAGCAGCGCCGCGGTGGGGCCACGCGCCATGGCCCAGCGCGCGGCGCCCAGGTTCACGTAGTCCTGCGGCGCCAGGTTGATCTCGGCCGGCGAGCCCGCGCCTTCCACCACGACCAGCTCGTGTTGCGCCGCCAGGCGCTCGAAGCCTTCGCGTGCGGCGGCGGCCAGGATGGCACTGCGTTCGCGCCAGCCCATGCGCGACAGCGCCGCATCGGCCACGCCATGCAGCACCACCTGGCTGGCGGTGTCGCTCTCGGGCTTGAGCAGCACCGGGTTCATGTCGGTGTGCGGCACCACCTTCGCGGCCAGGGCCTGGAAATACTGCGCCGAGCCGATCTCGCCCAGTTCGCCGTCGGGCCGCATCACGACACGCGCGTTGTTGCTCATGTTCTGCGCCTTGAAGGGCACGACGGCGATGCCACGCCGCGCGGCGCTGCGGCACAGCGCGGTGGCGAGAAAACTCTTGCCGGCACCACTGCTGGTGCCCCAGACGATGAGGGTGCGCGTCATGGTGCGGGCACGGCCACCCAGCGCGGCCCGGCTTTGGTGGCCACGGCCTGGATGGCGAAGGCGTGTTCGAAGACTTCGGCCAGCGCGGCCTGCAAGGCGGCGTCGTGCGGCGGGCCGTCGGCGGCAATGCGGCCCTGGCGCATGACGACGATGCGATCGGCGCCGAGCGCCAGCGTCAGGTCGTGCATCACGCTGACCACGGCGGCGCCGCACCGCGCGCGTTCGCGCAGGCTGCGACACAGCGCACGCTGGTGCGGGGCGTCCAGGTGCACGGTGGGTTCGTCCAGCAGCAGCACCGGTGCGCCGACGGCCAGCACGCGCGCCAGCAGCACGCGCTGGCGTTCGCCGCCCGACAGCGCCGACAGGCGGCGCGCAGCCAGCGCGCTGCACTCGGTCTCGGCCAATGCGGCGTCGACCGCGGTTTCGTCGGCCGCATCGGGGGCACCCAGCAGGCCGTGGCGCGGCAGGCGGCCCAGGCGCACCACGTCGCGCACCGCGATGTCGCCTTCGGCCTCGCCTTGTTGCGACAGCCAGGCCAGTTGCTGTGCACGCTCGCGCGACAGCCATTCGCCGATGGCGCGGCCCTGCAGCCAGACCTGGCCGCTGGCCGGCGCGCGCAAGCCGGCCAGCAACAGCAGCCCGCTGCTCTTGCCGGCGCCGTTGGGGCCGACGATGGCCGTCCACTGGCCGGCCTCGAAGCCGGCCGTCACGTTGGCCACCACCGTGCGGCCACTCAATTTCAGCGTCAGCCCTTCGCAGCGCAGCGCCGTCATGCGCGCCCCCGCAGGCGCAGCAGCCACAGCAGGTAGCCGCCGCCCAGTACCGCGGTCAGCACGCCCACCGGCAGTTCCTGCGGCGCCAGCACGCTGCGCGCGGCCACGTCGGCGGCCAGCAGCAGCACGGCGCCGGCCAGCGCCGACAGCAGCAGCAGCGGCCCGTGCGTCACCACCGCCAGCCGGCGCACCACGTGCGGCGCCACCAGCCCGACGAAGGCCACCAGCCCGGCCTGCGCCACCGCGGTGGCGGTGGCGGCGGCCATCAGCAGCACCAGCAGCAGGCGCACGCGCGGCAGCGGCACGCCCAGGCTGATGGCGCTCTGTTCACCGAGCACCAGCGCGTCGAGCGCCCGCGCGTGGCGGTGCGCCAGCGGCAGCGCCACCAGCAGCGCGCCCGCCAGCACGCCCACCGCCGGCCAGCCCAGGTAGCCGGTGGTGCCGAGCATGAAGATCTGGCGCCCGCGCAACGCCTCGGGCGCGATGAGGAGCAGCAGTTCGGAGATGGCCGACAGCAGGATGCCCACCACCACGCCGGCCAGCAGCAGCACCATGGGGCGGCCGGTGCCGCGCGCCAGCACCAGGGTCAAACCCACGCCGAGCAGCGCACCGGCGAAGGCCGCGCTGACCAGGCCCAGCCGCGCCAGCACGCCCGCCGCGGCGCCACCGAGCGCCGCGCCGAAGACGCTGCCCGCCGCCAGCACCGCCACCACGCCCAGGCTGGCGCCGGCGGCAGTGCCGAGCAGATACGGATCGGCCAAGGGATTGCGGAAGAGGCCTTGCGCCAGCGCGCCCGACAAGCCCAGCAAGGCCCCGCACAAGAGCGCGCCGACAGTGCGCGGTGCGCGAATGGCCGCCACCAGCTCCCATTCCCGCCCCCAGGCGAAGGACCAGCCTTCGCTGCCCGCCGCCAGCCCCAGCGCCGCCAGCAAGGCGCCGGCCAGCACGAGCGTGGCCGCCACGGCGGCGGGCGGCTGCGTGTTCATCGGGACGCTGGCCCTAACGCCGCCAGGCAGTCGGCCAGCGCTTCGGCACCGTCGGCCAGGCGCGGGCCGGCGCGCACCAGGGTGTCCCAGGCGCTCGAAGCAAAGCCGCAGGTCTGACGCTCGCGCAGCGCCACGAGCGCCGCCCAGCCGGGCCGCGATGGCATGTCGGCCAGCCCGCGCGCCGAGGCCATCACCAGCTGCGGCTGGGCACGCACCACGTACTCGGGGTTGAGCTTGGGAAAGGGCCCCAGCGACGCCGGCACCACGTTGCCGAGACCCAGTTGCGACAGGATCTCGCCGATGAACGAGCCTTCGCTCGCGCCATAACCCGGCGACGCCGCCTCGAAGTAGACCTTGCGCCCGCGTAGCGCCGGCGGCACGCGCGCCGCGGCGCCCTGCATGCGCTCGCGCATGCGCTGCCACAGGGCAGCGCCGGCCGGCGCGTCGCCCAGCGCCAGCGCCACCTGCTGGATGACACGCTGCGTGTCGGGCAGGCTCTTGGCTTCCAGCGCAACGACACGGATGCCCAGCGATTCGAGCCTTTCGATGGCGCGGATGGAACTGGCCGCCAGCACCACGTCGGGCTTGAGCGCGACGATGCGTTCGATCTGCGTGTCCTCCAGCCCGCCCAGCCGCGGCAGGCCCTGGATGCTGTCGGGCCAGTTGGTGTAGCGGTCCACGCCCACCAGGCGTTCGCAGGCGCCGAGCGAGCACACCGTCTCGGTCAGCGAAGGCGACAGCGTCACCACGCGCTGTGCCGGGCCCGGCAGTTCCACCACTCTGCCGCGGTCGTCGAGCAGGCTGATGCCGGCCCACGCGGGGCCGGCCAGCAGCAAACTGGCCCCATAGACGACGAGCCGCAGGAGGTGGATCATGCCGCTCATTTCAAGGTGTAGCGCAGCGTGACGAAAGCCTCGCGGCCGGGCTGGTCGTAGCCCAGCGAGGTCTCGTAGCGCTTGTCGCCCACGTTGTTGAGCTTCACGCCCAGTGCCAGATCGCGCAGCACCGCCCATTCGGCGCGCAGGTCCAGCGTGGCATAGCCGCCCAGGCGCACGGTGTTGGCGG
>JANNFE010000309.1:0-4073 GCA_031379415.1 Betaproteobacteria bacterium | reverse complement strand
CATCGCCGTCGCAGGATGGTCGCTCGCAAACCCTTGATTACCATGCACCAATCGGCTTTCTGACAGCAGCGCCTCGACATCGTCCGTCCCACCAAAGTGTGGGCCGACAAAGAGAAGATTAGTGCAACCCAATCAACCACTTAGCCCATGGCGCCTGTGTACAGCCCCGATGATGGACTGGACCGACCGCCACTGCCGTCGCTTCCACCGCCTCATCACCCGCCACACGCGCCTGTACACCGAGATGGTGACGACGGGCGCGCTGCTGCATGGCGATGTGGCGCGCCACCTGGACTTCAGCGCCGAAGAGCACCCTGTGGCCCTGCAACTCGGCGGCAGCGAGCCGGCCGACCTGGCGCACTGCGCGGAGCTGGCCGAGCAGTGGGGCTACGACGAGGTCAACCTCAACTGCGGTTGCCCCAGTGAACGCGTGCAGCGCGGCGCGTTCGGCGCCTGCCTGATGGCCGAGCCCGCATTGGTGGCCGACTGCGTGAAGGCCATGCGCGACGCCACCCGCCTGCCGGTGACGGTGAAGCACCGCATCGGCATCGACCGCGGCGAAAGCTACGATTTCATGCGCGACTTCGTCGGCACCGTGGCCCTGCGCGGCGGTTGCGAAGTCTTCATCGTGCATGCGCGCAACGCCTGGCTGCAGGGCCTGAGCCCGAAAGAGAACCGCGAAGTGCCGCCGCTGCGCCACGACTTGGCCTATCGCCTGAAGGCCGACTTCCCGGCGCTGACCATCGTGATCAACGGCGGCATCGGCACCGACGAGCAGATCGCCACGCACCTGCAGCATGTGGACGGCGTGATGGTCGGCCGCCACGCCTACCACGAGCCCTGGGCCATGGCCGGCTGGGACGCACGCTTCTTCGGCGCCGCGCCGCAGGCCCGGGACCGCGACGCCGTGGAAGCCGCGATGGCGGACTACATGGCCGGCCTGGTTGCAATGGGCCTGCCGTGGGCCCATGCGGCGCGCCACATGCTGGGCCTGCGCAACGGCCAGCCGGGGGCGCGGCGCTGGCGCCAGGTATGGTCAGACCACCACCTCAAGGCGCTGCCGCCGCGCGACGTGATGGCGCTGGCCCGCTTGCCCGCCACCGCATCCGCACCAGCATCCGGACCAGCACCAGCACCCGCACCAGCACCCGCACCCGCACCCGCCTGACGGCTTGGCTTAGCATGCCGCGATGAGCAGCACCTCGGAACCGAAGACGGTGCCCACGGGCGCCAGCGTGAAGGCCTTCATCGCGGCCCAGCCCGACGCGCAGCGGCGGGCCGACTGCCTGGCTCTGGTGAAGCTGATGGAAGCCGCCACGGCCGAGAAGGCCTGCATGTGGGGCGACGCCATCGTCGGCTTCGGCAACTACCGCCTTGGCTACGCCAGCGGACGCAGCGCACTGTGGCCGGTGATCGCCTTCTCGCCGCGCAAGAACGACCTCACGCTCTACATCGCGACGGGCTTCGCGCGCCGGGACGAACTGCTGGCGCGGCTGGGCAAGCACAAGGTCGGCAAGGTCTGCGTCTATCTCAAGCGGCTTTGCGATGCCGACCCGGCGGTGCTCGCCGAACTCGTGCAGGCCAGTGTGGAAGCCATGGCCTCGCAGCGCGTGCAGCCCGGGGCGCCCGCATGACGCAGGGCCTGCTGGGCATCGTCGGCGGCAGCGGTCTCTACGACCTGCCGGGCCTCGCCGACACGCAATGGGTCAGCGTCGATACGCCCTGGGGTGCGCCTTCCGACCAGGTCTTCCTGGGCACGCTGCAGGGCGCGCGCCTGGCCTTCCTGCCGCGCCACGGCCGCGGCCACCGCATCCCGCCGTCGGAAGTGAACTACCGCGCCAACGTGGCGGCCCTGAAGCAACTGGGTGCCACCGACGTGCTCTCGCTGTCGGCCGTGGGCAGCCTGCGCGCCGACCTGCCGCCCGGCACCTTCGTGGTCGTCGACCAGTTCATCGACCGCACCACGCAGCGCGCCGGCAGCTTCTTCGGCACCGGGCTGGTGGCGCATGTGTCGATGGCTCACCCGGTGTGCAGCCGCCTGGGCCGGCATGTACTGGCGGCCTTGCGCGAACAGCGTGTGCCGCATGCGGCGGGCGGCACCTACGTGGCCATGGAAGGGCCGCAGTTCAGCACGCTGGCCGAGTCGCAGCTGTACCGCAGCTGGAACGCCAGCGTCATCGGCATGACCAACATGCCCGAGGCCAAGCTGGCGCGCGAGGCCGAGCTCTGCTACTGCTCGGTGAGCATGGTCACCGACTTCGACTGCTGGCACCCGGCGCACGACGCCGTGACGGTGGACGCCATCATCCGCGTGCTGCTGTCCAACGCGCAGGTGGCGCGCGGGTTGGTGGCCGGGTTGGCCGGCCGCATCACGGGTGACGTGGACGGTGCCGCCTGCAGCTGCCGCCAGGCGCTGCAGCACGCGCTGATCACCGCGCCCGAAGCGCGAGACCCGGCGCTGGTGGAGCGCCTGCGCGCCGTTGCCGGGCGTGTGCTGTGAAGGTCGGCGGGCAGGCGCTGCGCCCCTTGCGCGCCATGGCGCAGCGCGACGCGGTGGAAGTCATCGACCAGCGCCTGCTGCCGCACCGCCTGCACATCGAGCGCCTGAGCAGCGCACGCGAGGTCCACACCGCCATCCGCGACATGTGGGTGCGTGGCGCGCCGCTCATCGGCGCCACCGCCGCCTACGGGCTGGCGCTGGCCTTGCGTGACGACGCCAGCGACGGCGCGCTCGAAGACACCGCCCGGATGCTGAAGCTGGCACGCCCCACGGCCGTCAACCTGGCCTGGGCGCTTAACCGCATGCTGGGCCTGCTGCGCCCGTTGCCTGAGCTTCAGCGCGCCACCGCCGCGTGGGACGCCGCCGACGCCATCGCCGAAGACGACGTGGCCGTGAATGCTGCCATCGGCCGCCACGGCCTGTCGCTGCTGCAGGCCATTGCCGCGCGCAAGCCCGGCCCGGTGAACGTGCTCACGCATTGCAACGCCGGCTGGCTGGCCACCGTCGACTGGGGCACCGCCACATCACCCATCTACCAGGCGCATGCCGCCGGCCTGCCGGTGCACGTGTGGGTGGACGAAACGCGGCCGCGCAACCAGGGCGCCAGCCTCACGGCGTGGGAGCTGGGCCAGGCCGGCGTGCCGCACACACTGGTGGCCGACAACGCCGGCGGCCATCTCATGCAGCGCGGGCAGGTCGACATCGTCATCGTCGGCTGCGACCGCGTCACCGCGCGCGGCGATGTCTGCAACAAGATCGGCACCTATCTGAAGGCGCTGGCAGCGCACGACAACGGCGTGCCCTTCTTCGTGGCCATGCCAACCTCGACGCTGGACCTCGCGCTGTGCGACGGGCTGGCCGAGATCCCGATCGAGGAACGCAGCGCGCGCGAGGTGACGCACATCGCCGGCCTGGTGGCCGACGGTGGCGTGGTCGAGGTGCGCCTGACGCCTGAGGGCACGCCAGCGGCCAATCCGGCCTTCGACGTGACGCCGGCCCGGCTCGTCAGCGGGCTCATCACCGAACATGGCATCGTGGCCGCCGAAGAGGGCGCCTTGCGGCATTTAATGGAGGTCCGGCGATGAGCAACGAGGGTCTCCCGAGTGCGAATTCCCGCTTGGCGGGGCCGGCCGCAGGCCTTAGGGTGCGCCAATGAACCTCGAAGACACCCCGGCGCTGCGCGAAGCAGCGGTGATGGCCGTGAAGAAGCTCGACGCGCTGGGCATGAACCGCGGCAGCACCGGCAACCTGAGCCACCGCTGTGGCCCCGGCATGCTCATCACCCCCACCGGCATGGGCGCCGAAGAACTGCGCCCGCAAGACCTGGTGTGGCTGGGCTTCGACGGCACGCTGCGCGGTGACTGGCAGCCTTCGTCGGAGTGGCACTTTCACCAGGCCATCTACCGCGCGCGACCGAAGCTCAACGCCGTGCTGCACACCCACAGCACGCACGCCGCGGCGCTGGCCTGCCTGCGCCGCGAGCTGCCGGCCTTCCACTACATGGTGGCGGTGGCCGGCGGCGACAGCGTGCCCTGCGTGCCCTACCACCTGTTCGGCACCGAAGCGCTGTCGC
>JANNFE010000322.1:0-9983 GCA_031379415.1 Betaproteobacteria bacterium | reverse complement strand
GCCCTGAGCAGCTCGTACTGCACGGCGTTGGTGTCCTGAACCTCGTCGACCAGCAGATGGTGGAACTGCGCCTGCCACTTCGCGCGCGCATCGGCATCGCGCTGCAGCAGCGCCAGGGGCAGCGTGATCAGATCGTCGAAGTCCACCGCCTGGAAGGCCGCCAGGCGCTCCTGGTACAGGCGCATCACGCGCGCGGCCACGCGCTGCTCGTCGTTCTCGGCGGCGCGGTCGGCGCCATCGGCATCGAGCCCCTGGTTCTTCCACAGGCTGATGGCCCATTGCCAGCGCCGCGCCAGCGCGTTGTCGGTGCAACTGCCGGCGTCGCGCATCACACCGAGTACGTCGTCGCTGTCCAGGATGCTGAAGTTCGGTTTCAGACCGATGCGTTCGCCGTCGCTGCGCAGCATGCGCACGCCCAGTGAGTGGAAAGTGCTCACCGCCAGGTCTTTCGCGGCGCGCGGGCCGACCAGCGCCTTGGCGCGTTCGCGCATCTCGGCCGCGGCCTTGTTGGTGAAGGTGATGGCGGCGATGTGCTTCGGCGCCAGGCCTTCCTGCAGCAGCCGCGCGATCTTGTGCACGATGACGCGCGTCTTGCCCGAGCCGGCACCGGCCAGCACCAGGCAGGGCCCGTGCAGGTGATGCACGGCCTGCATCTGGGCGTTGTTCAGGCTGACGGGCGGCGCTGGGCTCATGAAAGGCGGCGGATGATAGCCGCCGCATCAGACCGCTCTGGCTACACCGGCGGCCTGAAGAAGCCCAGGTCGCGCACGCTGGCGTCGAAGCCGGCGAGGTTGGGAAAGATGCCGGCCAGCTGCGGATCGGTCAAGCCCATCCAGCGCCCCAGCGTGTTGCCCAGTTGCTCCACCGAGATGGCCGGCAGCAGCGAACCGTTGCCGAGCTGATCGGCACTGCTGTCGAAGTTGTTGTTGTTGGTGTTCTTCGGCCCCAGCACCGGGAAGCGCCCGTACAGGTCGCCGCCGGCCACGGCGCCGCCCATCACGAAGTGGTGGCTGCCCCAGCCGTGGTCGGTGCCGTCGCCGTTGCTGGTGAAGGTGCGGCCGAAGTCGCTGGCGGTGAAGGTGGTGACCTGGCCGCGCGCGTTCAGGTTGCCCAGGGTGTCGTCGAAGTACTTCAGGGCCTGCCCCAGCCGCGCCATCAGGTCGGCCTGGGTGCGGTTCTGGAAGTCATGCGTGTCGAAGCCGCCCAGGCTGACGAAGAAAACCTGGCGCCGGTTCTGCGTCGCGCCGCGCAAGCCGGCGTCGATCATGCGGGCCACGATCTGGAACTGCTGCGCCACGGCGTTGGCGGCTTCCAGCCCGGTGAGCGGGTTCAGGTAGCGCAGCTTGGGGTCGTTGTTGGCGTTGTAGGCGCCGCTGGCCGGGGCGGTGCCGAAGGCCGGGTCACTGGCCGGGCGCAGCGCAGTGCGCAGGGTGAGTTCGGCGTCGATGGCGCGGCGGCCCACGGCGGCCAGGTCGGCGTCGAAGGGGTAGGCGGTGCGCGTCGTGCTCACGATGCGCTGCAAGGCCGCGCCGACATCGGCCGAGCCGTACAGCTGGCCGGCCGTGTTGACGCCCAGCGGCACGGCGCCGCCGGTGTTGACCTGGTACTGCAGCACGCTGTTGCCGGCCAGCCAGACGGCATTGCCGGTGGCCGAGATGGCGGTGAAGATGGGCAGCCCGTTCTGTGGCGCCAGCAGGTCGCCCATGAGCCCGCCCCAGCCGCGTGTCGCGCCTTCAGGCCCCAGCGCCTGCCAGGTGTTCTGCTGGTCGTTGTGCGAGAACAGCCGCGGTGGCTTGGGATGGCTGCTCAAGGCGTACTGCGCCTTGCTGGTGGGCATGATCAGCGGGCCGATGTTGGACACGATGGCCAGCCTCTTGTCGCTGTCGAACAGGGTGCGCACGGCGCCCAGCAACGGGTGCAGCGCGAAGCTGCGACCTTGTGCATTTGCCGGCGCGATGGGCAGCACGCCGCCCAGCCGCGCTGGTGAGGCGGCTGCCGCCGCGGGGTTGGCCGGCGTACCGGGGGCCAGCAGCGCGATCGGGTCGGGCGCCTGCGTGCGCGTGGCGGTGTAGGCGGCGAAGCTGGCGCTGTCGGTCGGCAGCACCATGTTGAAAGCGTCGTTGCCACCGTAGAAGAACAGGCACACCAGCGCCCGGTAATCGCCCGCAGACTGCGCGGCGGCCGAGCCCATGGCAGCCAGGTTCAAGGCCAGCGGCGTTGCGCTGCCGCCCACCAGGGCCGTCATCGCGCCGGCCTGGCGCATGAAGTGGCGGCGCGAGGCATCGTGTTGGAAGCGGTTCATGTCGGTGCCCTCATTTCTGCGCCAGGAATTCGGGCGCGGCCAGGCTCAGCAACACGGCCGACTTGACGCGGTTGAACTTGGCCGTGTCGATGGCCGCCTGGTTGGTGCCGCCCGGGTTCAGCGCCGGGATGCTGATCCTGGCGATGGCGGTGGCGATCTCGCTGTTCAGCGCCGCGGGCGCCTGGCCGTAGTGCAGGCGGTCGGTGATGCTGCTCACCAGCTCGGCCGGCCGTGTGGCGAGTGCCATTTCGGGGGCCCAGTTGCGCTGCAGGTCACGCCGGTTGAAGGCCACGCCGCCCACGGTGCCGTTGAACTGACCGACGCCGCTGGTGAGGTTGTCGCGCATGGTGTTGGCCCAGCCGGAGACGCTGCTTTCGTTGATCAGCTGCATCTCGGGCGCCACGAGTCCGGCCGCTGCGGTGGCGCCACCCGGCGGCACGTAGCCCGGCCGGTAGAAATTGAACACCGAAGGCGCGCGCAGCGGTGTCTGGCCGAGCGACGTGGCCGCGTTGTCGGTGTTGCCGACGCGCCAATAGCCGGTGTCGCTGGCGTGCGGGAAGGCACGCAGGTAGGCCGACAGGCGCAACACGGGCTCGCGCACCTTGCCCTGCACCGGCTGCACCAGGCGCGACTCTGGGTGGGTCAGGATGGCGGCCAGCACTGCCCTGAGGTCGCCGCGCACGTTGCTGCCGTTGTTGTTCCACACCGCGGCCACGTCGCGCACGTAGGCCGGCGTGGGGTTGCTGGTGACCAGGCGCTGGATGAGCTGGCGGCTCATGAAGGGGCCGACGTTGGGGTGGCCGGCCAGGGTGTTGAGCGCGATGTTCAGGTCACCCAGCGGGTCGGCCGTGGTCTGCGCCGCGATGGTCACGCCCAGGAAGCTCTTCTCGATGGTGCTGTGGTACTGCGGATAAGCCACCATGGGCTTGAAGTAGCGGTCGGGGTCGCTGACGCCGCCGCTGCTGCCGTTCAGGAAGCAGTTGTTGGCCGGCGCCGCCGGGCAGGCCCAACTGAAGCCGGTGAAGACGTTGGACAGGCCGGCCACGTCGGCCGGCGCATAGGTTTCCACGGCCACGCCGTTCACCAGTGCGGGCGTGCCGTCGAGGTTGAGCCTGACGAGGCCCAGCGACAGCAGTTGCATGGACTCGCGCGCGAAATTCTGGTCGGGGATGCGGCCGGTCGCCGCGTCGGGCTTCTGGTTGCGCAGGTGCGACAGGTACAGGCCCATCAGCGGGTGCAGGGCTACGGCCTGCAGCAGGTCGCGGTAGTTGCCGAAGCTGCGCTCGCCCAGCATGTCCAGCCAGGCGGCCATGGCGCGCGGCTGGTTGCCGATGTTGCCGTCCAGCGCCGAGATGACGAAGATCTGCGACAGCGCGAAGGCCATGCGCTGGCGCAGTTGGTCGTTGCCGGTGACGGCCTGTTTCCAGAAACTCTCCCACACCTGATCCTGCCCTGCGCCCGCGGTGGGCGTCTCGGCGCGGATGGCGGCGTCGCGCGCCTCCCACCAGGCGCGGTGCGACGTGGCCGGCAGCGCGAACTGGCGGTTCAGCCAGGCGCTGTAGCCCAGCTTCATCAGCAGTTCGATGTCGAAGTCGGTGGGGCCGAAGCTGGCCTGGGTCAGGAAGCGTGCGGCTTCGTAGCGCGTGGCCGGGCGGTCGGTGGGCGTATCGGCGCGTGCGGCCAGGGCGCGTGCGGTGGTGCCGCCATCGTCGGTGGCGGCACTTTCCGGCGTGCCAGCGCCACCACAGGCGCCGAGCAGGCCGCACAGGGCCAGGGCCGCAGCCCAGGGCCGCAACCGCAGCCGCTGCACAGCGGGTTGCGGGGCTGGAAGAAGAGCTTGCGTAGACACGGCGTTCCCCTTGGCAGAACCTGGCGCGATGGCCGTGGCGGGGCCACGGCGCTTGTTCCGATGCTTGCCGCGAAAGGCTGTGGCGGTTGCAAGGAAGTGTCTCGCCCGCATGCTCACTGCCCCCCCGATTCAGGGGGAGGTCTTAGCCGAACGGCGCCTCAGGCCGGCAGCATGAAGCCGAGGTTGCGACGACCGGCGTCGAAGTTGCCCAGGTTGGGGAAGATGTCGGCCAGCTGCGTGTCGCCGACACCAAACCAGCGGCCCAGCGTGGCGCCCAGCTGGTCGACCGAGGTCTCGGGCAGCATCGCGCCATTGCCGAGCTGGTCGGCGCTGCTGTCGAAGTTGTTGTTGTTGGCGTTCTTGGGCCCCAGCGTCGGGAAGCGGCCGTAGAGGTCACCCCCTTTCACCGCGCCGCCCATCACGAAATGGTGGCTGCCCCAGCCGTGGTCGGTGCCGTCGCCATTGCTCGTGAAGGTGCGGCCGAAGTCGCTGGCCGTGAAGGTGGTGACACTGTTGCGTGCGCCCAGAGCGCCGAGTGCGGTGTCGAAGTAGCGCAGGCCGTGCGCCATGCGCGCCATCAGGTCGGCGTGGTTGCGGTTCTGCAGGTCGTGGGTGTCGAAGCCGCCCAGGCTGACGAAGAACACCTGCCGCCGCACGCCCGTGGCGCCGGAGAGTCCGGCGTCGATCATGCGCGCCACCACCTGCAGTTGCTGGGCCAGCGAGCTGAAGGCGCGGGCGCCGGTGAGCGGGTTGTCGTACTGCAGCTTGGGGTCGTTGTTGGCGTTGTAGGCGCCGCTGGCCGGGGCCGTGCCGAAGGCGGCGTCGCTGGCCGGTTTCAGCGCCGCGCGCAAGGTGACCTCGGCGTCGATGGAGCGCTGCGCGACGGTGGCCAGGTCGGCCTCGAAGACATGCGTGCCGCGCTGCGTGGAAGCCACGCGCTGCAGCACGGCGGCCAGGTCGGTGGAACCGTAGACGCGGCCGTTGCCGTCGGCGCCCATGCGGATGGCGCCGTTGGTGCCCACCTGGTACTGCTGCACCGTCTGCCCCGCCAGCCACACGGCATTGCCGGCGGCCGAGACCGCGGTGAACACGGTGCGCGTGTTCATCGCCGCCAGCGCGTCGCCCATGCGCCCGCCCCAGCCGCGCGTGGCGCCTTCCGCGGCCAGCGACTGCCAGGTGTTCTGCTGGTCGTTGTGCGAATACAGGCTGGCTGGCTTGGGGTGCGTGGCCTGGCCCATCTGCGCCTTGCTGGTGGGACGGATCAGCGGCCCGATGTTGGGCAGGATGGCCAGGCGCTTGTCGGTGTCGAACATCGTCTGCAGGCTGCCCATCAGCGGGTGCAGCGCGAAGCTGCGGCTCTGCGCGTTCAGTGGTGCGATCGGCAGCACACCGCCCAGCCGCGCCGGCGAGCCCGCGGCCGCGCCCGGCACCGGCGCCGTGCCCGGCGCCAGCAGCGCGATGGAGTCGGGCGCCTGGTTGCGCAGCGTGCTGTAGGCCTGCCAGCTGGCGGCGTCGGTGGGCAGCACCATGTTGAAGGCGTCGTTGCCGCCGAACAGGAACAGGCAGACGATGGCCTTGTAGTCGGGCGCGCCCTGCGCCGCGGCAGAACCGGCGGCCAGCAGGTTCAGCGCCATCGGCGCACCGGCGCCGGCCAGCACGCCCATGGCGCCGGCATGCTGCAGGAAGAGGCGCCGGGCGGCGCGGGACGGTGGGAGGGAGTGGGTCATTTCTGCACCTGGAATTCGGGAGAGGCCAGCACCAGCAGCACGGCGGCGTTGACGCGTGTGCGCTTGGCGGTATCGATGGCGGCCTGGTTGGTGCCGCCGGAGTTCAGCGCCGGGATGGCAATGCGGCCCACGGCGTCGCTGATCTCGGTCTTCAACGCCGCGCCGGCGCTGCCGTAGGTCAGCCGGCCGGCCACGCGGTCCACCAAAGCCACCGGGTCGCCGGCCAGCGCGAGTTCGGCGCTGAAGTCGGGCTGGATGTCGCGCCGGTTGAGCACCACGCCGTTCACCGTGCCGTTGCTCTGGCCGACGCCGCTGGCCACGTTGTCGCGCATGAAGTTCACCCAGCCGGCGGCGGTGGTCTCGTGCGTGATCTGCAGTTCGGGTGCCACCAGGTTGCTGCTGGCCGAACTGGTGCCGGGTGCCACGTAGCCAGGGCGGTAGAAGTTGAAGACCGAGGGTGACCGCATCGGCGTCTGGCCGAGCGAGGTGCCGACGCTGTCGGTGTTGCCGACGCGCCAGGCGCCGGTGTCGCTGCGGTGCGTGAAGGCGCGCAGGTAGGCCGACAGGCGCAGCACGGGTTCGCGCAGCTTGCCGGCGGTGTTGGAGCGCTGGCGCGCCTCGGGGTGCATCAGCACCGCCTTGACCACGGCCTTCAGGTCGCCACGCACGCCGCTGCCGTTGTTGGCCCAGGTCTGCGACACCGCGCGCACATAGGCGGGGCTCGGGTTGCTGGTGACCAGGCGCTGGATGAGCTGGCGGCCGATGAAGGGCGCCACGTTGGCGTGGTTGGCCAGCGTGTCCAGCGCACGGGACAGGCTGGCGGCGGGGTCCGACGTGCCTTGCGCGGCGATCGTCGTGCCCAGGAAGGTCTTGGCCTCGACGCTGTGGTACTGCGGGTAGCCCAGCATGGCCTTGAAACTGCGGTCGGGGTCGCTGTTGCCGTTGGCCGTGCCGCTGAAGAAGCAGCTGTTGTCGGGCCAGTCGGGGCAGGCCCAGCTCCAGCCCGTGAACACGCGCGCCAGGCCGCTGATGTCGGCCGGTGCGTAGGTGTCCACCGCGTTGCCGCCGGTGCTGCGCGGCGTGCCGTCGTCGTTCAGCTCCACCAGGCCGATGGAGAACAGCTGCATCACTTCGCGCGCGTAGTTCTCGTCGGGCACGCGGCCGGTGCGCGCATCGGCCTTCTGGTTGCGCAGGTGCGACAGGTACACGCCCATCATCGGGTGGCGCGACACCGTCTCCAGCAACTGGCGGTAGGTGCCGAGACCCTGCTCGCCCAGCATGTCCATCCAGGCGGCCACGGCGCGCGGATTCTCGGCCACCGTGTTGTCGACCATGGAGATGACGAAGATCTGCGACAACGCATAGGCCACGCGCTGGCGCAGTTGGTCGGGGCCGGTGACGGCCTGTTTCCAGAAGCTTTCGAAGACCTGGTCCTGGCCCGCGCTGTTGCTGGCGTTGGCGGCCCTGATCTCGGCGTTGCGCGTCTCCCAGAAGGCGCGGTGCGAGGTCGCCGGCAGCGCGAACTGCTCGTCGATCCAGGCTGCATAGCCCACCGCCATCAGGCGGTCGATGTCGGCGTCCACCGGCCCGAAGCTGGCCTGCGTCAGGAAGCGCGCGGCTTCATCCCGCGTGGCCGGTCTCTCCACCACCGGTGCCGGCGGCGGTGTGGGTGCGGTGGGGGTGGGTGCTGGTGCGGGTGCGGGTGCTGGCGCATCGCCACCTCCGCTACCGCCGCCACAGGCGGCCAGCATCACGGTCATGAACAGCGCGCCCAGGGCGCGACGGGGGCGATACGACATGAGGGCGTCTCCCGGCCGCGGGCGCTGCGGCCCTGGCCTTGCAATGGCAGGCAGCCGCGCCGGGTGCCGGCGCGGCTTGTACGCGCATTCTGGGCAGCGCTAGCCCGCGCCAAGTGCCAAATGCTTGGCACTCTGGCGGGGCCTTACCGTTGGATGCGCCTGATACCGGCGCGGGCGATCAGAGCGCTGGGGCCAACAGGCGCCGCGCGACATCGGCGTCCAGCGCCTGGCGCGTGGCCCAGTCCAGCACCTGGTCGTCGCCGATGCGGCCCACGTTGAAGTAGATGGCCTCGGGGTGCGCCAGGTAGAAACCGCTGACGCTGGCTGCCGGGCTCATGGCCAGGCTCTCGGTCAGCGTCATGCCGATGTCGCCGGCCTGCAGCAGCTCGAACATGGCGCGCTTCACGCTGTGGTCGGGGCAGGCGGGGTAGCCGGGCGCCGGGCGGATGCCGCGGTACTTCTCGGCAATCAGCTCTTCATGGCTCAGCGCCTCGTCGGGCGCGTAGCCCCAGAGGTCGGTGCGCACGCGCTGGTGCAGGCGCTCGGCGAAGGCCTCGGCCAGGCGGTCGGCCAGCGCCTTGAGCATGATGGCGCTGTAGTCGTCGTGGTCGTCGGTGAACTGCTTCTCCTTCTTCCCGATGCCGAGGCCCGCGGTCACCGCGAAGAGGCCGATGTAGTCAGCCTTCACACCCTTGGGTGCGATGAAGTCGGCGAGACTCCGGTTCGGACGCTTCACGCCCTCTACAACAGGGCGTTCTGTCTGCAGGCGCAGCGGGCTCCAGCGCATGGCCACTTCGCTGCGCGACTCGTCGGCGTAGATCTCGATGGTGTCGTCGTCGACGGTGTTCGCCGGGTGCAGCGCCACCACACCACTGGCCTGCAGCCAGCGCCCTTCGATGAGCCTTTGCAGCAGCCGCTTGCCGTCGCTGAACACACGCTGCGCCTCGTGGCCGACGACCTCGTCGCGCAGGATCTCGGGGAACTTGCCGGCCAGGTCCCAGGTCTGGAAAAACGGCGCCCAGTCGATGGCGCTGGCCAGGTCCGCCAGGTCGTAGTTCTTGAACGCGCGGCGGCCGATGAACTTGGGGCAAGGCGGGGTGTAGGCGTCCCAGGCGATGCGTGCCTTGTTGGCCCGCGCCTCGGCCAGCTTGACCAGCGGCGTGGCCTTCTTGCTGGCGTGCAGCGCGCGCACGTTGTCGTAGTCGGCGCGCAGTTCGGCGATGTACTTGGTGGCGCGCTCGTCGCTGATCAGGTCTGAGCACACGCCCACGCTGCGCGACGCATCGGGCACGTAGACCACCGGCCCTTCGTAGTGCGGCGCGATCTTCACCGCCGTGTGCACGCGGCTGCAGGTGGCGCCGCCGATGAGCAGCGGGATCTTCCTGATGCGGAAGTAGTCGTCGCGCTGCATCTCGGCGGCCACGTGCTGCATCTCTTCGAGACTCGGTGTGATGAGGCCGGAGAGGCCGATGATGTCGGCGCCTTCCACCTTGGCCTTGGCCAGGATGTCCTGGCACGGCACCATCACGCCCATGTTCACGACTTCGAAGTTGTTGCACTGCAGGACCACGGTGACGATGTTCTTGCCGATGTCGTGCACGTCACCCTTCACGGTGGCGATGACGATCTTGCCCTTGGGCTTGGCCTCGCCGCCGCCGGCGATGAGCGTCTTCTTCTCTTCCTCGATGTAGGGCAGCAGGTGGGCCACGGCCTGCTTCATCACGCGCGCGCTCTTCACCACCTGCGGCAGGAACATCTTGCCCTGGCCGAAGAGGTCGCCCACCACGTTCATGCCGGCCATCAGCGGGCCTTCGATCACATGCAGCGGCCGGCCGCCCTTGGCTTCTATGGCGCGCCAGGCTTCTTCGGTGTCGGCGGTGATGAATTCGGTGATGCCGTGCACCAGGGCATGGCTCAGGCGGACATTCACGTCGCCGGCGCGCCAGGCCAGCCTGGCGCTGTCGTCCTTGGACATGCCCTTGGCGCTTTCGGCAATCTCCACCAGCCGGTCGCCCGCATCGGCCCGACGGTTCAGCACCACGTCCTCCACGCGTTCACGAAGCACGGGTTCGAGGTCGTCGTACACACCCACCATGCCGGCGTTGACGATGCCCATGTCCAGGCCGGCCTGGATGGCGTGGTACAGGAACACGGTGTGGATGGCTTCGCGCACCGGGTCGTTGCCGCGGAAGCTGAAGCTCACGTTGCTGACGCCGCCGCTGACCTTCGCGCCCGGCAGGTTCTGCTTGATCCAGCGCGTGGCCTCGATGAAGTCCACCGCGTAGTTGTTGTGCTCCTCGATGCCG
>JANNFE010000297.1:0-22308 GCA_031379415.1 Betaproteobacteria bacterium | reverse complement strand
GCTACTTTGCCAGAGCCTGCTTGACGGCGGCAGACACCAGACCCATTTCGGCCTGGCCGGCGAGCTTGGCCTTGGCGGCGGCCATGACCTTGCCCATGTCGCCAGGACCGACTGCCCTGCCAAGGTCAGCGCCCAGCTCGGCCACGAGCGCGGCGATGGTGCTGGCCACGTCTTCAGGCGACAGGCGCTGCGGCAGGTAGGCCTCCAGCACCTTCAGTTCGGCCGTTTCCTTGGCTACCAGGTCGGCACGGCCACCCTGTTCGAAGGCGCTGATGGAGTCCTTGCGCTGCTTGACCAGCTTGTCGACGATGGCCACCACGGCGGCGTCGTCGAGCACGATGCGCTCGTCCACCTCGCGCTGCTTGCAGGCCGCCAGCAGGCCGCGGATGGCGAGCAGGCGGTCGGCATCCTTGGCGCGCATGGCGGCCTTCATGTCTTCGGTGATGCGGTCTTTCAGGCTCATGGTGCAACTCCAGAATGAAAGAAGCCCGCTGCGGCGTCCCGCGCGGGCTTGCATGTGTCAGGGCTTGAACAGGCTCAGTACAGCTTCTTCGGCAACTGCATGCTGCGCACGCGCTTGAAGTGGCGCTTGACGGCCGCGGCCTTCTTGCGCTTGCGCTCGGCGGTGGGCTTTTCGTAGAACTCGCGCGCGCGCAGTTCGGTCAGCAGGCCGATCTTTTCGATGGTGCGCTTGAAGCGGCGCAGGGCCACATCGAACGGCTCGTTCTCTTTGACGCGGATGGTGGTCATGTAGTCAGGGATCCCGAAGGTTTGCGCTCGGTGTCTGCGGCGGCCGTGTTCCGGAACAGCCTGGCTCAACAGATCGACACGCTGGTTTGCCAGCAAAGCCTGTCATTATAGCCCGGTCCGTGGCGCCTGCCGCAAGGGTCGGGCTGGGTGCTTCAAGCGGCCTGCTGCGCCGGCCACGCTGCGCGGGCGCGCAGCACGTCGCCCACCAGCACGATGGCCGGGCTGCCGAAGCCCTGGCTGGCGGCCATGGCCGCCAGTTGGCCGAGCGAGCTGAGGCCCAGCCGTTCCTGCGGCGTGCCGGCATGCTGGACGATGGCGGCGGGTGTGCTGCCCGGCAGCGCCGTCCTCAGCCCGGCCTGCACCTCGGCCAGGCGCGCCATGCCCATGTAGATGACCAGGGTCAGCCCCTGGGCTGCGGCGGCACCCAGCACCGCCCAGTCGGGCCCCGCAGCGCCCTCGCGGGCGTGGGCGGTGACCAGCATCACGCCATGCGCGTGGTCGCGGTGCGTCCAGGGCACGCCCAGGGCGCTGGCCGCGGCCAGGCCCGAGGTGATGCCGTTGACCACCTCCACCGTGATGCCATGGGCGCGCAGCGCCGCCGCTTCCTCGCCGCCGCGGCCGAAGATGCCGGGGTCGCCGCCCTTCAGGCGCACCACGCGTTCACCGGCCAGTGCCTCGGCGACCATCAGCCTTTCGATGAAGGCTTGCGGCGTGCTGCGGCAGCCACCGCGCTTGCCGACGTACACCACGCGCGCCGGCCTGCGCCGCCCACGCTGGGCAAGCGCGACCACGGCGTCTGGCACCAGGTCGTCGACGAGCAGCAGCGTGGCGCGGCGCAGCGTGCGCAGCGCCTTCAGCGTCAGCAATTCGGGGTCACCCGGGCCGGCGCCGACCAGCGCGCACCAGGGTTGACGGGTCTTGCTCATGCCGTGAGCTCCCTTTCGCCGGACCTGGCCTGCAGCGCCGCCACCGCGGCCACGATCAGCGCCACCTGGCGTGCCAGCGGTGCCGGCGCCGGCCGCGTGCCGCTGATCACTTCCTGCACATAGACGGCGGTGCTGGCGGCGTCGGTGGCGCGTGGCAGCAGTGGCAGTTCGGCGAGCACGCCTTCCTGGGCCGGCGCGCACAGGTCCGGGCGCAGCGTGCCGCTCAGCCAGGTGTCGATGCGCGGCTGGCGGCGCGGGTCGGCCACCGGCTCGCCTTCGGTGCCGCGCAGCAGCATCGCGTCGACGCCATCGCGCTGCGCCCAGGATGACATCAGGGCGCCGAACTCCGGGTGGGTGTGGTTGACCAGGCGCAGTGCCGGCGCGCCGCGCACCGGGTTGAGCATCTTCGCCACCGTGTGGCCGGGGCCGCGCAGGCCGATGCGCTGGCGCAGGTCCAGCAGCGCCTGCAGCTTCGGGCACAGCACGGCGGTGGGCACGAAGGCGGGCTCGCGGCGCGACCAGGCGCGTTCGATGTCTTGTGCACTCAGAATGGGCGTCAGCCCCAGGTCGGACAGCACGGCGGCACTGCACACGCGCGTGGGCTCGCTCAAGGGGCCATGCACCAGCACGTCGAGCCCTTCGCGCGCCAGCGACATGGCCAGCAGCGGGGTCAGGTTGGGCAGCTTGCGCGAACCGTTGTAGGAAGGAATGAGCACCACCGGCCGCGTGGCACGCACGGGGATGCAGCGCTCGTGCACGGCCTGCAGGAAGCCGACCAGTTCATCCAGCGTCTCACCTTTCATGCGCATGGCCATCAGGAAGGCACCGGTCTCGACCTCGCCAGCGTCGCCGTCGAGCACCTGGCTCAGCAATTCCTGTGCGGCCAGCGACGACAGCGACCGGGCTCCTGCGGCCCCGCGGCCGATGTCCTTCAGATAGACGGTGATGCTCATGCGCTTGGGTCTCCCGTGGCCATCTTCGCAAGTTCCGGGCCGTTGGAGTAGCAGCATCTGGGGGGTCAGGCCGTCGCAACCGGTTGCGCTACCAGCCGTTTCAATTCGGGCAGGCAGGAGCCGCATTGCGTGCCGCAGCGCAACGCCGACTGCAGCGCCGCCAGGCGTGCTTCCGGCGCACCGGGGCTGGTGGTCAGGGTTTTGACGATGCGCGCTTCGCTGACATCGAAGCAGCTGCAGACCTGGCGGCTGCGCGTCGGCGCGGGGCCAGCGGGCAGGCCACCCGGCGCCAGCAACTGGTGCCCGGCCACCGGCAGCGAAGTCTGCTCTTGCAGCAAAGGCGAGAGCCAGGCTTCCGCGCGGATGTCGCCGGCGAGCAGGAGGGCCTCCAGCCGCTGCGCGCTGCCCTGGCCTGCCAGCCGCAGGCTGCGGCGTTGGCCGCGCCGCGCATCGGCGTAGTGCAATGCACCGGCGCCTTCCAGGCTGAATAGCGTGGCCAGGCGTGACACCTGGGCCGGATCAACGGGCGCCGCGGCAGCGGCACGGAAGAGCACACCGGAACGCTCGCGCCCGAAGGGTACGCAACTGGCATAACCGTAGTCTTCGAACAGCGCCTGCAGCGCGGCGCGCAGCTGCAGCGCCTGCGCTTCGTCGCACCATGCCAGGGCCAGCAGCCGCCACGGCAGATCGGCGCGATCGATCTGGACAGCGGCATGTTTCAGTTCCGGCTGGCGCGACTGCGGGCAGAAGGCCGGCGAGGCCAACAGGTTGATGCCGCCGCGCACGAACTCACTGCCCCAGTGCATGGCCACGAAAGCGTGGGCCGGCGCCACGGTGTCGCTGCCGCGCGCCGGCAGCACCAGCGTGCCGCGGCGCGAGCGCAGCGTGGCCAGGTCACCGTCGGCCAGGCGCAAGCGCGCCATGTCCTGCGGGTGCAGGTCGACCGTGGGCTCGGGCACATGGCCGAACAGACGGCCCAGGGTGCCGGTGCGGCTCATGCCGTGCCATTGGTCGCGCAGGCGGCCGGTGTTCAGCGCATAGGGGAAGCGCGCGTCGCGCGGCTCGGCCACCGGCTTGTAGGGCGTGGCGACGAAGCTCGCGCGGCCACTGGAGGTGGGGAAGACGCCGTCGGCGTAGAGGCGCTCGCGCCCGGCGCTGGCACCCGTGGGGAAGGGCCAGCACTGTGCGCCTGCGTCGAGCTGCGGCCAGCCCAGACCGGTGATGTCGAGGTCGCGCCCGCGAGTGGACTCGCGGTGCTCGTTCCAGATCGCCTGTGGCGTGTCGTAGGGGAAGAGCGTCGGACGGCCCGGTCGCAGCCGGGCTTCCAGCCGCCGCGCGACGTCGCAGACGATGGCCCAATCGGCGCGCGCCTGCCCCGGCGGCGGCACCGCGGCGCGAACGCGGCTGATGCGCCTTTCGCTGTTGGTGACCGTGCCTTCCTTCTCGCCCCAGGAACTGGCCGGCAGCAGCAAGTGGGCGTGGCGGGCCGTGGCGGTGCCGGCGAAGGCCTCCTGCAGCACCACGAACTCGGCGCGCTCCAGCGCGCGCTGCACCGTCGCCTGGTCGGGCAGGCTCTGCGCCGGGTTCGTGCAGGCGATCCACAGCGCCTTGATCTCGCCGTCTGCGGCGGCCTGGAACATCTCCACCGCGGTCTTGCCGGGCTGAGCCGGCACCTCGTCCACGCCCCACAGTCGCGCCACCTCGGCGCGGTGTTCGGGGTTGGCCAGGTCGCGGTGGGCACTCAGCAGGTTGGCCATGCCGCCCACTTCGCGCCCGCCCATGGCATTGGGCTGGCCGGTCAGCGAAAAGGGCCCGGCGCCCGGTCGGCCGATCTGCCCGGTGGCCAGATGCAGGTTGATGAGCGCAGCGTTCTTGGCCGTGCCGCTGCTGCTCTGGTTCAAACCTTGGCAGTACAGGCTGAGCGTGGCGGAGGACCGGCCGAACCAGCGCGCCGCCGTCACGAGGTCGGCCTCCTTCAGCCCCGTGATGCGCGCCGTCTCGCGCGGCGAGTAGTCGCGCACCAGGTCGCGCAGCGCGTCGAAGCCTTCGGTGTAGGCGGCGATATAGGCGGCATTCGTCAGCCCTTCCCACAGCAGCAGGTGCAGCATGCCGTGGAAGAGCGCCACGTCGGTGCCGGGCAGCAACTGCAGGTGCAGGTCGGCCTGCTCGGCGGTCTCGGTGCGGCGCGGGTCGGCGACGATGATCTTCAGCGCTGGGTTCGCCTTGCGCGCGTCCTCGATGCGCCGGTACAGCACCGGGTGCGCCCAGGCCGCGTTGCTGCCGGCGATGAACAGCAGCTGCGCATGGTTCACGTCGTCGTAGCAGGCCGGCGGCGCGTCGGCGCCCAGCGTGAGCTTGTAGCCGGCCACGGCGCTGCTCATGCACAGGCGCGAGTTGGTGTCGATGTTGTTGGTGCCCAGCAGGCCCTTGGCCAGCTTGTTGAAGACGTAGTAGTCCTCGGTGAGCAGCTGGCCCGAGATGTAGAAGCCCAGCGCATCGGGGCCATCGCGCGCCGCAATGCCGGCGAAGCGCTCGGCCACGGTATCCAGCGCCGTGTCCCAACTCACTTCCTGGCCGTGCAGCAGCGGCGCGCGCAGCCGCTGGTGCAGCGTGATGGGTGCGCTGGCCGTGAGGTGCAGCGTCTGCCCCTTGGTGCACAGGCGGCCGAAGTTGGCAGGGTGTTCCGGGTCGCCGCGCACACCGGTGATCTGCGTACCTTCGCTTTCGATGATCACCCCGCACCCGACGCCGCAGTACGGGCAGGTGGAGCGCGTCTCCTTCACGCGGTGCTCGCCTCGACGGCGCGCGTGGCCAGTTCGTCGGCGTCGAGGTAGACCTCGCCGCCGTCCACCTTGATGGAGAACTTCGCTGTGCAGCCCTGGTCGGGCGCGCGCGCCTCGCCGTCGGCCAGCCCGATGGTCCAGTTGTGCAGCGGGCAGGCCACGCTCTCGCCGAAGACGATGCCCTGGCTGAGCGGGCCGCCCTTGTGCGGGCAGCGGTCGAGCAGGGCGAAGACCTTGTCCTCGGCGTTGCGGAAGACGGCCACGGCCGCGCCCTGGCTGCGCGCCACGCGGCGCGAGCCCAGCACCGGGATGTCGTCGACGCGGCAGATGCGTTTCCATTCGGCCATCACAGCGCTCCCACGGGGCTGAACTGGCGCAAGTCGACCCGTGCCTTGTCGAACTCGAACCAGGGGTCCGGCTCGCCGTCCAGGCTGAACTGCAGCTTCTCCCACAGGCGCTTGCGGCCCTCGTGGTCTTCCAGGATCTTCTTCTTCACGTGGTCCAGGCCGACGCGGCTGACGTAGTGCACCGTTCGCTCCAGGTACCAGCCTTCCTCGCGGTAGAGCTGCAGGAAGGCGCCGCTGTATTCCAGCACCTCGTCGGCGGTCTTCAGCTTGCAGAAGAAGTGCGCCACCTCGGTCTTGATGCCACCGTTGCCGGCGACGTAGATCTCCCAGCCGCTGTCGACGCCGATGACGCCCACGTCCTTGATGCCGGCCTCTGCACAGTTGCGCGGGCAGCCACTTACCGCTAGCTTCACCTTGTGCGGCGCGTACATGCGCCAGAGGGCCCGCTCCAGGTCCTTGCCCATCTGCGTGCTGTCCTGGGTGCCGAAGCGGCACCACTCGCTGCCCACGCAGGTCTTCACCGTGCGCTGCGCCTTGGCATAGGCGTGGCCGCTGGCCATGCCGATGTCCTTCCAGACGTTGACGAGATCCTCCTTCTTCACGCCCAGCAGGTCGATGCGCTGGCCGCCAGTGACCTTGACGGTGGGGATCTTGTACTTGTCCACCGCGTCGGCAATGCGCCGCAGTTCGTCGGCCGTGGTCTCGCCGCCCCACATGCGTGGGATGACGCTGTAGGTTCCGTCTTTCTGGATGTTGGCGTGGCTGCGCTCGTTGATGTAGCGGCTTTGCGGGTCGTCCAGCGCTTCCTTCGGCCAGCTGCTGATGAGGTAGTAATTGATGGCCGGCCGGCAGCTGGCGCAGCCGTTGGGCGTGCGCCAGTCCAAGGCACGGTAGACGCCGTCGATGGTGAGCAGCTTCTGCTCGCGGATGGCCCGTCGCGCGTCTTCGTGGCTGACTTCGGTGCAGCCGCACATGGCCTTCTTGGCCGGGGCCTTGGAGTAGTCGCCGCCGGCGGTGAACATCAGCAGTTGCTCGACGAGCCCCGTGCACGAGCCGCACGACGCGCTGGCCTTGGTGTGCTTGCGCACCTCTTCCAGCGTGAACAGGCCCTTGTCCTTGATGGCCTTGCAGATGCTGCCCTTGTTGACACCGTTGCAGCCGCAGACCTCGTCGCTGTCGGCCATGGCCGCGGCCTTGTGATGGCCTTCGTGGCCGACGTCGCCGATGTTGCTTTCGCCGAACATCAGCTTGTCGCGGATGTCGCTCACGCTGCGGCCGTCGCGCAGCAGCTTGAAGTACCAGCTGCCGTCCACCGTGTCACCGTAGAGGCAGGCGCCGATGAGCTTGTCGTCCTTGATGACCAGCTTCTTGTAGACGCCGTTGTAGGGGTCGGAGAGCACGATCTCCTCGGTGCCGTCGCCGCCGCTGAAGTCGCCGGCCGAGAAGAGATCGATGCCGGTGACCTTCAGCTTGGTGCTCGTCTGGCTGCCGGTGTAGCGGCCGATGCCGAACTGCGCCAGGTGCGTCGCGCAGACCTTGCCCTGTTCGAACAGCGGCGCCACCAGACCGTAGGCAATGCCGCGGTGCGCCGCGCATTCACCCACCGCGTAGACGCGCGGGTCGGTGATGGTCTGCAGGGTGTCGCTGACGACGATGCCGCGGTTGCAATGCAGACCGATCTTTTCGGCCAGCGCGGTGTTGGGACGGATGCCAGCGGCCATCACCACCAGGTCGGCCGGGATCTCGGTGCCGTCCTTGAAGCGCACGGCCATCACCCTGCCTTCTTTGTCGGGGATCAGCGCTTCCGTCTGCGCGCCCAGCCGAAACTTGAGGCCGCGGTCTTCCAGCGACTTCTGCAGCAGCTTGCCGGCCACGTCGTCGAGCTGGCGTTCCATCAGCCACGGCATGATGTGCACCACCGTCACCTGCATGCCGCGCAGCATCAGGCCGTTGGCCGCTTCCAGGCCGAGCAGGCCACCGCCGATGACCACCGCGTGCTGGTAGATCTTGGCGGCGTCGATCATGGCCTGCGTGTCGGCGATGTCACGGTAGGCGATGACGCCCTGCAGGTCCTTGCCCGGCACCGGCAGGATGAAGGGCATGGAGCCGGTGGCCAGCAGCAGGCGGTCGTATTCGGCCGTGGTTCCGTCGTCGGCCGTCACCACGCGCCGTGTGCGGTCGATGCCCGTGACCTTCTTGCCCAGGTGCAGCGTGATGCCGTGCTGCGCGTACCAGTCCAGCGGGTTGAGCACGATCTGCTCGATCGTCTGCTCGCCGGCCAGCACGGGGCTCAGCAGGATGCGGGTGTAGTTGGGGTGCGGCTCGGCACCGAAGACGGTGATGTCGTAAAGCTCGGGAGCGATCTTCAGCAACTCTTCGAGCGCTCGGACACCGGCCATGCCGTTGCCCACCAGAACCAGACGCGATTTCTTCACAGTGAACCTCCGTGCGGACATGTTTCACCCACCAGCGGCGAAGAGCCGATCAGGCGGGTCCAGGTCTGCGCACGTCGCTGTGCACGTCGGCAGGCGCCAGGCCCTGTTCGAGGAGCGGGGCGCCCGGTTGGGGCGCGTCATCGCGCCACCTGGGGAAGTAGCAGATTCCGTGCCCAAGGACGACCGGCGCTGCTTAGGGATGGTTCGGGGGGTCAACCTAGGGGCCAGAATGCCGATGACGCTTGATCTGCCCCGGGTGCCCCACCAAGATAGGGCGGTGGCCGCAGATTGGTGCAAGTGCCAAGCTGTCACGTACCGGGGTCCACCGAGCCGCCATGACCACGATCCTCCAAGCGCCGCCCGTGCCACCCCTGGCTGCCGGCGAGCTCGACCGCCTGCTGGCGGGCTTGCTGCCCAGCCTGCTGCTGCGCCGTGGCGAGATGCTGGCCGTGAAGGAGGTGGGCACCGGGCGCTACGTGCACGCCAACGAGGCCATGGCCGCCTTTCTGCGCTGCCCGCTGGCGCAGCTGCCGGGCCGCAGCGACGCCGAGGTCTTCGACCCGCCGCTGCTCACCGCGCTGCGCGCCGCCGAGCACACGGCGTTGGCGCATGGCGAACCGCTGACCAGCGAGCACCGCTTCGAATTTGCCGGCGTCAAGCACGACTTCTCGGTGCTGCGCTGGGCCACGCCGCCCGACACGCAGGGCCGCCGCTGGCTGTGCAGCGTGTGGACCGACCTGGCCGCCGAACGCCAGCGCGAAGCGCAGCTGCGTGTGGCGCTGGAGCAGATCGAACAGCAGCAGCGCGCCAACGAGTTGCTGAAGCGCGAACTCTCCGACCAGGCGCTGCGCGATCCCGCCACCGGGCTGTATCGCCGCGCCCACTTCGAGGACCAGTTGTGCCGCGAGGTCGACCTGTCGACGCGTGAACACCGCGAGTTCGCCATCGTCTTCATCGAACTCGACCCGCTGGGGCCGAAGGTGCTGGCGCTGGGCGCTGCGGGCGAACAGCGCGTGCTGGAAGCCGTGGGCCGCCTGCTGCGCGGCGGCACCCGCGCCATGGACGCCAGCTGCCGCTACGACGAGCGGCGCTTTGCCGTGTTGCTCTCAGGCGTGGGCCTGGCCACCGCGCACGCGCGCATGGAAGGCCTGCGCCGCAAGTGCGCCACGCAGATCGTCGTGCACGAAGGCCAGGAGCTCGGCTTCAGCGTCGCCATGGGCGTGGCCAGCTTTCCGCACACCGCGCACACGCAGGAAGCGCTGCAGGGCGCCTGCGAGGCGGCGCTGGCCGAGGCGCAGCGGCGCGGTGGCAACCACGTCACGCTGGCGGCGATCCGCTTCGATACCGCCGCGTGATCGCGACTAGGGCAGGAAGGCCCGCTGCAGCATGCTGGCCGCCAGCAGCAGCAGCAGCACCGCGAACAGCCGCTTCAACAGCACGACATCGATGCGCTGCGCCGTGCGCGCACCCAGCGGCGCCAGCGCCATGCTGGCCAGCGAGACGATGAACAGCGCTGGCAGATAGAGGTAGCCGAAGGCGCCGGGCAGCGCGGGCGGCAAGAGCCAGCCGCTGATGACGTAGCCCAGCGTGGCCGCCGCAGCAATGGGAAAGCCCAGCGCCGAACTGGTGCCCACGGCGTGGCGCGGTGGCACGTTGCACCAGGTCATGAAGGGCACCGACAGGAAGGCGCCGCCCGCACCCACCAGGCCCGAGATGAAGCCGACACCGGCGCCCACACCCGCCAGCCCGGCGGCGCCCGGCAGCGCTCGCGCGGGGCTGGGTTTGCGGTCCAGCAGCATCTGCACGGCGGTGTAGCCGATGAAGGCGCTGAAAGCCAGTGCCAGGCCCTGGCCCTTCAGCACCGCGAAGGCGCCAGCCCCGGCGGCCAGGCCACCGAACACGATGCCCGGTGCCATGGCGCGCACGATGGGCCAGCGCACGGCGCCCAGGCGCTGGTGCGCACGCACGCTGGACAGCGAGGTGAAGAGGATGGTGGCCATCGACGTGGCCACGGCCATCTTCACCGCCGGGCCGGACGGCACGCCGCGCTGCGTGAGCAGCCAGGTCATCACCGGCACCATCATCATGCCGCCGCCCACGCCCAGCAGGCCGGCGAGGAAACCGACCACGGTGCCGAGCAGCAGCAGTTCGGCGACGAAGCTGAGGCTGATGTCGAACAAGCTCAGAGGCCCGGCAGCGCCATGTCAAGCGTCGAGCAGGGCACGTCAAACGCCCAGCAGGGCGAGCACGGCCTGCCATTCGGCTGGCGTGACCGGCGTGATCGACAGCCGGTTGCCACGCTGCAGCACGCGCAGGGTGGCCAGCTGCGGTGCCGCGCGCAGCTCGGGCAGGCCGAGCAGGCGCGTCTTGCGCACGAGTTGCACGTCGATCTGCAGCCAGCGCGGTGCGTCAGGCGGCGACTTGGCGTCGAAGTAGGGGCTGGCGGCATCGAACTGCGTGGTGTCGGGCTCGGCCTTGCCGGCGATGCGGGCCAGGCCCACGATGCCCGGCTGCGGGCATGACGAGTGGTAGAAGAGCACGCCATCCCCCGGCGCCATGGCGTCGCGCATGAAGTTGCGCGCCTGGTAGTTGCGCACGCCAGTCCACGGCAGCGTCTTGCGCGCAGACTGCGCGAAGTGATCGACCGAGGCCTCGTCGGGCTCGCTCTTCATGAGCCAGAAGTTGGGCATGTCGTACGGGGAGGAAAGAGGTGTCCGCCGTGAACCGTGAACCGGTTGCCTGAACCAAAGGGGAAGTTCAGGTGGGCGAGGTCAGCCAAGCTTCGGGTTCATCTGACGCGAGACGCTCACACCAGCGAGGCGATGTTCCAAGCCCTAGGTCATAGACCATCGGCTCAAGGACATGAAGGCTCACAGAACACAGCGGACCAATTCATTCTAGACCTCGCACATGCCCATGCAGGCAGGCTGGAAGTCACAAAAGCTGCCCATCGTCGGCCAGGGCCGCGTCGACGCGGCGCAGCAGCGCGCCGACATCCACGTCACCCTGCTCGGTGGCCGTGGCCGCGGGTGCCGCCGCGGGTGCGGCGTTGCCGCGTTCGGCCAGCTGATAGGCCACGTTCAGCGCCGCCAGCACGGCGATGCGTTCGCGAGCCTTGACCTTGCCGGAATCACGGATGCTGGTCATTTCCTTGTCCACCGCGGCCACCGCCGCGGCCAGCAGCGTCTCACCGCCTTCGGGGCAGCCCAGCATGTAGACCTGGCCGAGGATGGAGACTTCGACCTGCTTCACGGTGTGCGGCCCTTGGCAGGGCCTTCCGTGGCTTCGGCGGGCAGGCGTTCGAGCAGCGCGTCGATGCGCGCACGCGCGGCGGCCAGGCGCGAGCGCAGGCTGTCGCGCTCGGTCGTCACGGCGACAAGCTGCTGCTCGATCAGCGCACTGGTGCGCTTGAGCTCCTGGTGGCGCAGCACCAGGCGGTCTACCCGTTCGGCAAGGTCTTCGAGCTTGGCCATCCGTGTCCCCCCGGGGACATTGTAGGAGCGGCTCCGGCCTTGCCGGTGTCGCACCAGGCGCGAACGCCGCATCGATCACACAGCGGCGTACGTGCCTGGCAGACATAGCGGCCGTGCAGGATGAGCCAGTGGTGCGCGTCTTCCAGGTACTGCGCCGGCACGCGCTTGAGCAGCCGGTGTTCGACTTCCAGCGGGTTGCGCCCGCGCGCCAGCCCGGTGCGGTTGCTGACGCGGAAGACATGCGTGTCCACCGCCATCGTCGGCTCGCCGAAGGCGACGTTGAGCACCACGTTGGCCGTCTTGCGGCCGACGCCAGGCAGGGCTTCCAGGGCCTCGCGCGAACGCGGTACCTGCCCGCCGTGTTCCTCGACGAGGATGCCGCAGGTGGCCACCAGGTTCCTGGCCTTGGTGCGGAACAGGCCGATGGTGCGCACGAGTTCGGTGACCCGCTCGACACCCAGGTCCAGCATCTTCTGCGGCGTGGGCGCCAGCGCGAACAGGCGTCTGGTGGCCTTGTTGACGCCGACGTCGGTGGCCTGCGCAGACAGCAGCACGGCAGCCAGCAGCTCGAAGACGCTGGTGAACTCCAACTCGGTCTGCGGCCGCGGGTTGGCGGCAGCCAGCGTGGCGAAGAACGGTGCGATGGCTTCAGTTTTCATTGTTGGCCTCGGGCGACTGACGTGCCGCGGCGCGTTGCAGCGCAGCCTCGATGACGGCGCGCTTGGCGGCCAGCGCGGCCGGGTCGGTGAGCTGGCTGTGCGCGGCCAGGTCGGCCAGCTTGGCGCGCGCCTTGTTGGCCAGGCGCTCGTCGTTCTCGCTCGCGTCGCGCTGCACACGCAACTGGTGGAAGGCGTAGCGCTCGCGCGCCTCAACGGCCTGCTCGGCGCTCCAGGCTTGCCAGCCAGTGCGGTCGCCGCTTACCGGCACCATGGCGATGCAGTCCACCGGGCACACCGGGATGCACAGCTCGCAACCCGTGCACTGTGCATCGACGACGGTGTGCATGAGCTTGCTGGCGCCGACGATGCAATCCACCGGACAGGCCTTGATGCACAGCGTGCAACCGATGCACCAGGCTTCGTCGATGACGGCCAGTGCGCGCGGGCCCTCGACACCGCGTTCGGGAGCCAGCGGCAGGACCTGTCGGCCGGTGATCTCAGCCAGCCGCACGATGCCTTCGGCGCCACCCGGCGGGCAGCGGTTGATGTCGGCCTCGCCCTGCGCCATGGCCACGGCATAGCCCTGGCAGTCGGGGTAGCCGCAGCGCGTGCACTGCGTCTGCGGCAGTGCGGCGTTCAGTCGGTCGGACAGCGTCGGTTCGGTCACCAACCGATTATCGGGCGCGGGCCTTGTTCGACGCCTTGGCCGCCCTGGCTGCTTCCTGGGCGGCTAAGGCGCTCGTGTCGTCCAGCGTTTCGGTATTGAAGCGTGAGATGAAGCCGCGCACTTCCGGGTACACCTTCTCGCGCCAGCGGCGGCCCGAGAAGATGCCGTAGTGGCCGGCACCCTGCGCGTCGTAGTGGAATTGCCGAGTCTTCGGGATGCCTTCGCACAGCTCGTGCGCGGCGCGCGTCTGGCCAGCGCCGGAGATGTCGTCGAGCTCGCCTTCGATGGTCAGCAGCGCGGTGCTGGTGATGTCCTGCGGCCGTACCAGCTCGCCCTTCACGACCCAGCTGCCGTTGACGAGCGCGAAGTCCTGGAACACGGTCTTGATGGTGTCCAGGTAGTACTCGGCCGGCATGTCGAGCACAGCGTTGTACTCGTCGTAGAACTGACGATGCGACTCGGCATTGTCATCGTCGCCCTTGATCAGATCCTGGAAGTAGTCGTAGTGGCTGTACAGATGTCGGTCGTGGTTCATGGCCACGAAACCGGTGTGCTGCAAGAAGCCCGGGTAGACAGCGCGGCCGGCGCCGGGGAAGTTCTGCGGCACGCGGAAGATGACGTTGGTCTCGAACCAGCCGTAGCTCTTGTTCATGGCCAGGTTGTTCACGGCCGTCGGGCTCTTGCGGGCGTCGATGGGGCCGCCCATCATGGTCATCGTGCGCGGCGTGACTTCACCACGGCTGGCCATCAGCGACACCGCCGCCAGCACCGGCACGGTGGGCTGGCAGACCGAGATCACATGCACCTCGGGCCCGATATGGCGGATGAACTCCTGCACGTACTCGACATAGTCGTCCAGATGGAAGGGGCCGGCGGCGGCGGGCACCATGCGCGCGTCGGTCCAGTCGGTCACGTACACCTTGTGGTCGTGCAGCAGGCTCTTCACGGTGTCGCGCAGCAGCGTGGAGTGGTGGCCCGACAGTGGCGCCACCACCAGCACCGTGGGCTGGCTCTTCATGACGTCCAGCGCTTTGGGGTCGTCGGTGAAGCGCTTGAAGCGCAGCAGGCGACAGAAGGGCTTGTGCAGCGCCACCTGCTCTTGCACCGCGATCTCCACGCCGCTCACCGTGGCGGCCGTGATGGCAAACGGCGGCTTCTCGTACTCCTTGGCCAGGCGGTGCAAGAGGTCGAAGCTGGCCGACATGCGTTGCGCCATCGGCAGATGGGCGAAGGGCGACAGCGGATGGTCGTAGAGCTTGGCCGAGGCGCTGGCGAACTCGGAAAAGGGCGCCATCAGCGCACGCTGGGTTTCATAGAGTTGGTACAGCATCTTGTCTGTCTCCTAGGCTGGGCGCCGAGGGGCCTGGCTGCAGTCGCGCCGGGTGGCCTCGCCCGTGTCCGAATGTACCGCGAAAATTGCTGCAGTGCAGCAAATCTCTGCGATGGCCCCTCTATGGTGCGCCAGCCGAGCAGCGTCTCAAACCGCAAATACGCGTACGGACGCCGCCATTTCGACCCTCGCTGTCGCCTCGGCGACAGCTTGCCGCGCTACATGACCTTGGCCAGGGCCGAGACAACCGCGTCGATGTTGCGGCTGTTGAGCGCGGCTACGCAGATGCGCCCGGAGTCCACGCCGTAGACGCCGAACTCGCTGCGCAGGCGCAGCATCTGCTGCTTGGCCAGACCCGAGTAGCTGAACATGCCCATCTGCTGGGTGATATAGCCCAGTTCACCCCGCACGCCCGCAGCTTGCAGCTTGGCCACCAGCGCGTGGCGCATCGCCTTGATGCGTTCGCGCATGCCGGCCAGTTCTTCTTCCCACATCGCGCGCAGCGTCGGCGTGTTCAGCACCGTGGCCACGACCTGGGCGCCGAAGGTCGGTGGGTTGGAGTAGCTGGTGCGGATGACGATCTTCAGTTGCGACAGCACGCGCGCCGCCTCGTCCTTGCTGCTGCACACCACGCTGAGCGCGCCGACGCGTTCACCGTAGAGCGAGAAGCTCTTGCTGAACGAGGTGGAGACGAAGAACTCCTGGCCCATCAGCAGAAAGCATTGCACGGCCGCGCCGTCTTCGGCGATGCCCTTGCCGAAGCCCTGGTAAGCCATGTCGAGGAAAGGCACCAGCTCGCCCGCCGCGCACGCGGCGGCGACCTGTTCCCACTGCGGGTCGCTGAGGTCGCAGCCGGTGGGGTTGTGGCAGCAGGCGTGCAGCACGACGATGGTGCCGGGCGCGGCGGCGCGCAGCGTGTCGAGCATGGCTTCGAAGCGGATGCCACGCGTGGCTGGCTCGTAGTACGGGTAGGTGTCGACCTCGAAGCCGGCTTGCGTGAAGAGCGCGCGGTGGTTCTCCCAACTCGGGTCGCTGATCAGCACCTTGGCATCCGGGCGCACCTTCTTCAGCAGGTCGGCGCCCACGCGCAGGCCGCCGGTGCCGCCCAGCGCCTGCACGGTGGCGATGCGGCCGGTGCTCAGCGCGTCGCTGTCGTCGCCGAAGACCAGCGTCTGCACCGCCTTGTCATAGGCGGCGATGCCATCGATGGGCAGGTAGCCCTTGGCCTTGGGGCTTTCGAGCAGTTGCTTTTCGGCGATGGCCACGCAGCGCAGCACGGGCAGCTTGCCTTCGTCGTCGAAGTAGACGCCGACACCCAGGTTCACCTTCGCCGGGTTGGGGTCGGCGTTGAACTGCTCGTTGAGGCCGAGGATCGGGTCGCGGGGCGCCATCTCGACAGCGGCAAACATCGACAGGTGCGTGGGTACGGACATGGGCTGCGGTTCCTGAAGGCGTGGTGTCGCTGGAGCGGCGGCCACCGGTGCAAGTGCCGGCGGGCTGCGCTACTCTCCTGTGTTGCTCGCCGGGCACTGCATGGCGAGCGAGCGCAATTCTAGTTGTCCGTCTTCAGGGAAGCCCATGACTGCACTGGCCGAAGCCATCGTCGACGAAGCCGCTGCGCGCAGCGGCGACTTCGTCACGTTCCCCGATTCACCCTTCCAGCTCCTCCAGCAGTTTGCGCCCGCGGGCGACCAGCCGGCGGCCATCGCGCAGCTGGTGGAAGGCATCGAAGACGGCCTGGCCTATCAGACGCTGCTGGGCGTGACGGGCTCGGGCAAGACCTTCACCATGGCCAATGTCATTGCGCGCCTGGGCCGGCCGGCCATCGTCTTTGCGCCGAACAAGACGCTGGCGGCGCAGCTGTACAGCGAGTTCCGGGACTTCTTTCCGAAGAACGCGGTCGAGTACTTCGTCAGCTACTACGACTACTACCAGCCCGAAGCCTACGTGCCGCAGCGCGACCTGTTCATCGAGAAAGACAGCGCCATCAACGAGCACATCGAGCAGATGCGCCTGAGTGCGACGAAGAGCCTGCTGGAGCGGCGCGACGTGATCATCGTGGCCAGCGTCAGCGCCATCTACGGCATCGGCAACCCGGCCGATTACCACCAGATGGTGATGACGCTGCGCGTGCACGACAAGCTGAGCCAGCGCGATGTCATCGCCCAGCTCATCCGCATGCAGTACAAGCGCAACGAGATCGACTTCTCGCGCGGCACTTTCCGCGTGCGTGGCGACACCATCGACGTGTTCCCGGCCGAGCACAGCGAACTGGCGCTGCGCATCGAGCTCTTCGACGACGAGGTCGAAAGCCTGCAGCTGCTGGACCCGCTGACCGGCCGCGTGCGGCAGACGATCCCGCGCTTCACGGTCTACCCGAGCAGCCATTACGTGACGCCGCGCGAACGCGTGGTGGATGCCATCACCACCATCAAGGAAGAGCTGCGCACGCGGCTGGACGAACTGGTGAAGAGTGGCAAGCTGGTGGAGGCGCAGCGCCTGGAGCAGCGCACGCGCTTCGACCTGGAAATGCTGCAGGAGGTGGGCCACTGCAAGGGCATCGAGAACTACACGCGGCATCTGTCCGGCGCCCAGCCGGGCGAGCCCCCGTCCACGCTGGTGGACTACCTGGCGCCTGATGCGCTGATGTTCCTGGACGAAAGCCACGTGCTCATCGGCCAGTTCGGCGGCATGTACAACGGCGACCGCGCGCGCAAGACGACGCTGGTGGAGTACGGCTTCCGCCTGCCCAGCGCGCTGGACAACCGGCCGCTGAAGTTCGAGGAGTTCGAACGCAAGATGCGCCAGGCGGTGTTCGTGTCGGCCACGCCCGCGAACTACGAGAAGGAGCACGCTGGCCAAGTGGTGGAACAAGTGGTGCGGCCCACCGGCCTGATCGACCCCGAGGTGGAAGTGCGCCCCGCCGCCACCCAGGTGGACGACGTGCTGACCGAGATCCACGAGCGCGTGAAGATCAACGAGCGCGTGCTCATCACGACGCTGACCAAGCGCATGGCTGAGCAGCTGACGGAGTACCTGTCGGACAACGGTGTCAAGGTGCGCTACCTGCACAGCGATGTCGACACCGTGGAGCGGGTGGAGATCCTGCGCGACCTGCGGCTGGGCATCTTCGACGTGCTGGTGGGCATCAACTTGCTGCGCGAAGGCCTGGACCTGCCCGAGGTGTCGCTGGTGGCCATTCTCGACGCCGACAAGGAAGGCTTCCTGCGCGCCGAGCGCAGCCTCATCCAGACCATCGGCCGCGCGGCGCGCAACATCAACGGCCGCGCCATCCTGTACGCCGACAAGATGACCGACAGCATGCGCGCGGCCATCGGCGAAACCGAACGCCGGCGCACCAAGCAGGTCGCGCACAACCTGGCCATGGGCATCACACCGCGCAGCGTGACGACGCGCATCCGCGACATGATCGACGGCGCCGTCTCCGACAAGTCGGCCAAGGACGACCTGAAGGCGGCCAAGGCGGCGGCCGAGCTGGAATCGATGTCGGAGAAGGACCTCGGCAAGCGCATCAAGCTGCTGGAAAAGCAGATGCTCGAACATGCCCGCAACCTGGAATTCGAGAAAGCCGCACGCGTGCGCGACCAGCTAGCCCTGCTGCGCGAGCAGGCCTTCGGTGGCGCCGGGCACGACGTGGTGCCGCTGCTGCCGATGCGGGGTGGCGCCGCATGATCAAGCGCCTGAAACAGTGGCTGCAGGGCGGCGACGTCGGCCCTTCGGCCGATGAGGCGCAACTGCGGGTGCTCATGGTCTGCATGGGCAACATCTGCCGTTCACCCAGCGCCGAAGGTGTGCTGCGCGCCAAGCTGCAACGTGCCGGGCTGCTGGGCCTGGTGCAGGTCGACTCCGCCGGCACCCATGGCTATCACACGGGCGAGGCGCCCGACCCGCGCGCCGTGCGCCATGCGGCGCAGCGCGGTTATGACATTGCCAGCCAGCGCGCACGGCCCGTGGTGCCCGAGGACTTCAGCCGCTTCGACTGGGTGCTGGCCATGGACGAGGACAACCTGGCCTGGCTGCGCAAGCGCGCGCCCGAGGACGCGCCAGCGCGCATCGAGCCGCTGATGTCGCACGCCTGGCGCCACCCCCAGGTGACGGCCGTGCCTGACCCTTACTACGGCGGACCGGCCGGCTTCGAGCACGTGCTCGACCTGCTGGAAGACGCCTGTGACGGCGTGGTGCGGCGCCTGCAGGCCGACCTGGCGGGAAATGCGCGGGCACGCTGAAGGTAAAACTTGACTAAATTAGTCAACTTAACGGATACTTGAGTAAATCAGTCGGACACCCGTGCGAAAGTAGCGGCCGAGCCGGACCACGAGCCCGGCGCCCCTGCCACCGAGGCCCACCCGACAGCCCCCCGACAGCCCTGAACGTCCCGGTTGGCGCTCTACGCGCCAGGAGAAAGACCCCATGCGACTCACCACCAAAGGCCGCTTTGCCGTCACCGCCATGATCGACCTGGCGCTGCGCTCCAACGCCGGCCCTGTGGCTCTGGCGGCCATCAGCCAGCGCCAGCAGATTTCCTTGTCCTACCTGGAACAGCTGTTCGGCAAGCTGCGCCGGCATGAATTGGTGGAAAGCACGCGCGGCCCCGGCGGCGGCTATTCGTTGGGCCGCGCGGCCGGCGAGATCACGGTGGCCGACATCATCGTCGCCGTCGACGAGCCCATCGACGCCACCGGCTGCGCCGGCAAGGAAAGCTGCATGGGCGAAGACAGCGGCAAGTGCATGACGCACGACCTGTGGGCCAGCCTGAACGCCAAAATGATCGAGTACCTCGACTCCATTTCGCTGCAGAAGCTGGTGGACGAGCAACTGGCCAAGGGCGTGTCCATCGACGCCGCGCCCGTCAAGCGCGCGATCTCCAGTGCGCCGGTGGTCAAGCCGATCAAGGTCACCGCACCCAACTCCGTCTTCGCACTCGGTAATGCGTTTAACAAGTAAGCGTTCAACAAGCAAAGCTGTACGGCACGACAACATGACCCCGCATTTCCCCATCTACATGGACTACGGCGCCACGACGCCGTGCGACCCGCGCGTCGTCGACGCCATGGTGCCCTGGTTGCGTGAACACTTCGGCAACCCGGCCTCGCGCAGCCACGCCTGGGGCTGGGAGGCCGAAGAGGTGGTGGAGAAGTCGCGTGGCCAGGTGGCCGCGCTCATCAACGCCGACCCGCGCGAGATCGTCTGGACCAGCGGCGCCACCGAGTCCATCAACCTCGCGGTGAAAGGTGCGGCGCACTTCTACAGCAGCCGCGGCAAGCACCTCATCACGCTGAAGACCGAGCACAAGGCGACGCTGGACACCATGCGCGAGCTGGAGCGCCAGGGCTTCGAGGTGACCTATCTCGACGTTGAAGAAAACGGCCTGCTCGACCTGAACAAGTTCAAGGACGCGCTGCGCAAAGACACCATCTTGGTGTCGGTGCTGCTCGTCAACAACGAGATCGGCGTCATCCAGGACATCCCGGCCATCGGCGCGCTGTGCCGTGAGCGCGGCATCATCGTGCATGTCGACGCGGCGCAGGCCACCGGCAAGGTCACCATCGACCTCAGCACCTTGCCGGTTGACCTGCTCAGCATGTCGGCGCACAAGACCTACGGGCCCAAGGGCGTGGGCGCGCTTTACGTGCGCCGCAAGCCGCGCGTGCGCATCGAAGCGCAGATGCACGGCGGCGGCCACGAGCGCGGCATGCGCAGCGGCACGCTGCCCACCCACCAGTGCGTGGGCATGGGCACGGCGTTTGCCATCGCGCAGGCCGAGATGGGCACCGAAATCGAACGCATCCGCATGCTGCAGAAGCGGCTGCTCGACGGCATTTCCAGCATCGAGCAGGTCTTCATCAACGGCGACATCGAACGCCGCGTGCCGCACAACATCAACGCAAGCTTCAACTTCGTCGAAGGTGAGTCGCTCATCATGGGCGTCAAGGGCCTGGCCGTCAGTTCGGGCTCGGCGTGCACCAGCGCCAGCCTGGAACCCAGCTACGTGCTGCGGGCACTCGGCCGCAGCGACGAACTGGCGCATTCCAGCCTGCGCATGACCATCGGCCGCTACACCACGGCCGAAGAAATCGACTACGCGGTCAGCACGCTGCAAGACCGCGTGGCCAAGCTGCGAGACCTCTCCCCGCTGTGGGAGATGTTCAAGGACGGCATCGACATCAGCAGCATTCAGTGGTCAGCCCACTAGGAGAACAACATGGCCTACAGCGAAAAAGTCGTTGAACACTACGAGAACCCGCGCAACGTCGGTTCTTTCGACAAGGGCGACGACACCGTGGGCACCGGCATGGTCGGCGCGCCGGCCTGCGGCGACGTGATGAAGCTGCAGATCAAGGTCAACCCGGTGACGGGCCTGATCGAGGACGCGCGTTTCAAGACCTACGGTTGCGGTTCGGCCATCGCGTCGAGCTCGCTCGTCACCGAATGGGTCAAGGGCAAGACGCTGGATGAAGCCGTGACCATCAAGAACACGCAGATTGCCGAGGAACTGGCGCTGCCGCCGGTCAAGATCCACTGTTCCATCCTGGCCGAAGACGCCATCAAGGCGGCGGTGCTGGACTACAAGGCCAAGCACGGCGTGCCGGTGGCCGCGGAGCAGGCGAGCGCGCACTGAAGACATGGCCGTCACCCTGACCGAAGCCGCAGCGCGGCACGTCACACGCTACCTGGGCCGTCGCGGCAAGGGCGTGGGCGTGCGCCTGGGCGTGAAGACCACCGGCTGCTCGGGCCTGGCCTACAAGCTGGAATACGCCGACGACGTCGCGCCCGAGGACATCATCTTCGAGGACCACGGCGTGAAGGTGCTGATCGACCCGAAGAGCCTGCCCTACATCGACGGCACTGAACTCGACTTCGTGCGCGAGGGCCTGAACGAAGGCTTCAAGTTCCACAACCCGCGCGAGAAAGACCGCTGCGGCTGCGGAGAGTCCTTCCGCGTCTGAGCCCCGTGCCCCTGGCGCAAGGCGCGGCGACGAGGCCGCGCCTTGTCGTTTCAAGAACCTCATGTCCGACCGCATCGTCATCCGTCGCGAACGCCCCGACCAGCCCGAAGCGATGGCGTTGCTGGCCGACCTGGACGCCTGCCTCGGCAGCCTGTACGAGCCCGAGGCCGACCACATGCTCGACGGGCAGGCGCTGCTGGAAACCAGCCGCCACCAGATCGAGGCCGTGCGCCTGTACGAAGGCTGCGGCTACGCGCCCTGCAGCGCCTTCGCAGGCGACCCCGACAACGGCCTGTCAGTCTTCTACGCCTAGCCACTGTGAAGCTCAGCGACGACCATTTCACCCTCTTCGGCCTGCCGCAGCGCCAGGCGCTGGCGCGTGCCGCAGTCGATGGGCGCCGACGTGACCTGCAGGTCCAGGTGCACCCTGACCGCTTTGCGTCGGAAGGCGCCGCCGCGCAACGCCTGGCCATGCAGTGGGCGGTGCGTGTGAACGAGGCCTACCAGTGCCTGAAAGACCCGCTCGCGCGTGCCGCCTACCTGTGTGAATTGCGCGGCGTGCCGGTCGACGCTGAACGCAACACCGCCATGCCCACGGCCTTTCTCATGCAGCAGATGCAGTGGCGCGAGGCGCTGGAAGAAGCCAGCGGCGTGGCTGACATCGAGGGCCTGGACGCCCAGGTGGCGCAGGACGAAAACCAGCGTCTGGCCGAACTGATCACCTTGCTCGACGAACGCCAGGACACGGCTGCTGCCGCCGCGCAGGTGCGCGCGCTGATGTTCGTCGGCCGCTTCCGTGAAGACATCGCGCGGCGCCTGGAAACGCTGGACGCCACGCGCTAGAACGACAAGACCAAAATGGCCCTGCTGCAGATTTCCGAACCCGGCCAGGCGGCCGACCCCCACCAGCGCCGCATCGCCGTGGGCATCGACCTCGGCACCACGAACTCGCTGGTCGCCGCGGTGCGTCATGGCGTGGCCGAATGCCTGCCCGACGCCCAGGGCCGCGTGCTGCTG
>JANNFE010000283.1:0-1698 GCA_031379415.1 Betaproteobacteria bacterium | reverse complement strand
CATGTCGTCGAAGAAGCCCATGTCGAGCATGCGGTCGGCTTCATCCAGCACCAGCGTGTTGAGTGCGTCGAGCTTGAGGCTGCCGCGTTCCAGGTGGTCCATGATGCGGCCCGGCGTGCCGACCACGATGTGCGCGCCGTGCTCCAGGCTCGCCAGCTGCGGGCGCATGGTGGCGCCGCCGCAGAGCGTCAGCACCTTGATGTTGTCGTCGGCGCGCGCCAGGCGGCGGATCTCCTGCGTCACCTGGTCCGCCAGTTCGCGCGTGGGGCACAGCACCAGGGTCTGTATGGCGAAGCGGCGCATGTTCAGGTTGGCCAGCAGCACCAGCGCGAAGGCCGCCGTCTTGCCGCTGCCGGTCTTGGCCTGGGCGATGAGGTCGTGCCCGGCCAGGGCCAGCGGCAGCGCGGCGGCCTGGATGGGCGTCATCGCCTCGTAGCCCAGGGCGGCCAGGTTTTCCAGCTGGTGCGGGGGCAGCGGCAGGCTGCTGAAGGAGGTGCTGGCTGAGGTCGGAGTCATGGGGAATTATCCAGCCCTGACAATCGGCGCATGCCCACGACGCCGAGTGCCACCCTGCCCCAACCCCGCCACGCCGAGCGCCTGCCGCCGCACATCGGCAAGGAAGCCCTGGCGCGCGTGCGCCAGGCCGCCTATGTGCTGCCGCAGGTGGTGAAGCCCGCCGACTACCTGCCCGATGGCGCGCCGGGCTTCGAGGAACACCTGGACAAGCTGGGCTACGTGCTGCTGCAGAAGTCCGTGGCCGGGCAGCGGCCCAGCCGCTGGATAGACCCGACGCTCTTCGACAGCGCACTGGCCCACCTGGAAGCAGTGGGCACAGGCCCGCAGGTGCGCACGCTGATGCAGGAGCGCGGCCGCGCGCTGCAGGCGGCCGGCGTGGCGCGCCACGGCGGCGCCTGGACCCGGCTCATCAGCCATGCGCTGAAGCTGAGTGAAACAGGCTGGCAGGTGCCGGTGCTGTTCCGCGTGCCGGTGGATGGCGAGACCGTCTGGGCCTACTACCGCACGGGCGACGGTGGCGCGCTGATGGGCGCTCTGGGCGCCCCGAAACCCTACCCCGACGCCACCGCCTTCACAGCCCATCTGGAAGGCCTGCTCGCACGCAGCCGCAGCTTCAAGCCCGACCACCTGGCCAGCCTGCTGCCCACGCTGCAGGCCGAGTGCAGCACGCCACAGCCGCTGCCGGCGCTGATGGCGGCCTGCAGCCGCGCGCAGGAACGCTGGGAACACCGCGTCACCGAACTCGACACACTCAGCAGCCTGAACAGCGAGCTGGCCTTCGGCGGCTACCCCGACACCTTTGCCAAGGCGCGGCGGCTGCAGCGGCATGTCACGCTCTACGTCGGCCCGCCCAACAGCGGCAAGACGCACGCCGCCTTCGAACGCCTGGCGCAGGCCATCGACGGCGCCTACCTGGCGCCGCTGCGCCTGCTGGCCCTGGAAGGCCGCGACCGCCTGGTGGCGCGCGGTGTGCCCTGTTCGTTGCTAACCGGCGAAGAGAACGTGCCCGCCGACGGCGCGCGTGTCGTCAGCAGCACCATCGAGATGGTGGGCACCAACACGCCCATCGACGTGGCCGTGATCGACGAAGCGCAGATGATCTTCGACAGCTCGCGCGGCTGGGCCTGGACGCAGGCCATCGTGGCCGTGCCGGCCAAGGAAGTCATCGTCATCTGCAGCGCG
>JANNFE010000255.1:0-21896 GCA_031379415.1 Betaproteobacteria bacterium | reverse complement strand
GCGGCCCAGCGGTCGGCCAGTTGCGCCGCAGCCGGACGCTGCGCCATGGCGCTCTTCATCATCGAGACGATGGCTTCCAGCCGCGTGTCGCCACCCACGCACTGCACGCGCATCAGCACCGGCGCGCCCAGATTGACGCTGCCGGCCACCACGGCCGCGCCCAGGGGCTTGTCGACCGGCGCCGACTCGCCTGTGAGCAGCGCCTCGTCGGCACGCGTGTGGCCTTGTTCGGTCACGCCATCGGCCGGAAAGGCCTGGCCGACCGGCACGCGCAGCAGGTCGCCCGGCACCAGGCGCAGCACGCTCACGGCCTGCGTGCTGCCATCGGCGGCCACGCGCCAGGCGGTTTCCGGCAGGCGCGCCAGCGAGGCCTCCAGCGCCTGCGCCGCGCGGTGGCGGGCCAGCAGTTCCAGGTAGCGCGCGCCGAGCAGGAAGCTCACGAACATGGTCAGTGAGTCGAAGTAGACCTCGCTGCCAAAGACACCGCCAGGCTCGAAGGTGGCGCCGGTGCTGGCGATGAAGGTGATGGCGATGCCCAGGGCCACCGGCACGTCCATGCCGATGCGGCGCTGGCGCAGCGCCAGCCAGGCGCCGCGGAAGAAGGGGCCGGCGGAGAACACCAGCACCGGCAACGACAGCATCCAGCTGCCCCAGTTCAGCAGCTGGCGCAGGTCGGGCGACATCTCGCCTGGCGCGGCCACGTAGCTGGGCGTGGCCATCATCATCACCTGCATGGCGCAGAAGGAGGCCACGAACAGCCGCCACAGCGCCTGGCGGTGCGCCTGGCGGCGCAGCGCGCGGGCCGGCGCCGCCGCGTCGGGCACTGCGCCGTAGCCGGCGGCGCGCACGGCGCCGATGAATGCCGAGGGCCGCGTGCGTTCCGGGTCCCAGCAGACGGTGGCGCGTTCGCTGGCGGCGCTGACGCTGGCGCTGTGCACGCCGTCCACCGCACACAAGGCCTGCTCGATGAGGCCGCTGCAGGCCGCGCAATGCATGCCCGACAGCTGCAGCGAGGTCTCGGCCAGCCGTTCACCACGCGCGCCGCGCAACCAGCGCGTGCTGCGGCCCTGTTCGGCAGGATCGTCGAGCAAGGCGAGGGCGGGTTCTTCGGATGCGGCTGTGGCGGTGGCGGGTGACATCGGCGGAGCCGCAGGGAGTGCGGATAATCTAAGGCAGCAACTTCGGAACCCGCATGATCGTCGTCAAGCCATTCCACGCCCTGACTGCCGCGCTGCTGGCAGGGTTACTCTGGGCCAGCCCCACGCTGGCGCAGGACGGCCCGCAGGGCAAGCTGCAGACCACCGAGCTGACGGCGGGCATGCACGTCATCCGCGCCGAACTGGCCATCACACCCATCCAGCAACAGACGGGCATGATGTTCCGCCGCAGCATGGGCGCCAACGAGGGCATGCTCTTCGTCGAAGAGACGCCGGGCCTGCGCTGCTTCTGGATGCGCAACACCCTGGTGCCGCTGAGCATCGCCTTCCTGGCCGACGACGGCACCATCGTCAACCTGGCCGACATGGCGCCGCAGAGCGACGACTCGCATTGTTCGGCCAAGCCGGTGCGCTTTGCGCTGGAGATGAACAAGGGCTGGTTTGCCAAGCGCGGCATCAAGGCCGGCATGAAGCTGCGCGGCGCGCCCTTCAGCAAGTGAGTCTGCTGCTCAGGCTGCCGCTCAGGCGCTGGACGATCTCGCCCGCGGTGGGCGGCAGCACCGGGATGTGCACGCCGTGGCCGCGCCAGTCGCCCCGCCCGCCTTCGCGCTGCAGCGCGTGCTGGATGCCCGGGTTCAGCCGAAGTTCTTCTCGGCAAAGCCCCAGTTCACGAGCTTGTCGAGGAAGGCCTCGACGAACTTGGGGCGCATGTTGCGGTAGTCGATGTAGTAGGCGTGTTCCCACACGTCCACCGTGAGCAAGGCCTTGTCGGCGGTGGTCAGCGGCGTGCCGGCGGCGCCGGTGTTGACGATGTCGACGCTGCCGTCGGCCTTCTTCACCAGCCAGGTCCAGCCCGAGCCGAAGTTGCCCACTGCGCTCTTGATGAAGGCTTCGCGGAAGGCGGCGTAGCTGCCCCACTTCGCGGTGATGGCGGCAGCCAGCGCGCCCGTGGGCTCACCACCGCCGGCGGGCTTCATGCAGCTCCAGAAGAAGCTGTGGTTCCAGATCTGCGCCGAGTTGTTGTAGATGCCACCGCTGGACTTCTTGATGATGTCTTCCAGCGTCATGGACTCGAACTCGGTGCCCTTCTGCAGGTTGTTGAGGTTCACGACATAGGCGTTGTGGTGCTTGCCGTGGTGAAACTCCAGGGTCTCCTTGCTGTAGTGCGGCGCCAGCGCATCGATGGCGTAGGGCAGTGCGGGCAGGGTGTGTTCCATGGTGTGATGTCCTCTTGGGTGTGGAGCCGAACGGTGCAACACAGCATTGTAGGCAGCCGCCTTCATGAAGCGGGCGGCAGGGGCTCCACGCTTTGCACCTGGGCCAGCGCGCGGCCATCAGCCCACACCGCGCGCACGCTCTGGCCGGCTTGCAGAGCCAGGGCCGAGACCACCGGCCGGCCGTCTGCCGACTCGACCCAGGCGTAGCCACGCCGCAGCACCTGGTACGGGTCCTGCGCCTGCAGACGCTGCGCCGTGGCCGCCAGGCGCAACTGGCGCTGCTGCAGCTGCAGCGCCAGCGCATGTCCCAGGCGTTGCTGCAGGCGCAGCGGCGCCTCGGCCAGGCGCTCGCGCCTTTGCATGGCGGCGCGCTGCAGGCGGCGCGCCAGTTCCTGCAGGCGCTGCGCTTGCCCCAGCAGCGCACGCGCCGGCTGGCCCAGGCGCAGCGCCAGGGTGTCCATGCGCTGCGCCTGCGACTGCAGCGCGCGTTCGGCGGCGCGCTGCCAGGCGGCGCGGCGGACTTGCAGCGACTGCAGGGCTTCGTCACGCGACGGTGCGGCCAGTTCGGCCGCGGCGGTGGGCGTGGGCGCGCGCAGGTCGGCGGCCAGGTCGCACAGGGTGATGTCGGTCTCGTGGCCAACACCGCACACCACGGGCAGCGGGCAGGCGGCGACGGCGCGCACCACGCGTTCGTCGTTGAAGGCCCACAGGTCTTCCAGCGATCCGCCACCGCGCACCAGCAGCACGGTGTCGACTTCGCGCCGTTCGCCCGCCGCGTGCAGCGCGGCAGCCAGTTGGGCTGGCGCTTCCGCGCCCTGCACCGGGCTCGGGTAGATCACCACCCGCACTTGCGGCGCGCGGCGCTGCAGCGTGGTGATGACGTCGCGCAGGGCGGCCGCGCCGAGCGAGGTGACGATGCCCAGCGCGCGCGGATGGGCCGGCAGCGGCCGCTTGCGCGCCGCGTCGAACAGGCCCAGCGCTTCCAGCTTGGCGCGGCGGCGCAGGAACTCCTCGTACAGCGTGCCGCTGCCCAGGCGCTGCAGCGACTCCACCACCATCTGCAACTCGCCGCGTGCCTCGAACACGCCCAGGCGGCCGCGCACGTGCACCTGCTGGCCGTCGGCCGGGGCGAAGTCCAGCAGCGCGGCGGCGCGGCGGAACATCGCGCAGCGCAGCAGCGCCGGTGCACCGTCGATGTCCTTCAGCGCGAAGTAGCAGTGGCCACTGGCGGCGCGCGCATAACCCGACAGTTCGCCACGCACCGAGACCGCGCCGAAGCGCGCGTTCAAGGCGTCGTTGGTGGCCAGCAGCAGCGCAGCCACGCCCCAGGGCAGCCGCGCCGGCATGGCGCCCTGGGGCTCATCCATGCCTATGCGCCCAAAAGCCCCGGCTGGCGCGGGTGCGGAACTCCACAGCCGCGCCGCACAAGGCCGGGCGCGGCGATGCGCCTGTCACCCCACAGTCACAGTCGTTCAAGCCTTTGATTTGCATGAAGAATTTCGTGCCTGAAAATCTTGCAGCCGCGCCGGGGCCGCGGCCGGGCGAGGTTTGGAGGGTTTGTGCCGGGGTTTACCCACACACTTATCCACAGCTTCGGTGGACATCCGGTGGGGCCTTTGCAACAGGCCGCAAGCTGCGGCGGTGGCTGCACACCATCGGCCATAATCCCGCGCGTCGCGGGCCTCCTGCCTGCTCATGTCAAGCCGCCCGAGGCCCCCTTGCTTTCGATCATACAAGCGGCCGGTTGGCCCATCTGGCCTCTGATCCTGTGCTCCATCGTGGCACTGGCCCTCATCATCGAGCGGCTTTACCACCTGCGCCCTTCGGTGGTGGCGCCGCCCACGCTGGTGGACGAAGTGGTGGGCGTGACGCGGGCTTCTTTGCCCTCGGCCGACGTGGTGAACAAGCTGGCCGACAACTCGGTGCTCGGCGCCGTGCTGGCCGCCGGCCTGCGCAGCGTCATCGCCGAGCCGCGCATCAGCGAACCGGCTTTGCGCCAGTCCTTCGAGAACGCCGGCCGCAGTGCCGTGCATGCGCTGGAGAAATACCTCAACACGCTTGGCACCATCGCCGCCGCAGCGCCCTTGCTGGGCCTCTTCGGCACCGTCGTGGGCATGATCGAGATCTTCGGCTCGCAGGCCCCCACCGGTGGCGGCAGCAACCCGCAGCTGCTGGCGCATGGCATCTCGGTGGCGCTCTACAACACCGCCTTCGGGCTGATGATCGCCATCCCTTCGCTCATGCTCTACCGCTATTTTCGCGGCCGGGTCGACGAGTTCCAGCTGCGCATGGAACTGGCCGCCGAACGCATGGTGCCGCACCTCATGCGCTTTGCCGTGCGCAACAACGCGGCCTGATCTGCGCATGAGGTTCAGCCGCCGCCGCATGGAAGAGCCCGAGATCAACCTGATCCCGTTCATCGACGTGCTGCTGGTGGTGCTGATCTTCCTGATGCTGTCCACCACCTATTCGCGCTTCACCGAACTGCAGATCAACCTGCCGGCGGCCGAGGCCGAGAAGCTGCGGGAAAGGCCGGGCGAGGTCATCGTCGCGGTGGCCGCCGACGGGCGCTATGCCGTCAACCGCAAGGCCGTGGACGGGCGCAGTGTCGAGATCCTCACCGCCGAGCTCAGCAACGCCGCGGCGGGGCGCGCCGACACCGTGGTCATCATCTCGGCCGACGCCTTGGCCGCCCACCAGGCGGTGGTCAACGTGCTCGACGCGGCGCGGCGCGCCGGCCTGTCGCGCCTGACCTTCGCGGCGCAGACGGCCGGCGCAGCGCCGCGCTGAGCCGCGCCATGGGCCCTGGCCTGGCCGCTCGCGCCGAGGCCTTGCTGGCGCGGCATTGGTGGCGCGCACGGCCCGGCTGGCTGGCGCTGCTGCTGATGCCGCTGGCGGGGCTCTACGGCCTGCTGCAGCGGCGCGACCGGGCCCGCCAGCGCGAGCCCGAGGCGCTGCCCGTGCCGGTGCTGGTGGTCGGCAACTACGTCGTCGGCGGTGCCGGCAAGACACCCACCGTGATGGCCCTGGTGCAGGCGCTGCAGGCGGCGGGGCACCATCCCGGCGTGGTGTCGCGCGGCTACGGGCGCAGCGGCGACGGCCTGCGCGAGGTGACGGCCATCACCACCGCGGCCGATGTCGGTGACGAACCGCTGCTCGTGTACCGCCGCTGCGCCGTGCCGGTCTGGGTGGGCCGCGCGCGCCTGCAAGCGTCGCGTGAGCTGCTGGCCCGCCACCGCGAAGTCGACGTCATCGTGTCCGACGACGGCCTGCAGCATGCGGCCCTGCCGCGCCAGGCCGAGCTGGCGGTGTTCGACGAGCGCGGTGCCGGCAACGGCCTGCTGCTGCCCGCCGGCCCCCTGCGTGAAGCGCTGCCACGCAGCTTGCCGCCGCAGCTGCGCGTGCTCTACACCCACGGCCAGCCCAGCACGCCGCTGCCGGGGCATGTCGCGCAGCGCGTGCTGCACGCGGCCTGGCCACTGCAGGCCTGGCAGGCCGGCGACCGCCAGGCCGCCGTGCCGCTGGTGCAGTTGCGTGGCCGGCCGCTGCTGGCGGCTGCGGGCATCGCGGCGCCTGAGAAGTTCTTCAGCATGCTGGACGAGGCTGGCCTGTCGATCACGCGCCTGCCGCTGCCGGATCACTACGCCTACGCCACCCTGCCCTGGCCCGCCGCCACGCCCGAGGTGCTGGTCACCGAGAAGGACGCGGTCAAGCTCGTCGACCGTGAGTGGGGCGCCACGCGCGTGTGGGTGCTGCCGCTAGACTTGCAGCTCTCCGATGCGCTCGTCGTCGAGCTCAGCGCCCTGCTCTTCCCGCACCGCACACCATGACCCTGGACCACCGCCTCATCGACCTGCTCGTCTGCCCGGTCTGCAAGGGCCCGCTGGAGATGCGCCGCGACGGCGAGATGCGCGCGACCCACCTGGTCTGCCCGGCTGACCGTCTGGCCTTCCCCATCCGCGACGGCATCCCGGTGATGCTGGAGAGCGAAGCCCGCCCGATGGACGGCCCGGCAGCGGCCTGAGAGGCATGCACTTCACGGTGCTGATCCCCGCCCGCATGGCGTCCACGCGCCTGCCCGACAAGCCGCTGGCCGATATCGCCGGCAAGCCCATGGTCGTTCACGTGGCCGAGCGCGCCGCGGCCAGCGGCGCGGCGCGTGTGGTGGTGGCAGCCGACGACCCGCGCATCGTGGCTGCCTGCGCCGCCCACGGCGTGCAGGCCGTGCTGACGCGCACCGATCACCCCAGTGGCAGCGACCGCCTGGCCGAGGCCTGCAGCCTGCTCGGCCTGGACGGCGACGATGCCGTGGTTAACGTGCAGGGCGACGAGCCGCTGATCGACCCTGCGCTGGTGCGGCGCTGCGCCGAACTGCTGGAGGAGCGGCGCGACTGCGTGATGAGCACCGCGGCACACACCATCGAAGACGTCGCGGAGTACCTGAACCCGAACGTCGTGAAGGTTGTGCTCGACGCGGCGGGCCGCGCGCTCTACTTCACCCGCGCCCCCGTGCCCTGGTGGCGTGACGGCCATGCCGCCGGCGTGACGCGCCTGCCCACGCCGGCGCCGCTGCGCCACCTGGGCCTGTATGCCTACCGTGCCGGCTTCCTGCGCCGCTTTCCCTCACTGCCACCGGCGCCACTGGAGCAGACCGAGGCGCTGGAACAGTTGCGCGTGCTGTGGCACGGCGAGCGCATCGCCGTTCATGTGGCCGCCAGCGGCCCGGGCCCAGGCGTCGACACACCGGAAGATCTGGCTCGCGTGCGCGCCATCTTCGCCGCGCGTGGCGCGTCAGCCTAGCCGCAAGTAGCGCGTGCTATTCTCGTTTCGAGTGAGACAGACATGGCCGCTCGCGGCTCTCGGGCCGACGTGGCGCCCCCAAAACACAGACTTCCGAGGAACTCGATGCGACTGATCCTCCTGGGCGCGCCTGGCGCCGGCAAGGGCACCCAAGCCACCTTCATCTGCCAGCGCTTCGGCATCCCGCAAATCTCCACCGGGGACATGCTGCGGGCTGCGGTGAAAGCCGGGACGCCGCTGGGTGTGGAGGCCAAGAAAGTCATGGACTCTGGTGGCTTGGTCAGCGACGGCATCATCATCGGCCTGGTGAAGGAACGCATCGCCCAGCCCGACTGCGCCGGTGGCTTTCTCTTCGACGGCTTCCCGCGCACCATTCCGCAGGCCGACGCCATGAAGGACGCCGGCGTGGCGCTGGACGTGGTGCTCGAGATCGACGTGCCCGACGCCGCGATCATCGAACGCATGAGCGGCCGCCGCGCCCACCTGCCTTCCGGCCGCACCTACCACGTCAAGTTCAACCCGCCCAAGGTCGACGGCCAAGACGACGTGACCGGCGAGCCGCTGATCCAGCGTGACGACGACAAGGAAGAGACGGTGCGCAAGCGGCTGCAGGTCTACCAGAGTCAGACCCGCCCGCTGGTCGACTACTACGGCAAATGGGCCGCCAGCGGCGAACCCGGCGCGCCGCGATATGCGCGCATCAGCGGCACCGGCACGGTGGACGAGATCACGGCGCGCGTGATGGGCGCGCTGCAGGCCTGACGGGAAGGCGACACCCTTGGACATCGTAGGCAAGGTTTTCATCGTCACGGGCGGCGCTTCGGGCCTGGGTGAGGGCACAGCCCGCATGCTGGCCGCCCACGGCGCCAAGGTCGTGGTGGCCGATCTGCAGGCCGATCGCGGTGCGGCCATCGCAGCCGACATTGGCGGCGTCTTCGTGAAATGCGACGTCAGCCAGGAAGCCGACGGCCAGGCTGTCATAGCCGCCGCCGTGGGCCTGGGCAAGCTGATGGGCCTGGTGAACTGCGCCGGCATTGCGCCGGCCGTGAAGACGGTGGGCAAGGACGGCGCGCATCCGCTGGCGGTGTTCAGCAAGACCATCACCGTCAACCTGATCGGCAGCTTCAACATGATCCGCCTGGCCGCCGAGGCCATGGCCCGGAACGTGCCTGAATCGACGGGCGAGCGCGGGGTGCTCATCAGCACCGCCAGCGTGGCCGCCTACGACGGCCAGATCGGCCAGGCCGCCTATTCCGCCAGCAAGGGCGGGGTGGTCGGCATGACGCTGCCCATCGCGCGCGACCTGGCCCGCAACGGCATTCGCAACATGACCATCGCGCCCGGCATCTTCGGCACACCGATGATGTTCGGCATGCCCCAGGAAGTGCAGGACGCCTTGGCGGCCAGCGTGCCCTTCCCCAGCCGCCTGGGCACGCCGCAGGACTACGCCAAGCTGGTCAAGCACATCATCGAGAACGAGATGCTCAATGGCGAGGTGATCCGGCTCGACGGGGCGATTCGGCTGGCGCCGAAGTAGCGCGCGATATGGCGCGGCGGGCGATCGCGTCAATGCCCATCCGATTCGATGTGCGCCAGATCAAGAGCTTCGGCTACCACCCGCAACCGGCGGTCGCGCGTCCAGAGTGTCGATTCCGGGGTGAGTGCCACCGAGGCGAGCAGATGCGCATCGATGTAGCCGATCCCCTTGCCGTGCAGGGCATGACGCCCAATGAACCCGAGAACCTCATCGTTGTCCGCCAGCAAAGCGCCAAGCAATGCCTGAAGCAACTCCAGCACGAGTGAACGCTCTGCCAAGCTGCCGCAGGCAATCTCCCCCACAACGAACGGGTGCATCAGTACCGAACCGCTGTCCAGCAGTTCGATGAGGTGGGCATCTCCTCGACGCAGGTGGTCGACCCACACCGATGTGTCTACAAGGATCAGGTCTTGACCTCCGCGCGCGTGCGAGGAGCAGCCTTCAGGTCCGGTTGCGTGCCCGCCAGCCGCGCCAGACGTCGGGCGCTCTCGCGTTCGATGAGTGCCTTCAGACCCTGGTGAATGAGGGCCGAGCGGTCCAGAGGCCCTGCGAGTTTCAGCGCCCGGGCCATCAGTTCATCGTCGAGGTTGATCGTTGTGCGCATCCCAGTGACTCCTGCAGATTGCACCAAATGTAGCATCAAATGATGCGGGTCGACAGCTGAATACTGGTGGGCGGTGCTTGCGCCAGGCCCGTGGGTCATGGAAGCGATGGTGATCGATATGGACGAGGCCGAGGTGTGCACGCTGGAGTCGTTTCGCTTGGTGTTGGCGGGTACCCAGGCCATGGCCAGGAACGTGCCTGAATCGACCGACGAGCGCGGCGTGCTCATCAGCACCGCCAGCGTGGCCGCCTACGACGGCCAGATCGGCCAGGCCGCCTATTCCGCCAGCAAGGGCGGCGTGGTCGGCATGACGCTGCCCATCGCGCGCGACCTGGCACGCAACGGCATTCGCAACATGACCATCGCGCCCGGCATCTTCGGCACACCGATGATGTTCGGCATGCCCCAGGAAGTGCAGGACGCCTTGGCGGCCAGCGTGCCCTTCCCAAGCCGCCTGGGCACGCCGCAGGACTACGCCAAGCTGGTCAAGCACATCATCGAGAACGAGATGCTCAATGGCGAGGTGACCCGGCTCGACGGGGCGATTCGGCTGGCGCCGAAGTAGCGCTTCGAAGGCACTCGCGGCGCCGGCTCGATCCGGCTTGAATCCGCCTCAAGGCGATGTTGTCCTGAGCACCCCCATCCGTTCGGGCTGAGCAAGAGTTGCGTTGACGCCACGACCCTTCAAGTGGGTGACTTCCCCAGGGTCGTACATCTGGCAAGTTGAATAACAATGAACTACGCCTCGAAGGGGTGTTGGGGGAAAACCCTTGCCTACGAACCGAGCCGCTATCCGCAGTTCGGCATCTGCCGTCGAGATCTGGTTGCTACTCAGGAGAATTGAATGATTCGGAAAACAGCGATCGCACGAGCCGCCGCCATGGCTCTTGGAATGGCCACCATAGGGGTCTGGGTGACACCTGACGCATACGCCCAGTCCAACACCGTTGGTTCAATCTACGGAACGGTCGATGCCGCTGCCGGGGCCGAAGTGGTCATCGAAAGCAAGGAAACTGGCTTCAGGCGGAGCATCAAGCCTGACGCCAACGGCCGCTACAGCTTCAACGCTGTACCTACAGGCACGTATTCTGTGAGCTTGATTCGCAACGGCCAGGTTGTGAGCAAGCAGGACGGCATTGAGGTCCGCCTCAGCCAGGGTAGCGAAGTCTCTTTGGGCGCTACACAGACGGTACAGATTCGCGCCAGTCGCATCGCCAAGATTGACACCTCGACGGCGACTTCGGCGGCGGTGTTTACCGCCAAGGATCTGGAACGCCTGCCGGTGGCGGGTAACGTCGGCGCCATTATCCAACTGGCCCCGAATACCACCAGCGGCGATAGCCGCTACGGCGGCAGCAACGCACCGTCGTTCGGTGGCGCAGGCGCCTCTGAGAATGCTTACTACATCAACGGCTTCCCTGTTACCACGCTGCTGACGCAGGTGGGATTCTCACAGCTGCCATTTAACTCTATCGCCCAGGCGCAAGTGCTAACGGGTGGGTACGGCGCTGAGTTTGGCCGTTCTACCGGCGGTGTGGTGAACATCATCACCAAGCGCGGTGGCAATGACTGGGAAGTGGGCGGCTCCATTTCACTGGAACCCAAGAGCCTACGCTCCAAGGAGAAGGATTTTTATTATGAGCCCAATGGTACATACGCCAACGGCCAGAACTTCGATGGCGTTATCCGCCAGTACAACGCGCTAAACGAGCAGGACCGCACGACGGTGAGCGGCTACGTTAGCGGACCCATCGTCAAGGACAAGCTCTTCTTCTACGGTGCTGTCGAGCAGGTCAAGACCAATCGGGACCAGATTCGCGCACTGAACACATCGCCCACGTACGCGACGCAATCCCTCGGGCGCACGGAGTCATTCCAGGAGATCGAAACGACGATCCCCCGATACCTGTTGAAGCTTGACTGGGCCATTACCGACAACCACAGCGTTGAGTACACCCGCATCTCGGACAAGGTCAAGGACGATCGCAAGTTCTTTGGTTTCGACTACCGGAATCGCCAGCGCGACAACGTTCAGAACGGTGGTGCGTCGTATGTGAACTGGGGCCCCACTCCGGTGGCATCGCAACAAGGCGCCACGGTCGACATCCTGAAATACACGGGATACCTGACTGACAACCTGACCGTCACAGCGCTGGTCGGCAAGACTCGGACTGAACACGAGTTGAACCCGCTTGGGTACAACCCCAATGCACCGTTGATCAACGCCAACAGTGTCCTGCCGCCCGGCTTTACGGCTACGAATACGCAGACTCAGACCTCCAACATCCTCGTACCCGGTGCCTTTGACGAGAACAAGGGCACGCGGTTCGACGTCGAGTGGAAGTTGAACTCGTCGCACAAGATCCGTGCAGGTATCGACTACAACACCATCAAGTCGAAGGCCGGCACCTCCACACCGGGTGGCGTGCAATGGCTTTATGGCCTGACCGATCCCGCGCTCCAACTCGATGCGCAAACCCAGCCGACAAATTCGGTGGCGGGCAACGCGCTCGGGCAGCAGGGCTACTATGTGCAACGCTTGGTGTCGTCCACCGGTTCAACGCCTACCGTAGACCAGCAGGCACAGTACATTGAAGACATTTGGCAGGTGACCAAGGACGTAGTGCTGATCCTCGGGTTGCGTAACGAAGGCTTCGATAACCAGAACGGTGACGGCAAGTCCTACATCAAGCTCGACCGGCAGCTTGCCCCGCGCATTGCGGGGGTGTGGGATCTGAACGGCGACGCTTCTTCCGTGTTGAAGGGCACCTTTGGCCGTTACCACGTGCCGCTGCCCACCAACGTGGCAATCCGGGGTGCTGGCTCGTCGCTGAACGCGCAACAGAACTACGTGTACACCGGTATCAACGCGGCGAACGGTACTCCTACTGGCCTGACTGCGATCAGCCCCTTCTACTCACCCAATAACGAGTTGGGTCAGGCGAAGGATCCGCGTGAGGTTGCAGCGCAGGACATGAAGGGTAACTACCAGGACGAATTGACCCTGGGCATTCAGCAAGCCATTGCCAGGGGATGGACAGCAGGAGCCAAGATCACCTATCGGTCGCTCAAGACAGCCATCGACGACCACTGTGACGATCGGCCCTTCTACGCGTGGGCGGATCGCAACAACATCGATGCCTCAAACTGGCATTACAACTGCGCCCTGTTCAATCCGGGCATCGCCAACACGTTCACGCTGGACTTGGACGGCGACGGTCGACTTGAGACGATCAGGCTGTCCGCCGCGGATCTGGGTGTTCCCAAGGTTAAGCGTACCTATCTGGCGCTCGATTTCGATCTTGAACACCCGTTCGACGGCAAGTGGTGGGGCAAGGTCACCTACACCTATGCTCGCAATCGGGGGAACACTGAAGGGCAGTTGCTGTCGGACATCGGTCAGGCCGATGTGGCGACAACTCAGGCCTACGACTTCCCGGAGTTCTCTATCAACTCCGACGGTCCTCTACCCAACGAGCGCAAGCACCAGGTGAAAATCTTTGGCGCCTACCAGCTGACTGAAGAGTTTGCCTTTGGCGGAAACGTTGTCTTCGCCTCGGGGCGTCCGCGTAGCTGCATCGGCAACGCACCGAGCCCGGTGAACGCTGCCAGCGGCAACCCGTTCGTCCCGGGAGTCAGCCCCGTGACCAACTACTCCGGCTACGGATCTGCCTACTTCTTCTGCCGCGGCGTGGCCTCGCCGCGAGGAGCGCTCGGTCATCTGTCGGCGGAGTTCACGTCCAGTGTGAACTTCAAGTACACCCCTTCGTTCGTGCCTGGTTTGACTTTGAAGGCTGATGTCTTCAACCTGTTCAATCGTCAGGTGGGAACGGCCGTGGAGGAGCGCTTCAACGCTGCGGGTGGCTCTTCTTCGGTGCGTACAACTTATGGTCAGGTCCAAGCCTACAGCACGCCGCGCACCGTGCGGTTGACTGTCGCCTACGACAAGAAGTTCTGATCTTGGCCGGCGGGGGTACTCACCGCCCCCAACAGAAATGACCAGCTAGGGGCCTCAAGCGTTTGCCTTGAGGCCCCTTTTTCGTGCTGGGGGTTGTTGAGGCTGCTACCAACCCATCAACGCATTGCGTCCGTCCACCACGAGATGCGCTCTCTGCCCCACCGGCAGCGACACCTTCGGGTGCACATGGCCGAAGGGCAGGCCGGTGAGCAGCGGCGTAGCCGTGCTCGCACGCAGTTGGGCGACCATGCTCTTCAGCGTGTAGCCGCGGTCCAGCGGCGACGGCTTCCAGGCGCTGAAGGCGCCCAGCACCACGGCCTTCTGGCGCGCCAGCACACCCGCCTGGTGCAACTGCAGCAGGCCGCGCTCGACGCGATACGGATGCTCATTCACATCCTCCAGGAAAAGGATGCCGCCCGACACCCGCGGCCAATGCGGCGTGCCGAGCAGCGAGCACACCATGGCCAAGTTGCCGCCCCACAGCCGGCCATTCACCGCCAGCCCATCGAAGCCGGCCTCGGTGCGAAAGCCCACGGCCTCCAGGTCGCCGTTCATGGCCTCGACGAAGCAGTCGCGCGTCACGTCGTCAACGCCGCCGGCCTCTGCGCTGCGGCTGAAATCGTCGATGGCCATGGGTCCAGCCCAGCTCTCGGCGCCGGTGTGTGCCAGCAGGGCCAGCTGCAGCGCGGTGAAGTCGCTGTGGCCGACCCAGCGCGTGCCGCGTTCGACGCTGCGCGCCAGCAGTGGCCAGTCGATGCGATCGAGCAGGCGCGTCAGGCCGTAGCCGCCGCGCGTGGCCATGGCGATGGACGGGGCGGCCAGCGCCACGCGGTGCAGCGCGGCTAGGCGCAGGTCGTCGCTGCCGCTGAAGCGCTGCTGGCGCGCCAGTGCGCTCTCGTCCAGCTGCACGGCCCAGCCCAGGCTCCCCAGGCGGCGTGCCGCCAGGCGCAGCGCGGCGGCCTGCGGCACCACGCCGGAAGGGGTGAACAGGGTGAGCTGGCTCATCGCGGCTTCAAACGGCGTCGGCTGGCGGGTCGGCATCGAGATGGATTTCCGTCGCGTCGCCGGCGGGGATGGTGTCGGCCGCTTCAGGTGACGTGTCGGCGGCGCGCTCGGCCCGCTGTTGGGCGCGCCGCTCGGCAAAGAAGTCGCGCAAGAGCGTGGCGCAGGGTTCAGCCAACACGCCACCCTGCAGCGCCGTGTGGTGGTTGAGCTGCGGCTGCGCGAAGAGGTCGACCACGGAGCCGGCGGCGCCGGTCTTGGGGTCGGGCGCGCCGAAGACCACGCGCTTGAAGCGCGCGTGCATCAGTGCCATGGCGCACATGGCGCAGGGCTCTAGCGTCACGTAGAGTTCGCATTCGGGCAGGCGGTAGTTTTCCAGCAGTGTGGCGGCGTGGCGCAGCGCCACGATCTCGGCATGCGCCGTGGGATCGTGCGTCGTGATGGGCCGGTTGTAGCCAGTGGCCACGACCTTGCCGTCGCGCAGGATCACCGCACCCACGGGCACCTCGCCCACCAGCCAGGCGTTCTGCGCCTGGTCCAGTGCCAAGCGCATGGCGTATTCGTCGGCGGGCTCGCTCGCTGGAGTACCTTCGTGCCGCGCACTCCGATATTCGCCCTTGGGACGGCCCGGCGTGCTCATGGCCGTGCGGGCGGCTGCGCCTGCCAGGCCAGTCGGCGCGTTTCACGCTGGCTTTGGTGGGCTGAGCGCTCCGCCGTGACCCAGGTGCTCACGTCGAACGTGTCGGCCCAGCGGGCCGTTGCCTGCAAGGGCTCAATGAGCTGCGACGCGTTCATCCACAGGTACTCGCGCCCATAGCCGTCGCGTTGCAGCCAGCCTCCGTCGACGAGCCAGCGCCGCAGCTCAACGTGGTCGGTGTCCAGGAAGGCCAGGGTCTCGCCCAGCAGGGCTTGCAAGGTGATGTTCAGTTCGCGCTCGGTCCAGCGCCCCGGCGCCTTCAGCGCGCCCCAGGCCAGCGCCAGGGCCAACGCGCGCTCGGTGTCGCCCAGCAGACGCGGTCGCACGCCTTGCTTGACGACCATGCGGAGCGCGACCTGCTGCAAATCGGACATGAGCGGTGAGGCGTTGATTCAGCTGCTGCGCATTGTGCAGCGGCAGCGCCGCCGCTCAGCGCCGGGTTGGCGCTGCCCCTGCCCCACCGCCAGTGTGTCGCGTCCGGCTTCCGCCACTTCGCGGCAGGCCACCTGGATGGCCTGGCGGCGGCCATCCCCCGCCTGGGGGCCCCTTCCGTGGGCACCCTTCGCGCACACCGCCGGGGGAATGTGTTTCGCCGCGCCGACTTCGAGAATTCTCTTCGCCCGATCACACATCACCGGGCGCTGACTGCAACCCCACGCAAGGAGAAACTGACCATGATCCGCAATCTCATCGCCACCCTGCTCGCTGTCTTCGCGTTGTCGGCCTTCGCCGGCGTCGACGCCAACCAGGCCACGCGCGCCGACCTCGAAACCGTCAAGGGCATCGGACCCGGCCTGTCGGGCAAGATCGTCGAAGCGCGCAAGACCGGCAACTTCAAAGACTGGAGCGACCTCGTCGATCGCGTCGGCGGCATCGGCCCCGGCAACGCGGCGCGCTTCTCGCAAGCCGGCCTGACGGTGAGCGGCACGACCTACGAAGCCAAGGCCGGTGAGGCCCAGCCGGCGAAGGCCGACAAGGCCGACAAGCCAGCCAAAACGCCGAAGAAGGATGCCAAGCCCGCCGCTTCGATGTGAGCCCAAGGGCTCACGGGATCACGATGTCCGGCTCAGAACGGCCGCCGCTGCTGCGGCGGCGGCGGCCGGCGGTCATCGTGTCCCAGGCGAAGAAGCGCAGCACCTCGTCGCGCCGCGCTTCGGTGTCGGCCTCGCCCAGAGCCATCAGCTCGCGGGTGTAGGGCGCCTCGAACAGCAGGTAGCTGGCCAGCGCCGAGCCCCGCGCTTCCGTGCCCTGGCCGCCCACGCCCACGCCGCGCAGCAGTGCGCGCACCGGCGCCGGCAAGGCGCCCAGGTGGCGCGCGGCGATGTCGTCCAGGCGCTGCGTGGGCGATATCACCAGCGCCTCCAGGGGCCGCAGCGGCGTGTCGGCCAGGGCCGACTCCGGCAGCAGCGCCAGGGTGCGGTTGATGCGGCGCATGCGCTCGATGTCCACCGCCAGCGCGTCCAGGAAGATGCTCGACATGGCGTGGCCGGCAATCTGCGCCAGGTTCGGGTAGCCACCGGGCGCGGCCGTGGCACGACCGCTGGGCTCCTGCATGCGGCCGGCACCGATGATCAGCAGGCGCTGCGCACCCAGGTGCACGGCCGGTGACAGCGGTGCCGTCTGGCGCATCGAGCCGTCGCCGAACCAGCCGGCCTGGCCCTCGGTGTCGATGCTGGTGGCCGGGAACACGAAGGGGATGGCCGACGACGCCAGCAGGTGCGCCTGCGTCAGCCGCCCCGGCACGGCCACGCGCTGCGAACGCTCCCAGGGCTGGACCGGGTCTGCCGCGTCGTAGAAGGTGTAGTGCTCGCCGGTGCTGTAGCTCGACGCGGTGACCGCCAGCGCGTGCAGGTGGCGCTGCTCCAGCATCATGGGCAGGCGGTGCAGCGGCACCAGGCGCTGCAGCAGTTCGGCCAGCGGCTGGTTGTCGAGCAGCGAACGCGGCTTGGCGCGCCGCCAGCGCGCGATGACCCAGCCGATGGACATCATGGTCAGCCATTGCGCGCCGCTGCGAATGACGCCCAAGGAATCGGAGCGATAGACCTGGTCGACGCTGAAGTCCTGCCAGACCTTGGCGATGACTTCCACCGCGGCGTCGAAGCGGTCGGCGTGGCAGGCCAGGGCCGAGGCGTTGATGGCGCCGGCCGAGGTGCCGCAGATCACGCCGAAGGGGTTGCGCATCTGCGCCACCGGCCCCAACGTCTGGCGCCGCATGCGCACCAGGGCCCGCAGCACACCCACCTGGTAGGCGGCGCGTGCGCCACCGCCGCTGAGCACCAGCGCGGTGAGAGGGGTCTCGTGCATGCCCCGACTCTAGCGTCGGGGCTGCGCTTGCCTAGTCGCGTTTGTCGTGACCGCGTCCGCGGTGGCCGCGGTCATCGTCACGGTCACGGCCGTGATGCTTCACCTTCTTGTCGTACCAGTCGTCACGCACGAAGTACACCGGAACGCCACAGGCGCCGTACTCGCGGCAATGCTTGCGCCAGTTCTTGCGGTGGCCGGGCGGCACCCACATGTAAACAGGCTCGGGCGCGCGATAGACCGGCTGCTGCTGTACGTACACAGGGCGCTGGATGATGACGGGCTGCGCCACCACCACCTGGGGCTGCGGGAAGCGGCCGATGTCGATGCGGCCGTAGACGCCAGGCTGGCTGATCGACACCGACACCCCGACGTCGGGCCCGCGGTTCTGCGCAGCGGAAAGACCGGGCAGCGCGGCGGCCACCACCGCGACAGCCATGAGCATCTTCTTCATCTGTCTTCTCCATACGAGGGCTGGTACCCGCATTCAACGCGCCGGCCACCACCGCGGATGTCGGACAGCGCCGCATTTTTCATTCGTACACAATCTTCGCCGCACCGCCATGGGCGATGCTGCGCCAGCGGCCCAGGGCCTCGTCGCAAGGCCAGAAACGGGCGTCGTCACCCAGGTCGACCTCGGCCGTGGCTTCGCGCCTTTGCAGGCGCAGCCGGATCGGCAGGCCCTGGGTCAGTTCGCCCTGTTCGCTGTCCACCCGCCTGGCCGGCCACAGGCGCAGCACGTCGGCCACCGGCGGCGGGCTGCCGTTGATGTCGACGCTGAGGTAGCGCCCGAAACGCGCCCGCGCCGCTGCCAGGTCCCAGACCTGGCCGACGTTCAGGCGCAGGCCGCCCGAGAAGCGGTCCGGTTGCAGCTTGCCCTGCACGATGAGCAGGGTGTCTTCGGCCATCAGATCGCGCCGCTGCTCGAAGATGTCGTCCTGCGCCACCGCCTCGATGGCCTCGCTGCCATCATCGAGCTTGAAGATCACCACGCGCCCGCGCTGGCCGTTGACGGCGCGCGGGTCGGTCACGATGCCGGCCAGCAGCACCGGCTCGCGGCTGTCGACCAGATCCGCGATGGCGCGGCGTGCGAAACGCCGCACTTCGTCGCGCCAGGCGTCGAAGAGGTGGCCCGAGAGGTAGAAGCCGATCGCGCTCTTCTCCTGCACCAAGCGTTCACGCACGTCCCACGGCGCCACATGCACCAGCGCCGGCTCCTGCGTGCTGCTGCCATGGCTGTCGCCGATGTCGCCGCTGTCGAACAAGCCGCCTTGCAGCGCATTCGCCTCCTGCGTCTCGGCCCAGTCGAAGGCCAGGCTCACGCTGGAAAGCAGGCTGGCGCGGTCGGCATGCAGCGCGTCGAAGGCGCCGGCCTTGACCAGCGCTTCCACGGCGCGTTTGTTGACGGCCTTGCGGTCGACGCGGGCGCAGAAGTCGAACAGGCTGCGGAAAGGCCCGCCGCCCGCACCATCACGCCCTTCACGCGCTGCGACGATGGCCTCGATGGCGCCCTGCCCCGTGCCCTTCACGGCGCCCAGGCCATAGCGCACCGTCCTGTCGTCGACAGGCTCGAAGCGGTGCGTGCCGCGGTTGATGTCGGGCGCCAGGAAGCTCACGCCGAAGAGCTTGGCGTCGGCCAGCAGCACTTTGAGCTTGTCGGTGTTGTCGGCTTCGATCGTCATGTTGGCGGCATAGAACTCCGCCGTGCAATGCACCTTGATCCAGGCCGTGTGGTATGCCAGCAGCGAGTACGCAGCGGCATGGCTCTTGTTGAAGCCGTAGCCCGCGAACTTCTCCATCAGGTCGAAGACCTCTTCGGCCTTCTCGGCGGCAATGCCCTTTTGCGCCGCGCCTGCGCGGAAGATGCCACGCTGGCGCGCCATCTCCTCGGCGTTCTTCTTGCCCATGGCCTTGCGCAGGATGTCGGCGCCGCCCAGCGAATAGCCGGCCAGCACCTGCGCGGCCAGCATCACCTGTTCCTGGTAGACGAAGATGCCGTAGGTCTCGTCCAGCACCGGGGCCAGCAGCGGATGCGGGTAGGTGATGTCCTCCTTGCCGTTCTTGCGCGCGCAGAAGCTGGGGATGTTCTCCATCGGCCCCGGGCGGAACATGGCGTTCATGGCGAACAGGTCTTCCAGCCGCGTCGGCCGCGCTTCGCGCAGCATGCCCTGCATGCCGCGGCTTTCAAACTGGAACACGGCTTCGGTGAGACCGTCGCTGAAGAGCTTGTAGACGCGGGCGTCGTCCAGCGGCAGGCTCTCGTAGTCGAAGTTCTCGCGCCCCGGGCGGCGGGCACGGATGGTGGCTTTGGCGAGTTCCAGGATGGTCAGCGTGGCCAGGCCCAGAAAGTCGAACTTCACCAGGCCGATGGCCTCGACGTCGTCCTTGTCGTACTGGCTCACCGCGCTGTCGCTGCCGGGCTGCTGGTAGAGCGGGCAGAAGTCGGTGATCTTGCCCGGCGCGATGAGCACGCCACCGGCATGCATGCCGACGTTGCGCACCAGGCCTTCGACACGGGTGGCCAGGCTCAGCAGTTCGGCCACCTCCTCTTCGGCCGCCTCGCGCTGTTCCAGCTCGGGTACTTCCTTGCGCACGTAGATCAAGCCAGGATCGGGCTTGGCCGGGGGTTTGGGCAGGGGGGCCAGTGTGTAGGTCTTGCCCGGCAGCCCCGGCACCAGCTTGGCCACGCTGTCCACGTGCCCGTAGCCCATGCCCAGCACGCGCCCCACGTCGCGCAGCGCGGCCTTGCTGGCGAGTGTTCCGAAGGTGGCGATCTGGCTCACCGCGTCGCGGCCGTACTTGGCCTTGACGTATTCGATCACGCGGTCGCGGTTGGCCTGGCAGAAGTCGATGTCGAAGTCGGGCATCGACACGCGTTCCGGGTTCAGGAAGCGTTCGAAGAGCAGTTTGTACTGCAGTGGGTCGAGGTCGGTGATGAAGAGCGCATAGGCCACCAGCGAACCAGCGCCCGAGCCGCGGCCCGGCCCCACCGGGCAGCCGTTCTGCTTGGCCCAGACGATGAAGTCCGACACGATGAGGAAGTAGCCCGGGAAGCCCATCGCCACGATGGTGTTCAGCTCGAACTCCAGACGTTCCACGAAGCGCGGGCGCTCAGCCTCGCGGCGCGCGGCGTCGGGGTAAAGCGCAGCCAGGCGCTTCTCCAGCCCTTCGTGCGAGGCCAGCCGGAAGTAGGCCTCGATGGGCATGCGCTGGCCGTCCACCAGCGGCGTGGGGAAGTCGGGCAGTTGCGGCTTGCCCAGCACCAGCTGCAGCGCGCAGCGGCGCGCGATGGCCGCACTGTTGGCGATGGCCGAAGGCAGGTCGGCGAACAGCGCGGCCATCTCGGCCTGCGTCTTGAAGTACTGGTCTGGCGTGAAGCGCCTGATGCGCCGCGGGTTGGCCAGCGTCTCGCCTTCGGCAATGCAGACCCGCGCCTCGTGGGCGTCGAAGTCATCGGCTGCCAGGAACTGCACCGGGTGCGTGGCCACCACCGGCAGGCCCAGCGCGGCGGCCAGCGGCACGGCGGCGTGCACATGGGCTTCATGCGTGGGCAGGCCGGCGCGCTGCAGCTCGATGTAGAAGCGGCCCGGGAACAGCGCCCTCAGCCGCTGCGCCGCGGCTTGCGCGCGCTCCGTGTCGCCCGCGAGCAGCGCCTGGCCCACGACACCCTGGTCAGCGCCCGACAGCACGATGAGACCGCTGCCCAGCGTGTCCAGCCACTCCCACTTGATCCAGGCCTGCGCGCGCTGGGCATTGCTGACCCAGCCGCGCGCCAGCAGTTCGCACAGGTTCAGGTAGCCCTGTGTCGTCTGCACCAGCACCAGCAGGCGGCTGGCCTGCTTCTCGGCCCCCGAGACACCGGGCAAGGGTTCCATGATGAGGTCAGCGCCGATGAGCGGCTGTACGCCGTTCTCGCGGCAGGCCTTGTAGAACTTGACGGCGCCGAAGAGGTTGTTGAGGTCGGTGATGGCCAGCGCCGGCTGGCCATCGGCAAGCGCCGCGGCGGCGGCGTCGGCAATGCGCAGGGTGCCGTCGACGACGGAAAATTCGGTGTGGGTGCGCAGGTGGACGAAGGGCATGCCAGCATTCTAGGGACCGGGCCCCGGCAGGCCCGGGCTGTGCGTGCTTGCTGCGCCAGACGAAGGGAAAGACCAGCTGCCTCTGCGAGCCGTTCGACGCGCGGTCGGGCGTCACGACCAGGCGGCGCAGCAGTCCCCTCCCTACAATCCTCTCTTGCTCACGTTCCCGGTCCTGATGGCTGCCGCCTACCGTTTCGTCGATCTCGACGCCGCTGATGTCCTGCAGGAAGCAGGGGCCGCCAGAGGGCATCGATCTGTCGCTGGCCGGTGTGATGACGGCCGTCGCGTGGCGGTGCTGGACAGACGCCATGCGTTCGATGTGGCCGCTGGGGCCTTCGAAGGCGCGCTCGCGGGGGGCCTCGGCAAATTCAGCGACTTCCCGGCCGCATGGCAGGACCGCTGCGTCTTCTTGGGCGAGCGAGATGCGCTGAGCCCGTCCGCGGCCACGGCCGCAGCATGAGCAACCTCATCCTGCGCATCGTCGGCGTGCTGCTCCTGCTCACGGCGCTGGGCCTGGCGCTGTCGCGCGCGCCCGACCGGCCGG
>JANNFE010000247.1:0-4052 GCA_031379415.1 Betaproteobacteria bacterium | reverse complement strand
CAGCCGGCCTTGACCTGTTCGTCCAGGCGCTGGAAGTCGTTGTAGCCGCAACCCGACAGGGCCAGCGTGGCAGACAGGGCGGCAAGGCCGGTGGTGATGGAACGCATGGGCAAGTCCTCCTGGGCTGCGGGGGATGCTACCCCGCCCGCATACCTGGGTCCGGGTTCGCGCACTTCAAGCCTGAGAGGATCTGCTGGCTCAACATCGCGACAACAGGGACATCGCCTGCTGTGTAGGGCATGGCGATGGGCGGCTCGCGGCGGTTGGTGGGTGGGGGCATGCCTGGGGCCCCTGCGGGCGCAGGCGCTGCCGCCCGCGCCTGCTTCGGCGCCCCCGACCACATCGCCTCTGCAGCTGCAGCGCTTCTCCGCGCGGCCGGCACTGCGGCAGGCCAGCCTGTCCCCATCGGGCCGCCGGGCCGCAGCACTGGTGGCCGAACCGATTGGCCGCGTTGGGCTGCAGATGATCGACCTGCAGCGTGAGCAGCCGCCGCGCCTCATTCAGGCCTCGCCCACGCGACGACGTGGCAAGTTTGCAATGGGTCAACGAGGACTGGCTACTGTTCTCGCTGCGAGACGAAGAACGCCTGCGGGGTGTCTACCGCGGGCCTGGTCTGCTGGCGATGCGGCGCGACGGCAGTGACCTGCACCGGCTCATCGACCGCGACCTCGGCAGCGCCTCGCTGGTGTCACTGGGCAGACCCGGCACGCTGGAGGTGCTGCTCGGTTACGCCTGCTACAGCGCCGCCGGCGAACACATGCACACCAGGCCGCGCGCGGTGGACATCAGTAGCGGCAAGTCGCGCATCGTCTACGACGACGATACCGGCACGCGAGATCGGCCGCACTTCACTGTTCGACCCGGCCTGGGAGCCAGGCCTCCGTCGAAGACGGTCAGGGGCATTTCGTCGTGACCTTCGACGCCCAGGCCTGCACCGGGTTGAGCCGTTTCGACTTTGCCGCCAGCCAGCCGGCCGGCCGTCACACCGCTGCTCACGACGCCGGGCTTCAGCACCGGCGGGGCGCCGCGGCGTGAAGTGCGTGGCGGCCCGATGATCAGCGTTGACCTGACGCTTGACGCCACCAGCACCGAGGGGTTCTCGCCCACGATGAAGGCCGTGCAGGACCGCGTGCACGCGCACCTGCCCGGCCGCGCCAACAGGTTGCAGTGCCGTTCCTGCGACAAGCCGCGAGTCGTGCCGGTCCACAGCCACGCCGACACCGGCCCCGGCCCCGGTCATTCCCTGCTCTACCGTGCCCCCGAAGACCCGTGGCAGCTGCTGGACGCCGTGCGGCCCGACATCGAAGGGCCGCGCGTGGCGCGGCTGGGATTCCATCGCATCCGTGCGCACGACGGCCGCGACCTGCCGCTGTGGGTGACGCGCCGGCAACTGCGGCCGGGAAGACCGCCGCCACCGGCCGTGGTGGTGGTGCACGGCGGCCCGAACCTGCGTGGCACCGTCTCAGGCGGGGACGCCGGGGCGCAGCTACCTTGTCGGCGAACCCGAGTTTCGCGGCAGCCTGGGTTACGGCCACCAGCACTACAAGGTGGGCTGGAAGCAGTGGGGCGCCGGCATGATCGACGACATCACCGGCGCCTTCCGCCACGCCGCTGCGCAGGGCTGGGCAGATGGCAGCCGTGCCTGCATCATGGGCAGCCGCTACGGCGGCTATGCCACGTTGATGAGCGTGGCCAAGGAGCCCGACCTCTATCGCTGCGGCACCGCACACGCCGCAGTGGCCGACCCGCGGCACCGTTTTGACTTCCACTGGTCCGAGCTCGACGGCGAGGGCCGCCGCGTCCTTCTCCCGCAGACGATGGGCGACGCGCTGAAGAAGCACGGCAAGGACTGCGAGTGGGTGAAGTAAGTCGACGAGGGCCACGGCTTCGCGAAGCGGCAGAACCTGCTCGACCACTGGTGGCGCGTGGAGGCCTTTCTGGCCAAGCACCTGCGCTGACAGCCGGCCGGCAAAACTGCGGCAAGATGTGCGCCGTTCCAGACCAGGGAGACTTCGTGATGTCATGGATCGATCACAAGCGGAAGCGCGGCATGGTGGCGCTTCTGGTGCTGGGCTGCTGCTGCGCGGCCGTGGCGCAGCAGCCGGCGGGTGCCGGCCCCTTGCCGGTGGAGGCTTTCTTCGCGCCCGCCAAGCTGCAGGACGCCGAGCTCTCGCCTTCGGGCCGCTGGATGGCCGCGCTCACCAGCGTGCCGGGCCGTCGCATCGGCTTCCAGATGTTCGACCTGGAAGGCAAGGAGCCGCCGCGCTTCATCGAAGCCTCGCCCAAGGACGACGTGGTCTGGTTCAGGTGGGTCAGCGACGACTGGCTGGTCTTCAGCGTCATCAGCCCCAGCGACCGCAGCTTCGAACGTGAGGGCACTGGGCTCGTGGCACTGCGTCGCGATGGCTCAAGCTCGCGGCTGCTAATCAACCGCGAGTACGAGAACGAGGATCCAATGAAGCGCCAGCGCTATCTCGATCCCGATCACCTGTTCCTGGCACTCGGTGCGCCGGGCAGCAACGAGATCATCGTCGGGCAGTGGCACTGGGACGTGCGGCGCGAGTTCTCGCACGTGACGCCGCGCGTGATCAACGTCAGCACGGGCCGTGTGCGCACGCTGCTCGACGGCGGCCCGCGCGCCGACAGCTGGACCTTCGACGCCAAGGGCCGCGCGCGCGTCGCGCGCCATACCAAGGATGGCGTGGTCACGACCTGGTGGGCCGACACCAAGGGCGAGTGGCGCGAACTCAGCAAGGCGCCGGTGTTCGAGCAGCCCTGGATCCCGCGCTACGTCGACGGCGACGACGAACTGGTGGTCAGCACCGTCGACGCCACGGGCTCGCTGGAGCTCAAGCGCTTCGACTTTGCCGCGGGCAGGCCCTCGGCGACCGCCCTGCTCGCGACCCCCGGCTTCAGCAGCATCCCCAGCGTGCGCGCAGACCCGGCCACCGGCCGCGTGCTCGGCCTGAGCGTGACCACCGACGCCACCAACGCGGTGTGGTTTTCGCCAGTGATGAAGGCCCTGCAGGAGAAGGTCGACGCCAAGTTCCCCGACAACGTCAACTACATCTGGTGCCAGGACTGCGGGAACACCAAGCTCGTGATGGTCTACACCTACTCCGACCGCGACCCGGGCAGCTTCGTCATGTGGCGCCCGCAAGAGAACAAGTGGCAGCTGCTTGGCGAGGCACGGCCCGACATCCCGCCGACGCGCATGGCGCCGCTGGAGTTCCACCGCATCAAGGCGCGTGACAATGCAGAGCTGCCGGTGTGGGTGACGCGGCCGCTGGCAGCGCTTGCCCCGGCGGCGAAGCCGATGCCGGCCGTGGTGGTGGTGCATGGCGGGCCCAATCTCCGTGGCGTCGAGCGTTGGGCCTGGCGCAACGAGGCGCAATTCCTGGCCTCACGCGGCTACGTCGTCATCGAGCCCGAGTTCCGCGGCAGCCGTGGCTATGGCGAGCGGCACTACCGCGCCGGCTTCAAGGAGTGGGGCCGCGCGATGCAGGACGACGTGACCGATGCCCTGCGCTTCGCCGTCAAGCAAGGGTGGGTGGATGCGTCGCGCGTGTGCATCATGGGCGGCAGTTACGGCGGCTACTCGACGCTGATCGGGCTCGTGCGCGACCCCGATCAGTATCGCTGCGGCGTCGCCTTTGCAGCGGTCTCCGACCCGCGCAACATGTACGACTTCCACTGGTCCGACATCAGCCGGGAGGGCCGCGGATTCAGCTTGCCCGTGACGCTGGGTGACAGGGTGAAAGACGCCGAACTGCTGGCGGCCAGCTCCGCGGTGGACAAGGCCGACCGGATCAAGGCGCCGCTGCTGCTGGTGCATGGCGCGCGCGACCGGCGGGTGCCCATCGAAAACGCCGAGATCATGCTCGCCGCCTTGCGCAAGGCGGGCAAGAACGTGGAGTGGGTGCGCTACCCGGAAGAAGGCCACGGCTTCTTCTACGACGAGAACCGCTTCGACTTCTACCGCCGCGTCGAAGCCTTCCTCGCCAAGCACCTGAAGTAACCCGCGCCCGGGCTAGCATGGTCCGATGCTCGAC
>JANNFE010000236.1:0-1737 GCA_031379415.1 Betaproteobacteria bacterium | reverse complement strand
CCAGCGTGTAGGGCACGATCAGGCGCTGCATCGTCGCGCCGTCGCTCTTGGCCACCGGCATCCAGAAGGGCAGGTCGTCACCGTAGTAGTCGCTGTCGTACTCGTAGCCGCCGTGGTCGGCCACGAGGCGCTTGGTGTTGGGGCTGTCGCGGCCGGTGTACCAGCCGAGCGGCCACTGGCCTGCGGTCATGTCGCGAATGATCTTGGTGCCAATTTCGATGTGCCTCCGTTCGCGCGATTCGCTCATGTGCTGGTAGTGGATCCAGCGCCAGCTGTGGCAGGCGATCTCGTGTTTCTGCTCCAGCAACGCCGCCACATCGAGATCGGCACCCAGATCATCCGCGACATGACGAAGGGCCAGTGGCCGCTGGGCTGGTACACCGGGCGCGACAGCCCCAACACCAAGCGCCTGGTCGCCGACCAGGGCGGCTACGAATACGACAGCGACTACTACGGCGACGACCTGCCGTTCTGGATGCCTGTGCAAAGGAGCGACGGCAGCACGGTGCAGCGTCTGATCGTGCCCTACACGCTCGACACCAACGACATGCGCTTCGCGTCGATGCAGGGTTTCAACACCGGCGAGCATTTCTTCACCTACCTGCGCGACGCCTTCGACGTGCTCTATGCCGAAGGCGACCCGCACGGCGACGACCGCCCGAAGCTGCTCAACATCGGCATGCATTGCCGCCTGCTCGGCCGGCCGGCGCGGTTTCGCGGCCTGCAACGTTTTCTCGACCACATCCAGGGCCACGACGGCGTCTGGATCTGCCGGCGCATCGACGTGGCGCGCCACTGGCAGCAGACGCACCCGGCGCCGCCGACACCCGTCGCGGCCTGAACGACAGCCACACCAGGATCCACCATGCCCCTGACTCTCGACCAACTCAACCGGGCCAGCGCCGCCGAGGCGCTGGCGCTGCTCGACGGCCTGTACGAACACTCGCCCTGGGTGGCCGAGGGCGCATTGGCGCAACGGCCGTTCGCCTCGCTCGCCCAGATGAAACACGCGCTGGCGCAGGCGGTCACACAGGCCGACCGCGCCGCCCAGCTCGCCCTGGTGCGTGCTCACCCGGAACTGGCAGGCAAGGCGATGGAGGCGAAGTCGCTGACCGCCGAGTCGAGCAACGAACAGCTCAAGGCGGGCCTGACCAACTGCACACCCGAAGACCTGGCGCGCATCCGCCAACTCAACGCCGACTACAACGCCAAGTTCGGCTTCCCCTTCGTGATGGCGGTGCGTGGCCCGCGTGGCCTGGGCCTGCCGCGCCAGCAGATCATCGCCACCTTCGCGCGGCGGCTGACCAACCACCCCGACTTCGAACTCGCCGAAGCACTGCGCAACATCCACCGCATTGCCGAGATCCGCTTGAACGACAAGTTCGGCACCACGCCCGAACTCGGCAACAAGGTCTGGGACTGGTCCGAGCGCCTGGCCGAATTCACCGACCCGGGTTATGCCGAACAAGGCCAGCTCACCGTCACCTACCTGACCGACGCCCACCGTGCCTGCGCCCAGCGCCTGTCGCACTGGATGCGCGAAGACTGCGGCTTCGACGACGTGCGCATCGACGCCGTCGGCAACGTCGTCGGCATCTACCACGGCAGCGATGCCTCGGCCAGGCGCCTGCTCACCGGCTCGCACTACGACACGGTGCGCAACGGCGGCAAATACGACGGTCGCCTCGGCATCCTGGCCGCGATGGCCTGCGTGCGCGAACTGCACCGCGCCGGGCG